>NZ_JBSFDB010000018.1:0-204317 GCF_053593695.1 Streptomyces sp. NPDC002144
GGTAAATCAGGAAAGTCGTGTCTCTAGGCAATTCCAGCCGTTCGCACCGCCCGCAGCCCGATGACCTGCACCTTCAGCCCGCAAGAGCCTCCAAGGCGCTCGAATTACGTCGAACCCGGGATCGAGACATCGACCATCACCCACAACCAGATCGATCACGTGCCCTACACGGCCATCTCCATCGGCTGGGGCGGCTGGCCCGACAAAGTGAGCCTGCCCGCACAGCCCAACTACTCGAACAACAACACGATCTCGTACAACCTGATCCACGACCACATGTCGCTGCTCGGTGACGGCGGCGCCGTCTACACGAACGGCATCACCGGCACCTCGATGAACAACGGCGAGAAGGTCGTCGGCAACGTCGTCCACGACCAGCTCAACACCTCGGGCGGCCACGTGCTGTACACCGACAACGGCGCCACCTACGTCTCGATCCTCGGTAACGCGGTGTGGAACATCAACGTCTCGCCGTGGGGCAGCAAGCACGTGAACTACACGGCGGGCGACGGCACGTACGACCCCACGGACATCGAGGGCAACTACTGGCCCGACGGTCCGTCCGACTACGACAACAAGAAGGTCCTGATCAAGGACAATCACGCCATCACCGGATCGTCCCAGGTTCCGTCGAGCATCATCGCGGCGGGCGGCATCGAGTCGCAGTACCGGGCGATCCTCTCCTGGCAGCCGGCCTGACAGGAACAGAGCGGCGGTGAACCATGGGCCTGCCCCGGAGAACGCGGGGCAGGCCCAACCCGGTCGAACTCCAGGCCTGGTCAGCGGTGAGCAGCGCGGTTCATCTCGACGACGTCCTCCAGAGTGGGGTCAAGCCGCCGTGTTCAGCAGGTCGGCGAGTACGTCGGGGCGTTCCAGGGCGATGAAGTGGCCTGCCTTCGGTACCTGGGTGAAGTCCGCGGTCGGCAGTAGCTGTCGGTTGGCCTCCCGGTCGGAGGGACGGGACCAGTCCTTCTCGCCGTAGACGAGGTGCACGGGTGCCTTGACCCCGGGGTAGCGCGAGCGGGCCACGATGAGGCTGGGCAAGGCCTGGTACACGCCCCGGGCGACGACCGGGTAGCCGGGGCGGCGGCCCACCTGGAGCAGTTCGTCCACGTAGTCCGCCCGCAGCGCGCTCTTGTCGCCGAGGCCGCCCTGCAGGACGGCGCGCAGGGCGGGCCTGGGCTCCACCCCGGCGATCACCGGGCCCACTCCGGGCGCGAGGACGCCGCTGACCACGACGCGGGCCAGCAGGCTGGAGCGGGCGATCCCGCCGCGGAAGTCGTACGTGTTCACCGCGACGACGCGCCGCACCCGCTCCGGCAGATCGGCCGCGGTGGTCAGGGCGAGCACCGCCCCCATGGACTCGCCGACCAATGTCACGTCATGCAGGTCGAGTTCGGTCAGGAGCCGCTCGACGCCCGCGCGCATGGCCGGCTCGTCGTAGGACGCGCCCGGCACGATCTCGGAGTAGCCCATCCCCGGGAGGTCGAGGGCGTGGACGGTGTACCGGTCCGCGATCAGCGGGATGAGGTGGCGGAAGTGCTCGGCCTGGGTGCGCACGGTGTGCAGCAGGACCAGGGGGGCGCCGCTGCCCGCCTTGAGGTAGCGGAGGGTCCCCTCGCCGCTGTGTCCCGCGCGCGGGACGATGGTGTGGCTGGTGGTCCCCGGAATGTGGATCGTGGGACGTGACTCGCGGGCGGGCATATCGCCGACTCCTTGCGTGGGAAGGGGGTCCGCCGGTGACGAAGGCGTTTCCGCCCTTCAGAGCAGTCGTGACGCTCTCCGGAGAACAAGAAACCGATCGGTTCCTACAAGGTAAACCGATCGGTTTCCGCGCGCAAGCCCGACGTGCCGCAGACCCTGGCCGACAGCGAGGACGCCGCCACTGCCTTGCCGTCCGCCCCGCCGGCTGTACGTCCCGCCGGGCTCCCCCGCGCAGGAGTAGGCCCGGCGCCGCTTCCCGCACAAGCCGGTCAAGGAAGTCACCGGTGGCTGGCAGCCCCCTGCCAAACGCCGAGTATCGTCCGCACATGGACACCACGGCTGAACCCCGCGTCCTCGTCGTCGGCCTTGATCCCTACCGTGTGCCGGGGCCGTGGGACCCCGAACCAGTGGCCAAGGCGATCGAGGTGGGACTGGCCAAGTTCGCCGAACACGGCGTGGGCGTGGAGACCTGCCTGGTCGGCCTCGACGGAAGTGACGACGTGACCGCGGTCGTCGCGAACGCGCTGCGCGCCCGTCGGTGGGAGTGCGTCGTCATCGGCGGTGGCCTCCGGCACTCGGACGATCAGGCCGAACTCCTCGAGCAGGTGGTCAACCTGGTCCGGCGGCACGCACCCGACGCGGCCATCGCCTTCAACAGCACCCCGGCCACCACTTACGAGGCCGCCGCCCGTTGGATCGGGTGACGGCATCACGTCCGGCGATCACTGCTAGGCCTTGCGGGCCAGTCCCGCCGCGATGAGGTGTTCCCAGACCGTGAGTTCGCGCCTGCCGCCGCTGTTCCACGGGCTGTCGTTCTCGTCGGGACGCCACAGGGACGCGGGGACGATCCCGGGGTCGAGGATCTCCAGGCCGTCCAGCAGAGCTGCGATCTCCTCGTCGGTGCGCCAGCGGCCCCGGCCGAAGGTCTGCTGGAGGACCTTCTCGGCCTCCACCGTCTCCGCGTTGTTGCCGGAGCGGAAGTGGCTGACGAAGAAGTAGCTTCCCGAGGGCACCTGTTCGCGCCAGTAGCGGACGAGGCCGGCCGGGTCCTCGTCGTCGTTGACGTGGTGGAGGATGGCGCTGAGGATGACGGCGACGGGCCGGGTGAAGTCGATGAGTTCCAGGGTGTCGGGGTGGGTGCGGATGCCTTCGGGGTTGCGCACGTCGACCGCGACGACGCGGGTCCGTTCGTTGTTCTCCAGCAGTGCGCGCCCGTGGACGAGCACCTGGGGGTCGATGTCGACGTACACGACCCGGGACTCGGGGGCGTTGCGCTGCGCGACCTGGTGGACGTTGTCGGCGGTCGGCAGACCACTGCCCAGGTCGATGAACTGCCGTACGTCCGTGGTCCTCGCGATCTCCCTGACCGCCCGGGTCAGGGCCGCGCGGTTGGCGAAGGCGATGGCCACCGAGCCGGGCAGGTCACGCTTGAACACGTCGCCGATCTCCCGGTCCACGGCGTAGTTGTCCTTGCCGCCCAACAGGTAGTCGTACACGCGTGCGATGCTGGGCTTGGTCGGGTCGATGGAGGAGCCTTCGTGGGTCATGACGGCCATTCTTCCCGCAACTTCGCCTGCTCACAGCCGTTTTGCGATCCTCGGCCGACCGGGCGGGCTGCGGCGGCCGAGACCGACGTCGACGGGTGCGACGACCGGCTCAACGCGGGTCACAGGCAGGCCGCTACTCGGGACGCCGGGCAGGTCGACATCGTGTTCGACGTGATCGGCGGCGCCGCTCTGGAGCGCTCGGCTCCGCTGGAACCGCGTCCTGGCGGCACGCTGGTCACCATCCGCCCATCCGCCCACCGTGCGGCCGGAGGACGGGCGGGCCCTGTTCTTCGTCGTGGAACCGGACCGCGGCCTCCTCGTCGGGCTCGTCGAGCGGCTGCGCGGCGGCCGGCTCCGCGTGCGGGTCGGCGCGGTTCGGCCGCCGGCCGAGGCCGCCGCCGCGTTCACCCCGCACCAACGCGTCCCGGGCCGCACCCTCATCCGGATCGCCGAGGACTGAGGACGCCAGGGCGCCCCGGCCGGACGAGGGCGGAAGTGGCCCCGGTCACAATTCAACTGTTCCCGCGTTCGGTCGGGTTAGGAATCCGAAAGCCGGGCATGCGCGTGACGAGTGGCCCGGCGACCGCACCTTCCCCCTGGTGACGGAGCCGGTCACCGCACGCGCGGTTTCGCGGCACTCCCCCCCGCCGCGGAAACCGCGCGCCGGAGGTCCTTGCGGCACACGGCACGAGAGGCTCCCCCACCTCGACTCCAGCCGCAAGGACCTCCCACCGCGTCCGGCATCCAACTGGCGCCCGCGGTCCACGGGGCAGCCGGTCCACGGGTCAGCGATTGACGGACCGCATCCCCGCCTCGTCGTACCGCTCTCCCGCCGCCTCGGGCAGCTCCGCTTCGATACGAGCCAGGTCGTCCTTGGTCAGGGCGATGTCGACCGCGGCGGCGTTCTGCTCCAGGTAGGTGCGCCGCTTGGTGCCCGGGATCGGCACCAGGTCCTCACCCTGGGCCAGCACCCAGGCGATGGCGAGCTGGGCCGGTGTGACGTCCTTCTCGGCGGCGATCTCCTTCACCTTGGCCGCCAGCCGCAGGTTCGCCTCCAGGTTGGCGTCCTGGAAGCGGGGGTTCTGGCGACGCCAGTCGTTCACGTCCAGATCGTCCGGCGAGGTGAACCGTCCGGCGAGGAACCCGCGTCCGAGCGGCGAGTACGGTACGAAGCCGATGCCCAGCTCGCGGCAGGCGGGCAGCACCTCGGCCTCCACGTCCCTCGACCACAGCGAGTACTCGCTCTGCACGGCGGTGACCGGGTGCACGGCGTGGGCCCGCCGGATGGTCTGCGCGCTCGCCTCGCTCAGCCCGATGTGGCGCACCTTGCCCTCGGCCACCAGTTCGCCGAGCGCGCCGACCGTCTCCTCGATGGGCACGTTCGGGTCGACCCGGTGCTGGTAGTACAGGTCGATGTGGTCGGTCCCGAGCCGCTTCAGGGAGCCGTGGACCGAACTGCGGACGTGCTCGGCCGAGCCGTCCTGCGGACCGACCGTGCTGATGTCGCCCGGTACGGCGTCGTCCATGCGGTAGTTGAACTTCGTCGCGAGCACGTACTCGTCACGGTGCCCCCGGATGGCCTCGCCGACCAGGGACTCGTTGGTGAGCGGTCCGTACATCTGCGCCGTGTCGAGGAAGGTCACCCCCAGATCGAGGGCCCGTCGGATGGTCGCGATCCCTTCCTCCTGGTCGGCGGACCCGTAGAAGGCGGACATGCCCATGCATCCCAGGCCGATGGCCGATACCTGCAATTCCCGCAGACTGCGCTTCTGCATGCCGTGGTCCAGCCTTTCCTGCACTCGTTCGTGCGTGGTTCAAGGACACGAGACGGCGCCCGGTGAGACCACCCGCCGACACCGGCCTCGTGCGCCGCTGCGTCTTCGACGCTACGACTTGGAGCGCACTTCAGGGCAAGTCCGCCGGGGATGGTCCTGCCAGATGCGCCTCGAATCCTCCAGCGGGTACGGCACGTCGCCGGGCGGCGCGTCCCAGACCCGGGTGGTGGGGCTGTCGGGGGTGAAGCGGGGCCAGCCCGGGTCGCCGGTGGCGGCGAAGGACGTCCACGCCGTGCGGATGTGTTCGGACAGTGCCGCGCATTCGGTGGGCGGCGGGGAGCCCAGCAGGCGGGCCGCCGGGCGGGTCGCGGTCGTGCCGAAGACGAACGGGACGTCGACCCCGTGGGCGGCCCCCAAGGTGGGCCCCCGCCAGGCGAAGTCGTAGAGCCAGGTCCGCCCGCCGGTGCGTGCGTGGGCCTCGGCCACCCATGTGGCGGGCATCCTGACGAGGGCGTCGGAGAGCATCACCGTGAACAGGTCCGGATCACTCAGGTGGGGATGGGCCCGGCGGTAGTCGTCGGCCGCCTGCTTCTCCAGCCCGACCGCCTCCGCCACGACCGCCAGGTCGACGTCCGGCGGGGGCGGCGCACCCTGACCCCGGAATTCCTCGTGGGTGAAACCGCAGACGAGCTCCACGTCGTGGCCCGCGCCCTCCCGCAGCGCCGCCCATACGGGCCCGGTCACGAGGTCACCGTCGACGACCGGCGCGAACGCGGTCAGCCCGTCCCGCTCGAGCAGCGGCTCGTCCTGGACGGCCAGGACGGTCTCGGGCGGCGCGGCGGCGAAAGCCTCTCGGGTGGCCGGGATGCCTGCGGCCCGAGCGATGGTCGTGGTGACCGCTTCGGCCTCGGCGACGGTACGGACACGGCGGGGATGCTCTGGGCGATCACCCGCCGGAACGGGCCGCGCGCGGCCGGGGCGCCCATGAGCAGGGCGATGGAGGCCGCACCGGCGGACTGGCCGAAGAGCGTGACCTTGGCGGCATCACCGCCGAACGCGGCGATGTTCTGCGCCACCCACTCCAGGGCCGCGATCTGGTCACGCAGCCCCCGGTTGTCCTCGGTGCCGGGCAGGTGCCCGAAAACCTCGAAGCCGACACGGTAGTTGAAGGTCACGACCACGACACCGGAGGCGGCCAGGGTGGCGCCGTCGTAGTGGGGCATGCTCGCCGCGCCGTGCTTCCACAGACCGCCGTAGATCCACACCATGACCGGCAGCCCGGCGGAACCGGGGTCGGGCGTCCACACGTTCACCGTGAGGCAGTCCAGGCCGTCACCGGGCCGCCACATCGACGGAGCGCGAGGGGTCGGCGCCACTTGTGGAGGCGCGGCGCGGCGCCGAACGCGACTGCGTCCCTCACCCCGTCCCAGTGAGGTGCCGGCGCCGGGGACCGGAACCGCCGGGGTCTTCGGGCGCGGCGGCGAAGGGAACGCCGAGGAAACGTGTGATCCCGTCCTGGACCGCTCCCCTGACCTTGCCGGCCACGGTCTCCCCGACCGGCCCCGCCGAACGCCGCTGTGAGCGTCCCGTACGCATGCAACCCCCGTGCTCCCCCAGCGGTGTTACTGGATGGGGTTCGTGTGCTCCATCGACCTGCGCGCGAACAGTGGAAGGAAACGGGGTAACGGGGTGTGCGCGATGACTGGCGCCTGGACGCCTGCCGCGTCCGGAAGAGGAACGGCCCGGGGTTCGCACCGGGACGCGGACGACAGCACGGACGCGGAGCACGGGAAGGACCTGCCCGAGGACGGCCTGGACGACTTCGAGACCTACGCGGCCGCCCGCTGGCCCCGGTTGCTGCGTACCGCCTATCTCCTGACCAACGGTGACCACCACGAGGCGGAGGACCTGGTCCAGGTCACCCTCGCCAAGGTCTATCTGCGCTGGCATCACATACGCACCCTGGACGCACCCGACCAGTACGTCCGGCGCGCGCTGATCAACAACAACAACACCCGGCACCGCAAACGGCGCGTCGTACAGCTGCTGACTCCCCACCTGCCCGAGCAGCGGATCCCGGGCGACGGCGCCGGCGGCCAGGACAGCTACGACACCCGCAGCGAGCTCCTCACCGCGCTCGCCACGCTCCCGCCCCGTCAACGGGCCGTCGTCGTGCTGCGCTACTGGGAATGCCTCAACGAACAGGAGACCGCGCAGGTCCTCGGCTGCTCCGTCGGCAACGTCAAGAGCCAGGCCAGCCGCGCGCTGAAGAAGCTCCGTGACTGCGCGGCACTGTCGGACTACGCCTCCGCGGCACAACGGTGAGAGGGAACGGCACAGACATGAAGACCGACTTGTCACCGCAGCCGCCGGTGCCGGAGCTGTGGCAGGCACTGGACGAAGCCACACGAGACTGCGCCGGCACGGCGTTCCCGCGGGAGCGGATCGTCCAGCGCGGAGAGGCTCTCAGGCGACGTCGACGGCTGACGGTGGTCACCCTCAGCGCGCTGCTGCTGGTTCCGCTGGGCATCGGACTCGCCTCGCTGCCGGCGTCGTCGGGGTCGGGCGCCGTCCCGGGTGAGGAGCCGCGGACAGTCGAGGCTTCGCAGCCGCACGAGTCCGCGAGCAGCGGGCCGGGCGTGCGCGTCGTACGCCCCGGGGAGCGGATCGAGGCGGGACTGGGCGTGTGGTACATGCTGAAACCGCGGGAGATGTGCGACGCCCGCGCGGGGGACGAGAAACCCGTCTGCGTCGGGCCGCTCGACGTGCAGCAGCCGGGCGCGGTACCGATCACCCAGGACTGGTACCCCCTCGAGCAGGGGGTGGTGCACATCCTCGCCTACACCGGGAAGAAGCCCGCGGCCCGGATCACGATGACGGAGGACGGCCGGACCACCGGCCTCCCCGTCGTGCGGCTGACCGGACGTCCCGCCTACGTCACGGCGTACGCCGTCAGCGCACCGCAGCCCGGCAGCGCCGAGGCCGGTCTGCTCACCGGCGGCCCCACCTTCCGTGTCCTCGGCGCCGACGGCACGGAACTGGCGAGATGGGGCCGGTGAACGACGTACCGCGTGACCGGCGACGGGTGGCCGCGCCGGCTGCTCAGACCGGTGTCGACGCCGACGGCGTGAACGGTGCCCCGTGTCCCGGCACGATCAGTGCCGGGCCGAGGGCGAGGACCTTCTCCCTGGCAGCCCGCAACTGCTCGCGGTCCGGGGCGAAGGGATCGTCCGCCGGCCCCTCGGCGGTCCACCACAGATGGGTCAGGACCACGAGGCCCTCGTCGGTCATGACGACGGTGCTGATGTCCTGCGGGGTGTGTCCGGGCGTCGTCATGAGCGTGATCGACGGGGAGAGGTGGTAACCGTTCGCGTCCCGGTCCTCCCAGATGTCGTCGCGGTAGATGGCCATGTGGTCGTGGAAGCGGGCTGCCGGAAACAGGGCGGCGTTCAGCGTGTGGTCCGGGTGGTGGTGGCTGAAGACGACGTCGGTGACGTCCTCGGGGCTCAGTTCCTGGTCCGTCAGCGGATCCAGGATGAGCCGGCGGTCGGCGACCATGCCGGGATCGACGACCACGACGGTCGCGCCGTCGATGAGCAGACTGACTGTGCCGGCCACGCGCGTGTGGGCGTATCCGGTGGTCAGCAGTCGGAAGGCTGCGGGCATGAGGCGCTCCTCGGAGAATGGGCCTGACGGGCAGTATGCAGCCGCGATCGCCCCAGGGAAGGAATGCTCGACTGCTGCCCGGCAGCCGAACCGGAACCAGAGGTTCCGAACTGGGCGACACCGAAGTCAACCAAGGGCACCGGCCACTCGTCCCCCTTGATGGACCCGTATCACGCATCGCCTCGACCAGCCCCCCACCACCATGAAATGAGGCCTGCATGCTCCGCATCCACTTCACGTCCCTCGACTTACAGAGCATCCGCGTGGCGCGTCGCCCCGATCCGTTGTGGGAACTCGTCTGCGCCGCCTGCCGACTGGTCACCCATCAGGGGCCGCTCGAGTTCGGCGCATGGCGCCGCGGTGTCCAGCAGCGGACGGCCCGCGATCTGGAGGCGCGCCGCGCCCTGCATCTGCTGGGGACGCTCGTCCCTCCCTTCGGCTACATCCCCGACTTCCTCACCCCGTCCGTCTCGGACGACGGTCTGCCCGCAGCCCTGGAACAGGTGCGGGCCACACCCCGCGCCCGGCTGCAACAGGAGTTGGCCGTTCTCGCCGGGTCCCGCCCGCTCCCGGCGTGGACGACGACGCTCGGCAGGCCGGGAGACCGAAGCATGGATTCCCTGGTCAGGGCGTTGGAGGTCTCTTCCAAGGCACTGCTCGAACCGCGGTGGGGCCTGGTTCGCCGAGCCGTGCACGCCGAGGTCGATCTGCGGGCCCGCACACTCCTCGACGGCGGAGTCCGTGCTCTGCTGGAGAGTCTGCGGCCGTTCGCCCGGTGGAACCCACCGGTTCTGGAGGTGGACTATCCCGCCGACCGGGACCTGCATCTGGACGGCCGGGGTCTGCTGCTGCTCCCTTCCTACTTCTGCTGGCGCAGGCCCACCGCGCTCGCCGACCCCACCCTCGGCCCGCTGCTCGTCCTTCCGCTCACCGCCCGGCCCTTCGACACGGTCGCCCTCAACGGTGGCGGCCTGGAACGCCTGTTGGGCCGCACCCGGGCCACCGTGCTCGCCCAGGTGGCACGCGGCCGCACCCGCACGACCTCCGAAGTGGCGGAAGCGGTGGGCATCGCCCTCCCCAGCGCCAGCTATCAGCTCGCCGTCCTGCGGGACGGAGGACTGGTGGCGAGCCAACGGGAGGGCCAGTTCGTACGGCATTCCGCTACGGCCATGGGCCACCAACTGCTGGACACGGACACACGCTCGCTGACCGGACCCGATCCGGCCAGCCCCTGACGCGCACGGAGACACCGGCCTTTTCGAGGGCAGCGTTCCGCCGTGGTACGGCAGCGAACACCGGCGGGTGATTCGCCAGGGTCCGCCACCCCTTCCGCCAGGTGGAAATATCTACCAGCATGAATATGCCGGGCCTGGCCGTCCCGGCTGTGTGGGAGGAGTCTGTCCGCTTGCGCGGGCAACATGAAGCCGGAGGACACCATGCAGACCGTTATGCGGCAGGCCACCGAGTGGCTCGCGGCCGCTGCGAACGATCCACGCGAGTGCAAGCGGCAGTGGCACAGCGAGTCGGGTATCGCGGTGCTCGCGTGCGGCCGGTTCTGGGACGTGCTCAGCGTGCCCGAGGAACTGGCCATGCCCGCCCTGGACGCCCTGCTGGGCATCCCGCAGCCCCCCGGTCCCGCACTCGCGGACGTGTGTGCCCGCCGCGTGGCGCTCTTCCTGCCGCCCGATCCCACGGGCCGCTGGATCGGTTCGGGCATCCGCTACTCGGGCAAGGGCGCATGGGTCGCGGTCCCGGCGCCGTACCGTGCAGTCGGACGTCTGCGCTGGGTGATTCCGCCGAACGGGAGCGGCGCGCTGTTCGTGCCGGCCGCCGTGGAACTGGCCCTGCAGCTGGCCCTGGGCCGGCTCTCCTCGCAGGCCCGGTGGAGACGACGGTGCCCCACGTGCGGGGCGTCGACCCCCGACGGCCGTTTTCCGGCCGTCGACGCGGCCGTCGGTCACCCGCGGAGCACCACGCCGGACACCGCGAGGCCGTGAACGCGCCGCAGTGAGGCTGCGTCAGCGTGCGGGCAACTGATCAGCGGGGTGCTCCACGCACAGCTCGGCGACGAGTTCCCGGTGCGACGCGCGCACCGGGCCCGGATGGTGCGCCGTGATCGCGGGACTGATGGCCGTGAGCAGCGTCCACTGGGGATCACGAGCCCCCGGTACCGTGCGGCCGCGAGCCCGCCACTCCCTGATCAGCGCGGCGTAGATGGGCGGATCCTCCTGCGGCGCCGCGAGGCGGGTGCCGTACGACGACTGCTGTTCCTCGTCCTCCGGGACGAGGAGTCCGGTGCTCACAGTGGGGTCCATGCTGGAGGCAACGCGCCCGCGTTCGCAGGTGGTACGTCTCCGCTCCGCTATGGCCCCATCGGATGAGGCCGCGTCCTTCGATAGGGGCGATGTACTTGTCCGACGAGATCACCATGCCTTCATGTGCGAAACACTCCCGAAGAACGCCGAGTGAAGGTTGTTGAGACATCGATGTCAGTGGGCCCTGTTATAACCGGGGCGTGGGCACTCAAGGGGGGTGCCCGTGTCGAGGAGGGGAACATGACTGTGCGCAGACGCGCGGTTTCTCCGCGGTCGCTGCTGGGCGCGTTATTGAGCCTGGCCGTGGCGGTCGGTCTCAGTGTCGGCGTGGCCGGGTCGGCGTCGGCCGCCGCCGGAACACCGGCGGCCGTGACCAAGTACAGCTTCACCAGCCAGTCCGGCGACTACATCGGCCAGGGCGGCAGCGCGACCTACACGCCGTCCACGGCCACCGTCAGCGCGGACGGCGATGCCGGCTACGTGCGGTTCAGGGTGAGCACCGCCGACGAATGGTGGGACGTCGACCTCGCGGCGCCCGCCGGAGAGCAGCTGCACCCGGGCGTCTACCGCAACGCGGAGCGCGCCCCGTTCCGTACCGGACGGTCCCCCGGTCTCGACGTCTCCGGAGACGGCCGCGGCTGCAACGAGGTCTACGGGCAGTTCTCGGTCAACCAGATCGAGACGGACACCTCCGGAGCGATCACGGTCCTGGACGCCACCTACACCCAGCACTGCGAGAACGCTGACGCCCCCGCCCTCAAGGGCGTCCTCAAGTACCGTGCCTACCCGCTCTCCTACGCCTACACGAGCGATGCCGGCGACTACATAGGCCAGGGCGCGAGCCAGACACATCAGGGTGCCACCAGCACCTTCTCGCTCAGCGGCTACGGCGACGGCGTCCGCTACGGCGTCTCCGGCAAGCGGGAGTACTGGACCGCGGAACTGACCCCGCCGGACGGCGAACAGTTCGTGGCCGGACGGACCTACCAGGCGCAGCGCAGCCACGCCCCCTCCGTGGCAGGACTCGACGTGTACGGCAACGGACGCGGCTGCAACACGGTCACGGGAGAGTTCACGATCACCAAGCTCGCCCGTGGCGACGACGGCGCCGTCAAGGCGTTCGCCGCCACTTTCGTGCAGCACTGTGAGGGCGGCGGACCCGCTCTGCACGGCACGATCCACTACTACGCCTGACCGACGGGCGGCCCGCCCGCGGCTGAGCGGTCGCGGGCGGGCCGCGTGTCGTTCCTGCTCCAAAACCGTGTGCGAGCCGCCCTGAGGGGCCTTTACCCTCCGGGCATGGATCTTCGCGAAGAACTTCCGGACGACGGACGGGCCGTACGGAACGTTCACCTGCGGGCGTTCGGTGGCCATGGCCTCGTCGTGGCCGACCTGGTCGACACCCTGCGGAGCACCATCACGCCCGGGGACGGTCTCTCACTGGTCGCCGTGGAGGGCGGACAGGTCGTCGGGCACGTGATGTTCACCCGCAGTCTTCTCGATGCCCCTCGTCGGCTGGTGGACGTGCAGGTCCTCAGTCCGCTGGCCGTCATGCCGGAGTTCCACAAGCGCGGTATCGGCTCGGCCCTGGTCCGGCGCGGACTGGAGGTCCTCGCCGAACGGGCCGTGCCCCTCGTCTTCCTGGAGGGCGATCCGGGCTATTACTCGCGTTTCGGCTTCTTGCCCGGCGGTGGCCTGGGCTTCCGAAAGCCGTCCCTGCGCATCCCGGACGACGCCTTTCAGGTCATCAGGTTCCCGGAGCATGAGGCATGGATGACGGGGACGCTGGTCTACGCGGAGCCGTTCTGGCGGCATGACGCAGTCGGCCTGCGCGACTCCGACGCGTAGGCTCGCGACCGCCCGAGGACGGGGACGGCCCCCTAGCGGTCTTCGTGTGCGCTGTTGTCCTTCTTGCCCTTCCCTCCTTTGGCCCGCCCGAGCAGATCAGTCGGGGACTTCTTCTTGCCCCGTGCAGTGGCATCGGCCGGCGTGCCCTTGCCGGATGCCGACGCTGCGCGGTCGCTCGGATGCCGGTCCGGGCCGCTATCCGACGAGGAGTGAGCGCCGCCGCCTGGGGCCACGTCCCGAATCGGCTGGGCCGAGGAGGACGGGGTCGACGAGCGCGTCGGTGTGGCGGGGCTGTGGTCATCGCCGGTGGGAGTGCCGGGGGATGACGGCACGGCCGGGCTGCTGGCCGACGGAGCCGCTTCGCCGGTGGCACTGTGCTGCGAGAAGCCGTCGGTGACGACGAGACCCGCGGTGACGACGGCGGCCAGTGCGGCCGCGGATCCGCACATCCCAAGGCGGCTGCGGGCGAAGGCGGGCCGAAGTGCCGCCCAGGAGAGACCATGCGGCTTCGCGTCCGGCAGGAGGCCGTGGTGGGTTCCCCCGGCGTCTCCGTACTCCGCGGCCGCAGGCACGACGCTGCTCACGGCCGGGCACGCGGTCCGCTCCGCGGTGTGCGTCACCGCAGCCAGCTGAGCCAGGGTTCGGGCGCAGTCGTGTGCCGTGGGGCGGGTCTCTTCGTCCAGGGCGGTCATCTGACGCAGCAGGGTGGCCAGTTCGGCGGGCAGGAAGTCCGGGAGGGCCGGCGGGCGATGCACCCGGGCTATGGCCGCCTCCAGGGGCGTGCCGTCGTATTCGAGTCTGCCGGTGAGGCATTCGAGGAGGACCAGGCCGAGCGCGTAGACGTCGGCGGGGCGCCCCACGGGCCGGCCGAGTACCTGCTCGGGCGACAGATAGGCCGCCGTGCCGACCAGGGTGCCGGTGGCGGTCCGGGTGGTGGCGTCCAGGCGCCGGGAGATCCCGAAGTCGGTCAGATGAGGTCTGCCGGAGGCGTCCAGAAGGATGTTGGACGGTTTGACGTCCCGGTGGATGATCCCCTCTTCATGGGCGTGCGCGAGGGCGTCGGCGAGTTCGGAACCCAGCGCTGCGGTCGCCTCACTCGACAGAGGGCTCTGTGCGAGGCGGGCTTTGAGGGTGGGACCGTCGACGAGCTGCATGACCAGGAACGCCTCGCCGTCGTGGCGTCCGGCGTCGTACGCCGTCACCAGCCCCGGATGCTGCAGCCGGGCCAGGATGACCGCTTCGCTGCGGAAGTCCTCCTCCGTGTCGAAGCCGGTGCCGGCACGGAAGATCTTTACGGCCACCGGTCGTCGCAACCGCAGGTCGAAGCCCCGGTGGACGTCCGCCGCGCCTCCCGAGCCGATCAGCGCGTCCAGACGGTAACGGCCCGCCAGAATCCGGGCGAAGCGCCCGGACGGCCGGGCGCCCTGCGCCTCACGCAACCCCACCTCGATCTCCCCCTGCCTCACAGAACAGCACCACCGGACGCGGCCGCCGACCGGCCGCCAGTCGCAGGTACCCATCCAGCTCCCGCTTGCACGGAGAAGACACATCTCCGGCGTCGTTTGTGTCCGCCGGCGTCCCACATTCGTCCCACCACGAACCCGTCTTCGCAGGTCACACCCCTGAGACCATCCCTGCGTCCCAATTGGGGGGTGACGGGGTCCGGTCGGGGACGGGCGCTGCCAGCATGATCCGCGCCGGGGGCTCCCGGCCACTCATCAGAGGGGGAACACCAGATGGGACGAAGGACGCTACTGCGGGGTCTGACCCTCGCCGTGGCAGCGGTCCTGCCCCTGTGCGGGTCCGCGGTCGTGCAGGCGGCAGGGTCCGCCGCCACCGCGGTCGCGGTCTGCGGGCACACGAGCGAACAGCCCACACTGCAGCGGGGATCGACGGGGGACGCGGCGGCCGAGGCGCAGTGCGAGCTCAACCTGGCGACGAAACCGAGCCGGTACACGCCGATCGCGGCGGACGGCTCGTTCGGGCCGGCGACGGAGACGCGGGTCAAGGAGTTCCAGCGGTGTGCCGGGCTGGGCGTGGACGGTGTCCTCGGCCCGCAGACCTGGGCGGCGCTGAACACCTGGGCCGCCGGGCCGCACACCTGCGCCACCCAGGGCACGGCGAGTACGGCGCAGTCGACCGTGTGCGGCCACACCGACACGCGGCCGACGCTGCGCAAGGGCGCGAACGGCGTCGAGGTCAAGGAGGTGCAGTGCCGGCTGAACCTGGCCATGGAGCCGTACCACTATCCGCCGCTGACCGTCGACGGCGACTTCGGGGGTGGGACCGAGGGCCGGGTCATCGAGCTCCAGCACTGCGCCGGCCTCAGTGCCGACGGCGTCGTGGGCCCCAACACCTGGGCGAAGCTGGTGGATTGGTCCAGTCGTAACACGTACTGCACTCCCCCGCGCCCGGCCGGCTACTCCATCGACGGCCTGGACACGGCCAAGTACCAGCACCCGGGCGGTGCGCCGATCGACTGGAAGGCCGTGCGGGCCTCGGGTGTCGAGTTCGCGACGGTGAAGGCGACCCGGGGCATGAACGTCACCGACGAGTACCTCGCCACCGACCTCCCGGCGGCCAGGGCGGCGGGGCTGGCCGTCGCGCCGTACCACTTCTACACGGGCAGTTCGCCGGACACGGGTGCCGCGCAGGCCGACCGGTTCATCGCCGCCGTACGCGCGACCGGCTACTCCGGGCAGCGGGCGGGCGACCTTCCCCCGATCTTCGACCTGGAGCGCATGGACGACGGCACCGGACGCTGCCCCGTCTACGGCACGGTCGCCGACATCAAGGCCTGGCTCGACCGGGTCGAGGCCGCCTTCGGCCGCACTCCGATCATCTACACCCAGAAGTCCTTCCTGGACGACTGCCTGGGCTCGACGACCGCCTTCGCCCGCTATCCGATGCAACTCGCGGACTACCGCCAGTCGATCACCCAGCCGCCGCTGCCGAACGGCTCCACGACCTGGACGATGTGGCAGTACACCGACGCCGCGCTGTTCCCGGGCATCCAGGCACCGGCGACCGCGGACGTGTTCAACGGCACCCAGGCCGATCTGGACCGTCTGGCCAATCGCTGACCCCGCCCGCGACAGGAGAACCCGCATGACCACCCGGTTCGCACGCGCGCTTCCGGTCGCGCTGCTCGTGGCCCTCGGCCTCACCGCACCGGCGACCGCCTCCGCCTCGGCCGCTCCGGCCGCCGCGGCGACCTCCTGCTACGGCGGGGCGGTCACCGTGCACTACGGGGACGCGCTCGAGTTCGGCCCCTACTGGACCACGAGCCGCTGCAACGACATCAACATGCGCGTCATCGGCGGAACCGCCGACTACGTCAACGCCTGCGTGAAGTTCGCGAAGTACGGCACCTGCAACCACTGGACCAGGGTCGGCCGGAGCTGGACGACCATCGCCACCGACGTCCTGGACGACAGCAAGTTCACGGTGCCCGCCGGCGTGCCCCTGGAGGGCGACGACGCCGTCATGCAGATCGCCTACTGACCCCCCTCATCCACGGAGACCACCATGATCAGCACAAGGGCGTTCGCCTCGGCCCTGTTCACCACCGCCGCGCTGCTGACGGCGGGCGTCGCGCCCGCCTCGGCGCAGCCCTCGGCCGCCGCCACCAGCTGCTACGGCGGGGCCAAGACCCTGACGTACCACTACCAGGCGGCCGCCAAGGAGTACGGCACCTACACCACGACCTCGCGGTGCAACGACATCAACATGCGCCTCCTCACGGACGGGCCGCAGGGCATCTACCTGGACGCCTGTGTGGTCTTCGTCGACCACACCAGCAAGTGCAACAACGACGACGCGTACACCACGCACGGAACCGAGTGGGCCACCGTCGCCACCGACGTCAAGGACGGCACCCACTTCGTCCTGCGGGTGCACGCCTACGACATCGACGCGCAGAACGTCACCTTCCAGATCGCCTACTGACCGCTCGCCCCACCGCTCACCGTTCCCGAAAGGACGACCATGGCTTCCTCCTTCCGCCCCATGAACCGCCGCACCATGCTGCGGGGCACCCTGGCCGCCGGCGCCGGCGTCGCGTTCGGCCAGCTGCTGTTCTCCGGCACCGCCCAGGCCTATTCGTGGTCGCGCACCCTCAACCAGGGCGACAGCGGCGCCGACGTGACCGAGCTGCAGATCCGGGTCGCCGGCTGGGCGGCGGACAGCGCCAGCCACAGCCGCGTCAGCATCGACGGCGACTTCGGCCCCGGTACGGCGGCGGCCGTGCGCCGGTTCCAGGCGGCGTACGGCCTCTCCGCCGACGGCAGCGTCGGGCCCAACACCCAGGCCAAGCTCAACTCCCTGGAGCAGTCGGACGGTTCCACGCTGCACTTCAACTGGAGCGAGTTCGTCAACCAGTCGGACGGCACCTTCAACGGCGGCAAGCTCAGCGCCTCGCAGGTGAAGGAGAACGTCCGCCGCTGCATGTACAAGCTGGAGGCGCTGCGCAAGAAGCTGGGCGACAAGCCGATCACCGTCAACTCCGGCTTCCGCAGCATCGCGCACAACGCCGAGATCGGAGGCGCCAGCGACAGCATGCACCTGTACGGCACCGCGGCCGACCTCGACGTGTCCGGCGTGGCCAACAAGACCGTCTACCAGAAGGCGGAGACCTGCGGGTTCTCCGGGCTGGAGACGTACAACACCGACCACCAGCACGTCGACAGCCGGGCCGACCTCGGCCGTGACTGGTGGTGGGAGGACGGCACGGTCTGACGCCGCTGTCGGGGGAGTGGAGCTCCGGGTGTCGCCGCGGCGGCGCCCGGAGCTCCACGCTTCAGCTCTTCGGCGTGTTCTTGAGGGCCGCCTGGCAGGAGGGCCAGTCGTGGAAGTCGTGCCGTACGGCCCACAGCCGGTGGGCGGCCCTGATGTTCCAGTCCGGGTCGAACGCGCGCAGCGGTGTGCCGCCGAGGTCGCGCAGGCGGGCGTCGGATATCTGGAAGACGCCCCAGTTGCGGCTGCCGTTGGTGTTGGGCAGCACGTACAGGGGGTCGAGGAACGAGGCGCAGCGGGCGATGGCCACGGCGGTGCCGGGGTCCTCGGCGAACACCTCCCGGATCCGCTTCGCCACCCGGTCCGGCGACCAGGTCACCATGCTCACCTTCTGCGCGTACAGCGCCTTCTTGGTGTCCTCGTCGACCACGCCCCTGGCCGTCACGCCCGCCAGCACCTGGAAGGCGGTCACCCTGCGCAGGGTCTCCGGCCCGAAGTCACTGTCGACGGCGAGCTTTCCCTTGGCCCGCACCAGCAGGCTCTGCACCTCGCGCACGCACTCGTCGTGCTCCCCCATGCTCACCGTCGCGCATCCCGGGGAGTCCAGCACCTTGTCCCCGGTGGGAGAGTCGCCGACGGAGTCCTGGGAGGGCAGCCACACGAAGCCGGCCACCAGCATCACCGCGACCACGGCGGCCAGGATCGCGAGCCGGGGTGACAGCTGCCGGGGCAGCCAGGACCGTGGCGGCTCCTCGTCGAGGGTGGCCGTCGGCGGCGTGACATCGTCCGGTGCGGGACTGGTCCGCACCTCCTCCTCGGCCGTGGGCTCCGGCGTGTCCCGTTCGCTGTCCGCCAGAGCCCACAACCGGTGCAGCTCGCGCAGCTCCTCCGCACTCGCACCGCACACCTTGGCGAAGGCGTGCACCACCCGGTAGTCCGCCGGGACGCTGAGGCCGGAGCAGTACCGATGGAGGCTGGAACCGCTGACGCCCGCCTCCTTGCCGAGGCGGTCGTATCCCCGGCCACTGCGCTCTTTCAGCATCCGCAGGTATGCGGCGAATTTCTCGGTTCGCGGAGAGGCAGCCACAGATCCACCCTTGTTCAAGCCCCTACTGACGGGTAGAAGTTACACCGCGGAAGGGAAGTGGCGAGCCTTTTCCTGTGGGGCGCCTGTCTGCAATTCCCTTGTAAATGACACGGTTTGAAAAAGTGTCAACCCCTCTCTCCCTTCGTGGAAAGGGATTTCGCAGCCGAGTCCTGGTAGGTGACGCTGATCGGGCCGTGGACGGTGTGCCGGGGAAGGGTGATCGTGAGTGTTCCGGTGGAGCCGTCCCAGCGGTAGTCGCGCGGGGTCAGCCGCACTCCGGTCGCGCTCACCTTGGCCGGCCCACCGGTCGTGCCAAGGACGGACAGGGTCCACCGGCGGCTTTGCACCTGGTCGTGGAAGGTGCCCCGCGCCGGGTCGATCGACACGGTGTGGCGCGTGCCCTTGTCCTCGTACCGCACGGTCGTGGTGGCGCTGTGTCCCTCCCCCCCGGTGGTTCCGTCGTCCTCGTACAGGCGGTACGAGCCCGACGCGCCGGCGGCGACGGTCAGGGTGACGTCGGTGAGCGGGTTGCGGTCGTTGTCGGTGACGTCATGGGTGCGGGTCGGCAGGATGCCGCCGGCCCGGACGAACACCGGCATGGTGTCCAGGCCGGTGGTGATGTCCTGGGTGGTGCCGCCCTGGTAGGTCCGGCCGGTGAAGTAGTCGGTCCACCGGCCGGGCGGGAACCACACGCTGGTGGTCGCCGTCGTGCCCGGTGTCGTCACCGGGGCGATCAGGACGTCGGAGCCGTAGAAGTACTCGCTGGTGGCCGTCTCGTAGGCCCGTGCCTCGTCCGGATACTCCAGGTAGGTCGGACGGACGATCGGTACACCGGTCCGGTTCGCCTCCGCGGCCAGTGCGTAGGTGTACGGCACCAGGTTCTCGCGGAGGTTGAGGAACCTGTCGGCCGACTTCCGCGCCTGTGTGCCGTACTGCCACGGCAGCCGGTCGCTGTGGTTGCTGTGCAGCCGGTCGATCGGCTGGAAGGCGCCGAACTGCACCCAGCGCGCGTACAGGTCGTCGGGGAGCTTGTGCGTGGTACGGGTCTGGCCGCCATCGGTGTAGGTCTCCGAACCGGTCAGCCCTGTCGTGTCGTTGTGCCCGCCGATGTCGTGGGTGATGGCCGCGGTCCCGGTCGCGGCGGACTCCCCCGGCGTGTAGCCGACCTCCAGTTTCAGCGTGCCCCAGGTGGAGGCGGTGTCGCCGGTGAAGTGCACGGTGGTGCGCTTGTCCGCCCAAGGTCCGGTCGGCAGCGCCTGCTGGCCGCTGTAACCGCCCGCCTGGAGGGAGCCGTAGGCGCGGGAGAGGACGAATCCGCGGCTGTCGGTCCCGCCGGTGAGGGTGGCGTACTGCTGGTTGATCCAGGCGTCCGGTGTGACGCCCCGCAGTGACGACTGGGAGGAGTCGCAGCACCAGTCGAGCCACCAGAAGTCGTTGCCCTGTTCGTCCAGGGTCCGGTGCAGGTCCAGGTACGCCTTGAGCTGGTCGGGGTCACCGAAGTCGAAGGTGTAGCAGGTGTCGTCGACCGCGGCGGCCGCGGCGCAACCGCCCTTCGTCAGCTTGCCCTTGGCCGTGGACTGCGCCCGGGCGAACTGCGGGTCGGAGGCGAGGATGCTCGGGTGCACGTTGAGGGTGTTGTGCAGCCCCTGCGCGGCCGACCAGTCGAAGAAGCCCTTCGGGTCGGGGAACTTGGCCGGGTCCATCTCCCAACCGCTCCAGGTGTTGACGGCCTTGAAGTCCGTGTCGGTCACCAGTACGTCCAGCGGCACGTGTTCGGACCGGAAGGCAGGAAGGATCGCGTGCTCGTAGTCCGCCGCGGTGCGGTCGATGTACTCCGAGTACCACACGCCGTACGCCCACTGCGGCAGCAGCTGCGGTGGTCCGGTCAGGGTGGACAGGTCGGTGAGTGCCTGCTTGTAGGCGTGGCCGTAACCGAACAGGTAGCCGTCCTGGTAGGGCGAAGCGCCGTGCGAGGGGCGGGGGGTGGCCTTCTTGGAGGCGGTGTCGTAGAGCGCCGAGGGGGTGTCGTCCAGCAGGTACCAGCCGTCCCGGTGCAGCAGACCGGGGGTGGTGACCGGGGCGCTGCCGTCGCCGTTCACGCCGTCCAGGCCCCGGCGGTAGCCGCCGAGGGCGAGGTGCGGCGCGGGTGCGGCCTGCTGCGGGGCGGCCACGGAGACGGTGTCGAGGTTGACGTGGCAGCTCGTCGCCTCGGGGCAGTCGAGGGTGACGTCGTTGTCACCCGCCTTGAGGGCGATGGGTACCGAGGCGGTCGCCCAGGTGTCCCAGTCCTGTGTCGCCGACAGTGTCAGGGGGGCGGTGGCGCTGCCGGCGGAGACGGAGGCGGTACGGGTCTGGTGGAGGCCGTCGCCGCCGGTGCCGTTGGCGTAGCGCACCCGCAGGGTGTACGTGCCGTCGGCCGGAACGCCGACCACATGGGTGGTCAGGCTCGCGCCCTTGGTGAGCTCCGCGACGAAGCCGTTGCCCGCGTATCCCGTGTGGTCGGTGGCGCTTACGGCGCTGCCGCCGGTCCTTCCGGCCTCCGCCTCGCAGCTCGTGCCGAGCAGGCAGTCGGTGATCGCCGTGCTGTCGACCGGCGGATAGGCGTCACCGGGGTGGACCAGGGCGACGCTGTCGACGTTGACGTCGCCGCTGTCCGAGGCGGTCCGGGTCAGAGCGATCGTGTGGTGGCCGGCGGTCAGGTCGAGGTGCGCGGTGGCCAGGGTCCAGGTGTCCCAGTCGGCCGTGGTCGGCAGGGTCACCGTCCGTGGCTCGCCGCCGTCCACCGAGAGGGTCAGCGTTCGGGCGCGGGTCTGGCCGTCCGCGCCACGGGAGTTGGCGTATCGCAGGCCGAACTGGTACGCACCGGCCTGCTTGACATCGATGTCGGCGGATGCCGAACTGCCGGTGCCCTCGAAGCCCGCCGCGAAGCCGGTGCCGGTGTGGCCGGCGTGGTCGGCCGCCACGGACAGCCCGTTCAGCTGAAGGCTCTCCGCCTCGCACAGCGCACCGACCTCGCAGGTCAGCCGCTGCCACGGGGTGGCGGTCACCGGGGTACCGCCTGCAGTCAAATGCACTGACAGATTGCGGGCGTTGAAGGGCCCGGAGCCCACCTGATAGCGCAGGGTCAGCGCCCTCGTCCTGATGGTCAGCCAACCTCCGGACGTGGTGGCCGTGTAGGCGGCCGGGTCGAAACCGCCGCGCCCGATCGCGTTGAAGGTCGGGGCATCGGTGAACTCGCCGTCGCCCGCGTACTCGGTGCGGATCAGCGTCGGCGAGAGGATCTCGAACCGAGCGTCCCCCGACCTGACCGTCGGAATGCGATGCCCCTGCGAACTCCTGGCCGACGCCGGCGGGGCCCCTGTCAGCGTCGCGGCGGCGATGGCGAGAGCGGCGACCGCGCCCGCCTGCCGCCGTATGGATCCGAGCCGTCGTCTCTTCGATGCGGCTGCCATGTCAACTCCGTTTCCCTGCAAGCCGGATGACACCTACGTGCTCGCGTCGGGTGTGCGAGTGGCGCGAGGGTACGTCGTTGACAGCGGTGCTGATAAGACCCCGTTCAGGTCGGTGTCCGGCCGGGACGGGGACGGTCGGCTAGCGCACCACCCGGTGGCGGAGGTAGACGAAGCGGGAGCTGAAGGTGCGGGTCTCGAGGAGTTCGAGGTCCACCCGGCGCTCGTCGCGGGGGAAGAACGGAATGCCTCCGCCGACCAGTACCGGGTAGACGATGGCCCGGTACTCGTCGATCAGACCCGCGGCGGCCACTTCGGCGGCGAGGGTGGCCCCTCCGATCGCGATCTCGCCCTCACCGGGCTCGTTGCGCAACCGTTCGATCTCCTCCGCCACGCTGCCGGAAGCCAGGCGGGCGTTTCCCTGCACCGCCTGCAGGGTGGAGGAGAACACCACCTTGGGCAGCGGCTTCCACAGCGCGGTCCACTCCTGCTCCGCCTCGCCGAGCGACGGATCCTGGTCGGCCGTCTCCCAGTACAACATCGTCTCGTACAGCCGTCGTCCCATCAGGTGGACGCCGACGTCTCGGATCTCGTCGATCCAGAAGCGGAAGACGTCCGGGTCCGGCGCCGTCCAGTCGAAACGGCCGTCCGGTCCGACGATGTATCCGTCGAGCGACATGCTCATCGAATAGGTCACGCTGCGCATCAGAAGTCCTCCTCGGTGCCGGGACCGAGACTAGGGCCGCCAGGAGATCATTTCCTTGAGAGACATCACGGCGTCCGCGTTTTCCCGGCTCGGGCTCCTTCACCGAGGGCTCCCCTACGGCCACGACGGCGTTTTGTGCTATCCAAGAGGTGTGCGGTGAGGGATCTCGGGGCTCGATCGCACGTACTCGGGAATGCCTCTCCGGTGTGTGCCGGAGTCAGCGAGCTGAGTGAGCCGCATGGACCCCACATCCTCCTCATCGCCCGACTCGCCGTTCGACATGGTCAGCGGCGCCCTGGCGGACTACGTCCCCCGGGCGGGAGCCACGGCGGCCCGCTCGCAGAGCGCCCGCCGCGGCCAGGGACCCGCAGGTGAGAGGCGTGAGGGCGGGGGTCAGGAACAGATCCTCGCGGTGGTCAACCTCGACCGGAATCTGACGATCACCAGCTGCAATCTGGACGCGCCCCCTTTCGCCGGTGTCACCGCCGCGCCGGGCACGGCCTTCTCCGCGCTGCTGCCGCCCGAGGACGTACCGACGGTCACCGAGAGGCTGCGCAACGTCATCGAGACCCATGAGGCGCACGTCGCCCGGGTGCAGCGCCTGCGGCGGGACGACGGCACCGACCTGGTGGTCTCGATGAGCATCCTGCCTGCCGCGGCGTCACAGGGCGGGCTGACGGTCTCCCTGATCGCCATGGCCAGACGGCTGCATCTGTACGCCTCCGCCGCCGCGATCGGGACGTCCCTGGACATCGGCGAGACAGCGCAGTCCCTGGCCCAGTCCCTGCTGGCCTGGGGTGACGTGGCCGCCGTGGACTTCGATTTCGCCGTGTGGACAGGAGAGGCGGTCAGCGAGCAGGCGCACGAGCGCATCCGGCTGCGCCGGGCGGCCCTGGCACCGGACCGGGCCTGGCCCGAGGGGTATCTGACGCGTGGGGACAACCTTCCCCGCGAGGCGAGCCGTCTGCTGGTGGGCGCGGTGACGCGCGACGACGTGCCGCGGGCCATCGTCATTCCCGACCGTGCGGCGATCGAGCGGGTGCTCGGCGATCCCCGGCTGGTGCGCGCCCTGGTGCCCGGCAACCTGCCCGCGAGCGTGGCGTGCATACCGCTGGTGGTCAGAGGGCCGGAAGGCACTCCGGGACCCATCGTGCTGGGGCTGACGGAGGTCTGGCGCCGACCGGATCATCCCTTCCGTGACAGCGAGCTGCTCGACCTGCAGGAACTCGTGGCCAAGACCGCCCGGCACGTGGATCTGGCCCGCCAGCATCAGCGGGAGCACGCCCAGGTCCTGGCACTGCAGCGCCGACTGCTGCCGCGGACCGGCAGCGACACCATCGAGGTCGCCAGCGTCTACCAGCCCACCACCCCCGACAGCGCGGGCGTCGGCGGGGACTGGGTGAACAGCTTCCCGCTGCCGGGCGACCGTACCGCGCTGGTGGTCGGTGACGTGGTCGGGCACGGTCTGGGGGCCGCGGCCGCCATGGGCCAGCTGAGCATGGAGGCCCGCGCGCTGCTGTCGGCGGGGCTGGGCCCGGACGAGGTCCTGGAGCGTCTCGACGAGACGGTCACCCTCCTCGACGACACGGACGCGGGCCTGGCGGCCGGCTACAGCGCGCTGGGCTCGACGTGCTGCATCGCGGTCTACGATCCCGTCGACCACCGCGTCGTCATGTCCAACGCGGGGCACCTGCCCCCGATCCTCGTTCGCCCGGACGGCTCAGCCACCACCGTCACCGCCCTGCCGCATCCCGGACTGGGTGCCGAGTTCGCGGTGCGGGAGCCGTTCGACCTGCAGTCGTTCGCCGCACCGCCCGGATCGCTCCTCGCCCTGTACACCGACGGCCTGGTGGAGGACCCGGTGGCCTCCATCGACGAGGGCATCGGGCGGCTGAAGGAAGCGGTGCGCGAGGTGCACCCCTGGGACGATCTGCAGCAGGCCGCGCGTCGCGTGGTCGCCGAGCTGGCCCCGCAGGGGCGCCTGCGCGACGACGTGACCCTGCTGCTCGCCCGTACGACCGGCCGGCGCAGCCGGGACACGGCGACCTGGCGGCTGCCCGCCGCCGACGACACCGCCGCCCGCGCCCGCGCTCTGGTCGCCGACCTGCTGCTGCGATGGCACACCAGCGACCAGGGCCGGGACAGCGCGCTGCTGGTGATCAGCGAGCTGGTCACCAACGCCGTCCTCTTCGGCACCGGGCCCGTCACGATACGGCTGGTCAAAGCAGGCCACCGCCTCACGTGCGAGGTCGGCGACGTGGGCAACGGCCGGCCGCGGCTGCGTCGCGCCGAGCTGCTCGGCGACAGCGGGCGCGGCCTGCACGTGGTCCACAAGCTCACCACGCGCTGGGGCGTGCGGTGGACCGACACCGGAAAGGCCGTCTGGGCGGAACTCGACGTGTAGGGCGGCTGCCGACGCGAGCGGGGGCCCGGTCACCGCCTCACAGCCATTCCCCCTCCACGGCCGTGGCGGTCAGGCCGGGCGCGGCCGCGTACAGCACGGTGCGACTGCCGGACTTCTGGCCGGCGTCGTACGCGCGCCGCAGGATGTCGAGTACGGCGGCGCCGCCGCGGTTGCCCGTGGTGTAGCCGGCCCGGCTGTAGGCCAGCAGTCCCCCGGGCCAGCCGTCGGGCATCGTCTGTTCCATGTACTCCAGGACCCGGGTCCCGCCGGGATGGGCGAGCAGGAGATCGGGGTGCCACGGGTGCCGGTCGTCGTGGTGGCGTACGCGCAGCCATGCCCACATCGCGGCGACCGTCTCCTGTACGGCACGCGGTCCTCGGCGGTCCATGACGAAGTGGGTGCCGTCGGCCCGGGTGTCCAGGCGGTGCAGGTCCGTGGTCCCGGGCAGGGTGTGATGCCAGGCCGCGTCCAGGCGCAGGATCGATTCTGCTCGGGGACGGCCGGTGACCACCGCGGCAACGGCGGTGTCCGCGAACAACAGCCGGACGATGAGGGATTCCAGCGTGTCGTCGGCCGGCTGGTAGGTAGTGCTCAGCGCCTCCGCTATCACCACCAGCACCGCCCGGTCGGGGTCCGCGGCGACGAGATCGGCGGCCAGCGCCAGCGAACGGGTCCCGGCGATGCAGGCCCACTGGGTGGCCGGCAGCAGCAGCACGTCCCTGCGCAGCGGGAGGCGGTTGAACAGCGACAGGTCGAGCCCCGGCAGGGCCGGGGTGGTGGAGTTACTGGTGATCAGGCAGTCGACGTCGGCGGGTTGCAGTCCGGCGGTCTCCAGCGCCTCGCGGGCTGACCGCTCGCCGTAGGTCTGCACCGCCGCCCAGGCCGGTGCGGTGCGCTCCTGGACGGTCTGCTGCGCCGGTATCGCCTCCAGCGCGGCGATCACCCGGTTCACTTCCCGGTCGCTGAACCCGTCACGGGCCAGTGCCGCACGGGCTGGCTCGACTCCCGGTGTCCGCAGGCCGCTTCCGGCGCTGGGCGCGGTGGCCGTCTCGAGCGGCAGCATCCATCCGCGGGAGGTGATCCCCGTGCTCGCGGCGACGCCGTCGATGCGCGACAGCCAGGGCGCGTGCGGATGTCGGCCGCGCACCTCCGCCAGGATCTGACCGGTCTCCACGGCGTGTTCGCCGTGCAACACAGCGGGAGGACACAGGTAGGCGCTCATATACGCCCCTTTCTCCGCACTCTTCACGGCGTTGGGCAGCAGAACCTGCCCGGATCGTCAACCCCCGGGGCCAAGACGCCGTGAGGGCACTCTACTTCGCCCCGGCGATCCATTGGCCGTAAACGCGGCAAAGGTGCCCAACTCGGTAACTCCCGCCAAAAACGCGGCAGCTCCTGCCCTTTCGTCAAGGGAGGAGCCGTCGCGTTGCGCCCGTACACGGACGTCACCGGCGCGTCATGCGTGACGGTGCGAATGCCGGTTGCCCGTGACGAGGCGGTAGAGGACCAGCAGGATCAGGGAGCCGACTATGGCGGCGACCCAGGTGGAGAGGTCGAAGAATCCGTCGATGGAGTCCACCCCGAAGATCACCTTGCCGAGCCAGCCGCCCAACAGGCCGCCCACGATGCCGATGAGCATGGTGACGATGATGCCCCCCGGGTCCTTGCCCGGCATCAGGGCCTTGGCTATGGCGCCGGCGAGCAGGCCGATGAGGATCCACGCGATGATGCCCACAGTGCGTCTCCGATTCGTCGCATGTAAAGGTTGTGTCAGATCTCCGTGTGCACCGTCCGCGCTCGAACAAACATCTCTTCCACATCACGGCTCGTCAGTTCCCCGCAGCGGACCGGCCCCTGAGAACGAGACGCTGCGGGATGCCGGCTCGGCGGACTCCACACGCCGCAGCCACCAACTGGCCGTCGCGAGAAGGCCGGCGAAGACCGCCAGCAGCAGCAAGGACGTCCACATCGGCCGGCTGCCGGGAGACACCCACCCGGTCCAGGCACTCGAAGCCGCCCACAACATCACGCCCGCCGCGTACAGGGTCCGCATGCGCCGCAACTGCCGGGCAACGGGCCAGGGGGTGAAGGACTCAGTGTGCATCGCCATGCGGCGCCCAGTACCCCGGCCGACCCGCCCTGCACCTGTGTCTCGGCCGGCGGTTCCGGCCGGGGGGCCCGAGTGCCAGGGCTGAGCCGCTCCGTCGGGGGTAACCGAGCCGACAGAAAGGGACAAGACCCCCGCGGGAAGGAGCGTCATGCCCGGCATGATGGAGCGCATCAAACAGTTCGCCAGGAGCCCCCAGGGCCGACGCGTGACCGAACAGGCACGGCGGGCCGCCGCCGATCCCCGGCGCCGGGCCCAGGCGCAGCGCCTGCTGGGCAAGCTTCGTGGCCACCGTTGACCGGGTTCGGCGCAATCCCCTCGGGACGGACGTGCGTGGCGCGCACCCCCAGGAAACACCCCAGGAAACACCCCAGGAAAGAGGAAGGGCAACGGTGGAAGGTTCCTCGCTCCGAGCAGTTGGCTGGGCGCGCTCGCTGCCGATGTCCAGCGAAGTGAAGGCCGCCCGGGACTGGGCACGTGACCATCTCAGGACACTGGGGTGGACCGCCTCCGCTCCGCAGACGGTGGACGCCGTACTGCTGACCGTCTCCGAACTGGTCACCAACGCGCACGTGCACGCGCACAGCAGCGCCCAGTTGGTCATGACCTGGGACGAACAGTGTCTTCACATCAGCGTTCATGACGGTTCGAGCGATCCGCCGACACCCCGCACCGCGAGCACCGAGCGCCTGGGCGGACGCGGCATGTTCCTCGTGGACGCCCTGGCCGACGAGTGGGAGTTCCGGCCCTGCCGCCACGGCAAGTCGGTCATCGCCTGCTTTCGATCGCCCGCGGACACCGCGGACGGACATGCGGGCCGGAACACGGACGACACGGAGAGACACACCCCTGGGCAGCACTTCACCCGCGAGCCGTGAGACGCGCTGGAACGGCGCCTGGCCGAGCCGGTTCCCGGGTGTCCGGGAACCGGCTCGGCACGACGGGCCTCGGCGGCGCTCTTACTGCCCGAAACCGTAGGCGAACAGGTGGTCGGTGCCCGTCGAACCCGTCACCGGCAGCGTGATCGACGCCACCTGCTTCGACGGATCCAGCGTGACCTTGGTGGCGAAGACGTAGGTCTTCACGCCGTCCCGGCCTCCGCTGCCGGTGTCGCGGTAGGCCGTCGTGACGGCGGTGGTGTCACCCGCGATCGGCTTGCTGGAGCCGCCGTTGAGCGTCCAGTCCGAGAAGCCGACCGTCGCCTTCGAGGTGGTGCCGTCGGTGTAGGTGACGGTCACGGTGCCGGAGACACCGTCGGTCGGCGCGTTGGTCGCCGCGCCCAGCAGACCGAGCGAAGCACCCGACGTACCGGCGGGCATCGGGATGGTCTGGCCGGCCATCTCCAGGTTGTCCAGCTGACCGGAGGTCACCGTCGGCCAGGTGTAGGAGATGCCGTCGACGGTGAGGGTCGAACCGCTCGTGACGCCGGCCGCCGACAGCGCGTTCTGGGAGTACGCCCAGCCGCCGTTGTCGAAGCCGCCGGAGAAGGTGGCTCCGTCGGGATAGACGCCCTCGTTGGTGTTGTACGGCCACAGCGCGCCGGCCTTGGCGACGGCCACGCGGAGGGTCGCACCGCTCAGGGTCGCGCCGGTGCCGTGGTCGGTCAGCGCGAAGGTGACCGGGTAGGTGCCCTCGCTCGTGCCCGCCGTCACATGGACCTTCGTCTCGGCGCTGCCCGCGGCGGGCACGGTCAGCGAGCCGGACGCCGGATCCGCAGTGACGCCGGTGGGCGCCGTGGCCTTCCAGTCGACCGTGACGGCCTGGCTGCCGAGGTTGGTCAGATCCAGGGTGGCGTCACCGGACGCGCCGGGCTGGAGCACCAGGCCGTCGCTGGAGGGGCCGGTCGCGGCGAGCACCCGGTTGCCGCCCGTGGTGTCCGACGGCGGTGCCGCCGACGGGTCGGACGCCCAGGAGGTGTTGGGCTGGGTGCCGAGCGTGAAGTCGAGGCTGCCCGCCCCCTTGAACTGCCCGTACGTCAGCCACGCGTTCTTCCATGCCTTGCCCTTGACGTTCAGGGACTGCACGTAGGGCGCGTCGGGCGCGGCCTGCGGTGCGGTGATCCGGACGGTCTTGCCGCCCGCGAGGGTCGCCTGGGCCACCGGGAAGACCGGGCTGCCGAGTGCCAGGGTGTCCGTGCCCGGGGTCTCGGGGTACATGCCGAGCTCGGACCAGACGTACCAGGAGCTCATGGCGCCGAGGTCGTCGTTGCCGAAGGAGCCGACGGGAGCGTTGAAGTACAGCTTCTGCTGGGCCTGGCGGACCGCCGCCTGGGTTTTCCACGGCTGGCCCGTGTAGTCGTACTCCCAGGGGATCTCCACGCTGGGCTCGTTGCTGAGGTCGGCGTCGGTGTTGCCGGGGTTGGTGATGTCGTCGAGCAGGCTGTCCAGGTAGGACGAGTACGCCTGGTCACCGCCGCGTGCCTGGATGAGCTGCTTGAGGTTGAAGGGGACCATCGGCGTGTACTGGGCGGAGGTGCCCTCCACGAAGCCGTTGGAGGTGCCGGGGGTGAAGCCGCCCGCGAACTGGCCGTCCTTGTTCTTGGCCTGCAGGTAGCCGGTCTGCGGGTTGAAGACGTTCATCCAGTCCTGGGCGCGGGTGGCGAACTTCGTGTAGACGTCCGTCCTACCCAGGGACTTGGCGAACGCGGCCAGCGCGTAGTCGGCGGAGTCGTACTCCAGCTGCGTGGAGACGGGGCCGTAGAAGTTGCAGCAGCCGTAGTCGTTCTCGTCCAGCGGGAGATAGCCCTTCGCGTCCCGTACCGACTCCCCCGGGCGGTCGTTGTTGGGGACGGTGGCCTCGTGCTGGAGGGCGGCGAGGGCCTTGCCGGTGTCGAAGTCCGTGGCGCCGAAGGCGTACGCGTCGGTGATGATGCCGCCGGCCGGGTCGCCGACCATCACATAGCTCTCGCCGTTGTTCGAGGCCCACTTGGGCAGCAGACCCGTCTGGTCGTAGCCGTTGAGCATCGAGGTGACGACGTCGCTCGTCACCTTGGGCTCGACCATCGCCAGCAGCTGGGTCTGGGAGCGGTAGGTGTCCCAGCCGGAGTAGTTGGCGTACTGGGCCTGCTGGCCCTTGGCCAGCCGGTGGACCTGGTTGTCCATGCCCATGTACTGGCCGTTGGCGTCCGAGAAGACGTTCGGGTGCAGCAGCGCGTGGTAGAGCGCGGTGTAGAACTGCGTCTGCTGGTCGGCGGTGCCGCCGCCGATCTGAAGCTTGTTCAGCACGGTGTTCCAGGCCTTGTGGTTGGCCTGCTCGACGGTGTCGAGGTTCCAGGTCCTGATCTCGGACGCGAGGTTGGAGGCCGCGTTGGCGTCACTCGTGTACGAGATGCCGACCTTCGCGTTCACCGTGGGGTTGGCGGAGGTGTCGAAGGTGAGGTACATGCCGTTCGCGCCCGTGGTGGGGGGTTGGGCGGCGTCGGCCGTGGCCGAGGAGCGGGGGGCGGCGCCGGCTGTCGGGGACGGGGTGCCGGACGTCTTGGGGGTGCTCCCGTGGAGGGTGGGGGCGGGCCTCGCCGGGACGGTGAAGTGCTTCTCCTTCAGCGGCGCGGTCCTGGCCGCCTGCGGGGTCTGCCGGACCTTGCCCGCCTTCAGCGACTTCGCGTCGGGGTTGATGGTGCTGCCGACCCAGGTGCCGCTCTCGGTGAACGGCTGGTCGAACTTGATGTCGAAGTGCAGCGTGTACCTGTTGCTGGCGCCGCAGAAGTGACCGCTGTCGATCGCTCCGCTGATCTCCTTGTCGCTCACCACCTGGACGCGGGTTCCGTCCACCTGGGTGGCACCGCCGCTGAGCTTGAACAGCAGGTTCGCCTGCCGGCCCGCCGGGAAGGTGAAGCGGCCCAGGCCGGCCCGGGTGGTGTCGGTCAACTCGGTCCTGACGCCGCTCGCGTCGGTGACCCGGTAGTAGCCGATGCCCGCCTGCTCGTCGCTGTGGCTGAAGCCGACGGAGGTGTCGCCCAGGCTGCCCGAGAGAGCGCCGGTCACCGGCAGGATCGGCAGGTCGCCGGCGACGGGGCAGCCGGGGCCGGAGATGTGGGTGAGGCTGTAGCCGGAGATCTTGCTGTCGCTGTACTCGTAGCCGCCGCCGTCGGGGCGGTGGGGCGTCGTGTCGGGACCCCACTGCACCATGCCGGCCGGCATGTCGGGGCCGGGGAAGGTGTCCACGGCCCCGGACGTGCCGATGAGGGGATTGACCAGGGACGCGGGATCCTTCACGAAGGCCGGCGTCGCGGTGCCCGCGGCATGGGCGCTCTCCATGGCCGTGAGGGGGAGGGCCGCCATGCCCAGGACGCAGAGGACCGCCATTCGTCGGCGGAGTCTTCTTCGGTCGTGTGGTGCAGCTGAACGTCGGGGTCTCACCATCGGTTGCCTCCGCAGCAGTTCGTGCTCGCACATCGGTCGCCGGCGCCGTGAGAACGCGGCGCCGGCGACAGGCAACGCTTCCGGTCTCCCGGCCTGACAACGTTGCCATTCACGAGTGTCGAGTGAAACGCCTGCGCTTGCGGCATGTCAACGAGGCCAACACGAGTTTCTGGGTCAGGAGTTGGCAAATACGTCGGCGCAGCGGCCGGGCGGCGCCCCGGTCTGGGCCTATTGCCTGGCGTCGTAGGCCCGGCGGGCCCGCTCGACGTGGTCCAGGTTGGGCGACCACTCGGAGAGTGCCGCGAACAACGGCGCCAGACTGCGGCCGAGTTCGGAGATCTCGTACTCCACCCGGGGCGGTACCTCGGCGTGATAGGTCCTCAGGACGAGCCCGTCGCGCTCCAGTTGACGCAGCCGCTGGGTCAGCACCTTGGGCGTGATGGTGGCGATGCGGCGTTCCAGCTCCACGAACCGCTGCCGGCCGTACTCGTTGAGGGTCCACAGGATCGGAGTGGTCCACCGGCTGAAGACCAGGTCGACCACCGGCGCGATCGGACACGCATTGTTCGGCGAGACCTCGGCCCGGTCCTGTCCCTTTGTGCTCTCGGTCACATCCGCCCCCTCGACCCAGTACTTTCCTCTAGGTACCTACTGACCTCGCGATAGTAGCGTCGCCGTGCACCTCAAGGACTCCGGAAAACGGGAGAGAAGATGATCGTGGTGACCGGCGCAACGGGCAATGTCGGGCGGCCGCTTGTGCGGGCGCTCGCCGCGGCGGGTGAGCAGGTGACGGCGGTGTCCCGGCGGGTCCCGCCCGCACCACTGCCGGCAGGGGTACGGCATCATCGGGCCGACCTGACCGAGCCGCGGAACCTCAAGCCCGCCCTCGACGGAGCCGAGACGCTGTTCCTGCTCACCTCCGGCGACTTCATGGCGGCCGGCGGTGACCTCGGCAGCGTCCTCGAGGCCGTGCGCCACGGTGGCGTCCAGCGGATCGTCCTGCTGTCCTCGCAGGCCGTCGGCACCGGAGAGCTCCCCTCCGAAATGGAGGACGCCGTCCGCCAGTCGGGCCTGGAGTGGACCGTCCTGCGGCCGGGGAGCTTCCACTCCAACACCCTGCAGTGGGCGGAGGCGGTGCGCGGGCGGCGGACGGTGACGGCGCCGTTCGGGGATGTCGCACTGCCGACCGTCGACCCGGGCGACATCGCCGAGGTCGCCGCCGTCGCGCTGCGGGATGCCGCGCACGCGGGCAGGGTCTACGAACTGACCGGACCGGCGGCGGTCTCGCCGCGCGAGCAAGCCGCCGCGATCGGGGACGCGTTGGGCGAGCCGGTGAGCTTCGTCGAGCAGAGCCGGTCGGAGGCCAGGGCGGCGATGGTGCGGTTCATGCCCGAACCCGTCGTGGAACGCACCCTCGACATCCTCGGCGCACCCTCGGCCGGACTGCGCCGGGTCAGCCCGGACATCGAGCGGCTCCTGGGCCGCCCGCCCCGCGCCTTCGCCCCGTGGGCGGCCGGCAACATCGCGGCCTTCCGGTGATGCGCGGCCGGCGATCCGACCGCCGGAGTGCATGAGTTCGGCCGTGCCGGGCAACCGGGTGACATGGCCTTGCCGCACCGTTCCCCCGTGGTGCGGCAAGGCCCTTCTCGGGTTCAGCGCATACGCGGCTGAGCGGACGGCGTCGAGTGCTCGGCCCGCGGGCGGCGCGACGCGACGCCGTACAACTCCTTCGACGTGGAGATCAGTTCCTGCTGCTCCTCGCGCGAGCCGACCATGGGCCGGGATCCGTTCAGCGGGACCTGCGCCGTCTCGGGCAGGAACTTGACGGTCACCAGGCCGATCGCACCCGCCAGCATCAGGTAGTACGCGGGCATCAGATCGTCGCCGGTGAGGTTGACCAGCGCCTCGGTCACCAGCGGGGTCGTACCGCCGAAGGCCGCGACCGCGATGTTGAAGCCGATCCCCATGGCCGCGTAGCGCACGGCGGTCGGGAAGAGGGCCGGCAAGGTGGCGGCGCTCGGTGCGGCGAAGCAGGCCAGCAGCGTGGAGAGGATCAGCACGCCGAGGATCGGCGGCCAGGTCCCGTGCATCTTGATGAGCTGGAAGGACGGAACCGCGAGCACGATCATCGCGGCCGCGGAGACACCGTAGACGGGCCGGCGTCCGATCCGGTCGCTGAAGCGGCCGATGAAGGTGATCAGCAGGACGATCCACACCATGCCGATCAGCACCAGCAGATCGGCCGAACCGCTGGACCGGTGCAGGGTCTCCGTCTGATAGGTCGGCAGGAACCCGGTCACCATGTAGTTGGTGACGTTGTACAGCAGCACCAGACCCATGCAGATCAGCAGCGGACGCCAGTGCCGCGTGACGATGGCCTTCAACTCGCTGCCCGCCGACTCCTGGGCGAGCCCCTTCTCGTGCTCGTCCAGTTGCTGCTGGAAGGCGGGCGACTCCTCCAGCTTCAGCCGCATGTACAGACCGATCACACCCAGCGGGCCCGCGATCAGGAACGGCACGCGCCAGCCCCAGCTGAGCATCTGATCGTCGCTCAGCGCGAGGTTCAGCAGCGTGACCAGGGCGGAGCCCAGGGCGTATCCGACGAAGGTGCCGAAGTCGAGCCAGCTGGAGAGGAATCCGCGTCGCCGGTCGGGTGAGTACTCGGCGACGAACGTGGTCGCGCCGCCGTACTCGCCCCCGGTGGAGAATCCCTGCACCATACGGGCCAGGAGCAGCAGGATCGGCGCGGCGATGCCGATGGTCACGTAGCTGGGGATGAGGCCGATGGCGAACGTGCCGACCGCCATCATGATCATGGTGGTGGCGAGCACCTTCTGCCGGCCGAGGCGGTCACCGAGCGGTCCGAAGACGAGCCCGCCCAGGGGCCGTACGACGAACGCCGCGGCGAAGGTGGCGAACGAGGAGACGACCTGGGCTCCCGGGGACGCGCCGGGGAAGAAGACCTTGCCGATGGTCGCGGCCAGGTAGCTGTAGACGCCGAAATCGAACCACTCCATGCAGTTGCCGAGCGCGGAGGCGCCGACCGCGCGCCGCAGCAGAGGGGGTTCGACCACCTGAACATCGTCGGGACGGAAGGCCCGTTTGTTCCGCCTCAGTCGGCGGGCGAGTTCGTCGCGGACCTGTCGGGGCAGTTCGGCGACCGCCTTCCGCCTTGTCACCGGACCCGCTTCGGACGCTTCGTCGGGTAGGGCCTCGGCCACGCTGTCACCTTCTTCCGGGCCGTGCTTTTCGCGGCAGCGAATGCGGCGATGGGAGTGAGAGCGCCGCACACCTCGCTATTGCCCCTGAGCACGCGTGTCACACGCGCCTCGTCTGCGATCGCAACGAAGATGACCGCGGTGTGAAGATGCGTCGCCCCCCGCCATTTCCTCGTGGAAGCCGGGTAGCGGATGGTCCTCAGTCCCGACAAGGCGGTGCCATGCGATCGTCCAGACCACACCCTCGATTCGTGGAGTTTCGGCCCCACGACCAGGCCGCCGGCAGAGGGTTGGAGCAGTCGGAGCTGGCCGGGCTCCGGCGTGCTCTCGCCGCGCGCTCCACCCTCAACATGGCGGAAGGCGCGCTGGCCGTTCTCGGGCCGCTGCCGATCGAGGACGCCGGGGAGGTCCTGGCCGACGTCGCCCTTCGTCTCGGCGTCGACGCGCTGGTGGTGGCCCACCATGTGCTGAACATGGTCCAGGGGCTGGGCGTACCGCGGTCCGTGGCCGACGCCCTGCGGCACGTGCTGGCGCGTCGGCGGGTATGACGGCCGGACTCGACCGGCCCGGGGCCTTCGGAGGTGGTTCCCGGCGGCGAGAACCCACGGCCCCGGACCGGCCGACGGCTCAGCCGGTCAGCGCTCAGCCGTCGGAGTCGATGCCCGTGACGGCTGCCGGTCCCAGCGGGGCGCTGCCCTCGTCCAGGCCCACGGCGTTCAGGGCGGACTCCGCGTAGCTTCGGGCCGCCCGTTCGGCCTCGGGAGCGCTGTCCGCGTCGATCCTGAGCCGGACGGTGAAGGTGCCGTCGTCGTTGACGGTGAGGGCGTCGAGATCTTCCTCGTTCCCCATGTGGGTCTGGTGCGGGTCCACTGGCCGCAGGGCCCGGGCGAGCTCGCTCTGCGTCTCCTGCCCTGCTGCGCCGGTGAACGTCCCCGGCACCGAGATGACGTACGTCGTCATGGCGTTCCTCCCTCGGTCCCCCCTCGACTACCCCGGTTCACGGCCAAGATCCCGGCCGGCGTCAGAGCGGTCCTTTGTCACCCACGGGCGGCGGCGGAGGTTCACCGAAACGGACGGAGATCTTCTCGAATCCTTTGAACGACTCGGCGTTCGCGTAGAAGCGGTAGGCACGCAGGTCACCGGCCGCGAGGCGGACGTGGTCGGTGAAGGGCGTCATCAGGCTGCGCGGCCACAGCCGCAGGTGTCGCACGGCGATGACCTCCGCCGTGGCCAGGTAGACCACCGCGGCCAGGTAGATCCAGGCGAGCAGTCCGAGGACGATCCCGAACATGCCGTACGTCGCCGTGGCACCCCGCAGCACATGCCCGATGTAGTACGAGCCTCCCCACTGCAGTACCTGCCAGGCGCACGCCGCTGCCAGAGCCGGGCCGCGCATCGAGCGCATCGGCAGTCGGCGCCGGGTCATGAGGCGGAAGCTCAGCAGGAGCAGGGCGGCGTCGACCACGATGCCCGCCACGCCGACGGCGATACGCAGCCCGATCGCCAGGTGCGTGCCGAAGGCACCGGTCGCGGACTCCGCGGCCGACAGCGCCGTGGTCACGCCGAGTCCGGCCGCGAGGAGCAGCAGGAAGTACAGGCCCCTCAGCCGTGAGCGCAGCGGATCGGGCCGGGCATGCCGCGGCACCGCGAAGATCTTGTTCAGGGCGTGCTGGACGGCTTGGGAGACGCCGAGGGCGCCGTAGACGCTGCCCGTGACGCCCACCGCCACGGCGGCACCGCTGCCGTGGAAGGAGTGGATGCTGTGGCCGAGCTGGTCGCCGATCACCGGGAACTCACCGAGCGCCGAGTGGAGCACGGAGTGCTGCAGCTGCGGATTGCCGTGCAGGGCGGAGCTGAGGATCGCCACCAGGAACAGCAGCAGCGGGAAGAGGGAGACGAAGCCGTAGTACGCCAGCAGCGCGGCCAGGTACGTGGCCTGGTCGTCGAAGAACTTGTACACGACCGCGAGCGGCATGCCCGCCCGTCGGTGGCGTCGCTGATATCGGTCCAGCCGGGCCAGCACGTCCATGTGCCCTCCCACCCCGTCGCGGGCGGACCCGCCCCTCGGCGGACCACGCAGCATTCCTGTGCCCCGTCCGGTCGCGTTGTCACCTTCCGGGCGACTGACGTCGTAGTGCCGGGACATGCCGCAACCGTTCCGACATGAGAACTGTGGTCACACATATGGACAGACCTTGATCCCGCTCGTACCGTGACGTCTGGTCCGGACCAACGGGTTCCGGCTGCCCTCCGCCCGGGCGGGAGGGGAACCAAACGCAGAGGAAGTGGGAGACATGCCGAACAAGTACCAACTGACCGGAGGGTTATCGGTCGCCTGCGCCTTACTGCTGGCCGCACCGGGTGCCGCACACGCCGAGGTGGAACCCGGGGGCTGGACCTCCGAATCGCCCTCCTACACCGTCCAGGAACGCGGATGCGGCCAGGTCGACGGCCTCACCTTCAAGCTGACCTGCTCCACCGGCAGCGGCGACCAGCGCGCCGAGCGCCGCTACGCCACGTACAGCGGCGGCACCCACCAGTTCGAGGGGTACTTCCGCATCACCAGCATGAGCGGCACCCGCATCAGCCTCAAGCAGACGTTCAACGACACCAGCGGACACGCCGGCCCCTACTTCATGCTGGCGGTGGAACGCGGCGGCAGGCTCTACGACGTACACGACGGCGACACGATCGCGAACGTCGCCACGATCGGCACCACCGTCCGTGTCAACACCGTGCACCAGGTCGGCAAGGAGCACCGGACCTACATCAACGGCTCCCTCAAACACACGGACGACAGCCCCGGCGGCAGCTTCTACGACAAGATCGGCGCCTACCGCACCGGCAGCGGGAGCGGGCCGGCGACCGTCGTGTGGAGCGACGTGAAGTTCTGGAAGAAATGAACGGCCTCGTCCCGGTCCGTACGCTGGCGGTGGCGCTCCTCGTCGCCGCCGGTGTCACCGCCTGCTCCTCCCCCACCGCGGACAGTTCCGCGTCGCACGGTACGGCGACGCGGCCGCGCGCCGCCTCCGACCGCGGCCGCACCGCGCTCACCGGGTCGCTGGCCTCGCCCGTGGACGTCGTACTGACCTGGACGGGCGAGGAACCCGGCGCCGCCGGGCAGGTCGTCGAGTTCGCGACGGACCCGAAAGGGCCCTACACCATCCTCGGCTACCTGCCGCCGGGCCAGAACAGCTACCACCACCCCGACCTCATGCCGCACACACCGTTCTACTACCGCGTCCGCCCCTACTACGGCCCGGCGTCCCGACCGATCGACGTCGACCTGCCCGACCGTGCCCGAAACCCGCGCGAGCGGACACCCGACCCCTCCTGGGCCACTCCGCGCACCCTCCGCGGCAAACCCGGCACCACCGCCTCGATCCGCCGTACGTCCGGCACCGACGCGGCCGCGCCGACCGGTCTGCGGGCCACCGTCATGCAGGCCAACGGCATCCGGTTCACCTGGCACGATCACGCGGACGACGAACAGGGCTATCTGCTGGAGGACCGACCGCGGGGCAGCCAGGGCTTCCGCCCCGTCGCCGCGCTGGACCCCGATGTCACCTCCTTCGGCCTGATCACCCTGCCCAGCGAGAAACAGGCGTCGTACCGGGTGCGGCCCTACTACTTCGGACAGCGTTCCAACGTGGTGCACTTCCTGACCGGCACGCCCCCGGACGACCACCGATAGGTCCCGCGTCTCGTGATCTAGGGCGAGGGCTCCGTGGACCGGCCGGCCCGCCTGGTGAAACGCCGCAGCCCCCGTCGCGTGGGCTTGAGGGGCTTGTCCTCGGGGGCGACCGGTCCCCGGCCCGTGGTCAGGGCCTGCGGCGAGGCCGGGGACGGAACGGACTGGCTGTCCCGTTCGAGCCGGCTCCGCACCGCCTGCGCCATGGCCTGGTGGGACGGTTCCAGCAGCAGCCCCTCGGCGGACAGGCGCTCCCACATGTGCAGCAGCTCCTGTCCTCGGGTGGCCACCTGACGGTCGTCCTCCAGCCGTTGCCACGCCGCCGTCGCGCGGGCCACCTCGGGCGCCGCCCGGTTCAGGTCGGTGCGGCAGCGGATGCGGGCCACGGTCAGCGCCAGGACGGTGGAGAGCATGTAGTCGCCCCGCAGATAGGCGAGGTAGGCCTCGATCGCCCGTGCCTCCAGCGAGAGTTCGTCCTCCGCGCCCCTGCGCAGCGTGAGGTGCTCCCGCAGCGCCCTGGCGAGGACGTACGCCGCGTGCATCTCCTCGCGCTGCGCGTGCTGGATGATGCGCTCGACCCGGGCCAGCGGAGGGAACGCCTCCTCCTCAGCGGCGGTGCGCTCGCGCCCCGGCGGCAGATCCTCCTCGTCGCCGATGGTCCGGCTCGAGCCGTCGGGGTACACCCGCAGCCGTGCCACCTGCTGCACGGTGCGGTCGATGACCGTGGCCGCCACCGGGGCCCCCAGCGTGCGGGCGAACATGGCGATGGCGTCGAGGATCGCCTCGTTGGGCTGTCGCGTACCGGCCATCTCCAGCAGATGACCGTTGACCACCGTCGACCCGTCCTCGGCCACGTAGGCGTCGAGACGGATCAGCGGCGGTGCGCTGAGCGCGGGCAGGTTCCCCTGGTCACGGGGTGTCAGTGACTGGGACATCCGCTCAGGCTCCGGGGCGCACGACACCGAGGATGGGCATGGAGGCGGCCGGCGCGGTCGTGACCGTGCGTCCGGGCCGCGGGGCGTGGACGATCTGTCCGCCCCCGATGTACATGGCCACGTGGGTGGCGTCGCTGAAGTAGATGATCAGGTCTCCGGGCTGGGCGGATGACAGGCTGACCCGGGTCAGTCCCTGCCACTGCGCCTGCGAGGTACGGGGTATGGGGTGCCCGGCGGCCGCCCACGCCGTGGAGGTGAGTCCCGAGCAGTCGTACGAGGACGGGCCGACGGCGCCCCACACGTACGGTTTGCCGATCTGCGCCATGGCGAAGTCGACCGCCTTCGCGGCCGCTCCGGTCGCCTTGGTCCTGCCGCCGGAGGAATCGGGGCCCGTCCACTCGGACTTGGCCTTCTGCGTCTCCTCCTTCTCCAACTGGGCGAGTCCGCGGGTCTGTTCCTTCTTCAGTCCCGCCTCGATCCGCTCGGCAGCGGCGATCTTCTCCTCGATCTTCTGTTTCGCGGCGGCCTTGTCGGCGCGGCTGCTCCTCAGCTCTCGCAGCTTCCGGGCGGCGGCGTCGGTCTGCCGGCTCAACTCGGCTCGGGCGGTTTTCTGGCTCTCGGAGACGTTGACCAGGTTCCGCAGGGCCTGGCGGGCCTGGGACGCCTCGTTCAGGGCCTGGTCCGGATGATCGCCGAGCAGCAGCTGGATGCCCGTGGCATCCAGGTCTCCCCCGCGGTACTGGGTCCGGGCGGCCGCGCCGGCGAGGTCGTGCAGAGAGTCGACCCGGCTCTCCGTGCGGGTCAGGTCCTTGCGGAGCGAGGTCAGCCGCTTCGTCTGTTCGGTGGCCTTCTCGTCGGCGGTGTTGTAGGCCTCGGTGGCCACCTCCGCCGCGCGGTACAGGCTGTTCAGTTCGGTGTGGATGTCCTCGATCGACTTGTCGTTCTGCGGGTCGGGTTCACTCGGGGCCGCGTAACTCGGGCTCGGTAACAGGGTGATCGCACAGACGAGGGCCGCTGACGCGGCCCGGCTCCGCAGCTGTCTGCCGCCGGTCGACACGTTCATCAACTCCATGTTCAGAGGTCGCGTGCAGGCGGCTCAGACGGACGACACGCCCCTCGCGATCCCCAATCCGGTTCCCACGCGGGGCCGTTCGAGCCTCGAACACATTACCTTCCCCAGAAACTCAGACCCCGTGGGTCCCCGGCGTGTCAGCCTTCCCCATGGCGGGAATGCGTCGAGCCGCCGTACCGGCAGGTGACCGGTATCGACGGCTCTTCGCGCACTGCGGTTCCAGGGGGACAACCAGGGGACAACCCCCATCACCCTGTATGGGAACGGCGACCGTACAACTAATGAACGTTCACCGTTGAAGACGGCGTCACGGGGCTGAGCGAGGGGCTCGGGAGCGTCGAACTCGGCGGAGATGAGCCATCGTTGGCGGTGGGCGTCGGCGAGGCAGTGGACGTGCTCGTGACCGGCGTCGCCGGGGCTTGGCTCGCGGAAGGTGACGCGGTACTCGGCGCGGCGGCCGGGGACGGGCTGTTCGCGGGGCTGCTCGACGGCGGCGTCTGGCCGAGCGGCACGAGCACGGCGTCGGTCACCAGACCCTCCGCGTCCGTCGTGAGACCGACGGGGTTCGCGACGCCGAGGAGCCGGTCGCAGCCGAGGTTGGTGAAGGACTGGTTCGCCCGCGAGGCCAGGAACCCGAAGAGGTTCGGGGCCGTTCCCGGGTCGGGTGAGGGCGCGTTCGTGAAGAGCGCCTTGTCCTTGAAGACGCGCTGGACTCCGGCGGGGTCGCCGAAGAGGGTGCTGCAGAAGGCCTTTCCGTCGCCGCCGTGGCCGGCGCCGATCGGGGGCATGTCGACGCCGGCGCGATAGCGGTCGGTCTTGCGGACGCTGGTGTGGTCGTCGACCAGCGTCATGGGGTCGTTCTCCGGGACGAGCGCGATCGGGGTCCGCTGACGGGCCGCGGCGGACAGCTCGTCCAGGGGCAGGGCCGAGGAGGCCTGGCCGTCGCTGGACTGGTTGGGTGCGGTGAACGGGGTGCAGCCCAGGGCCGGGTCGATGAAGTGGGTCAGCAGGAGGTTGTCGCTGCCGTTGGTCAGGTCCGTGAACGCGTTGCCGTCGTGACGGTTGGCCGACTGCGCGGACTTGCGCAGGGCCGCTCTGCTCGCGGCGTTGTTCTGGGCGATGCGGCCCTGTGCGTCGGCGAGGTAGTGGGTGACCACGTTGTCGCTTCCGTCCTGGTCCACGACCGCGAAGTCCCGGGTGGTCGGACAGGGCCGCCCGTCCCTGGCGGTCCCGAGCGCGGGGATCCGGATGTGCTTCTTGGCCGTCTGGGCGTTGGCGGCGCGGAAGAATGCGGGTGCGTTGCAGTAGGCGAACTGGCCGAAGACGGATCCGGGCACGCCGTTGACGCACCTGCCCTGGGCGAGGCTGCCGCCGCTCGACTTGAGGGTGAGCTGGTCGCCGTTGAAGCCGAACCACACGCCGACCGTCGATCCCTTCGGCACGGTGGGCCGGACGGTCGGTGCGGCCGGCCTGGTCCCCTTGTCGATCACCAGCGGGTCGTAGACGGTCAGTTTGCCGCTTCGGGTGACGATGGCCGCTTCGACGAAGGCCGCCTGGTCGGGATCGGCCTCGTGGCAGGGACCCTTGCCGGGGTCGGTGGCGACGAGCTTGTAGGGCGAGGCCAGGCCTCGGGCGGTGAGCGGGTGGCGGGGCACCACCAGGGTGCAGTTCGGATCGGGCGCGGCGTCCTGCGCCGGTTGTGCGGCCGGCTTCCCACCGGCCTGCGCCTGCTCGTGGTGGCCTGCGCCCGCCGCGAACACCGATCCGGCTACGACGGCCAGGATCACCGGCCCACCGATGACGGCGAGCGACCACTTCGACCGGGCTCTGCGCCGGGCGTGCTCACGCCGTTCGGTACGCGGTGACTGTATCGGGTTCTTCGCGGGCACTGGCCTGCTCCTTGCTTTCCGGATCGGGCGCCAGAGACGTTAACAGCGGCCTACTGGACAGCTCACAGCACTTTGCCAACGAAATTCCTGCTCATATTGATCAGCCTGTATTCGATTGCGGCCTGATTGCATCAGTGAGTAAGGAGGTTGACCTGGTGCTGCCGGGAGCTTTCATGAGTGGCCCGATGCGGCGAGGATCACGAAATTTGCGAACGCATACTCCTGCTGCCCGGATTCACTTCCTTCCGCCGAACGCCTCCTTACGGATCACGTCGAGAATGCGGGGAATGCCTTCCGTGGTGCGGACATCCACGAATGCGTGCGGATGCAGGTCACCGGTCGCCTCGCGCAGGAGCGCGTCGCCCAGGTCCGCGCGCGAGGTGAACCGGCCGGGCAGGCGGGAGGTGGCGACCCGGTAGTCACTGACGCCTTCCGCGTCGAAGAGGCCCGCGGGCCGCAGGACCGTCCATGCGCGGTCGCTGCCGCACACGATCCGCTCCATGCGCCGCATGTCGTCGTACACCGTGCGTCCGACGGTGCGCGCGATGAGGGGTTCGAGCACCTTGCGGAAGAAGAAGGTCTCGCCGGGCGCGGGTACGTCGAAGAGTACGGTCGAGCTCACGCAGACCAGGCGCCGGACGCCGTGCTTCGTCATGGCCTGGGTGATGTGGGTGATGCCGTCCGAGTACACGCTGACCGGATCACGGGTGTACGGCGTCCCCAGCACCGAGATCACCGCCTCCTGCCCCTCCACCGCCCGCTCGACGGCGACTGGGTCGAGTACGTCCGCTCCGCGGACCCGCACGGACGGATGACTCAGCGGGAAGTCCGCCGGGTGCCGGGTGACCGCGGTGACGGTATGCCCTTCGGCGAGCGCGTGCTCGGTCACCTGCCGTCCGGTCGGACCGTTCGCACCGAATATGACGATATTCACGTTCGTTCCCCTTTCCTCTCACCTGAGAGGAGTTCGGGGCGGCGAACGTGACGTCCCGGCGGATCAGGCGTCCGGAGCGAGGCAGACCGGACGGGGGCCGGCCGCGGGGGGTGGATCGGCGAGGCAGGCGGCGGCGCGTTCCGGGCCGACGAAGGGGGCCAGGACGGAGTACGTCAGGCCGGGCAGCAGGGCGGGCAGTTCGGCGGTCCGGCCGGCCGCGATCCGCCGGTATATCGCGGAGTACACCCCGCCCACGACCATGTCGATCAACTCCTCTGTGGGAACCGGGAGTTCGAGTTCGGGCAGGTCGGTGAAGAAGTGCCGGAAGCGGGCCAGGAGCGCCTCGCGCGCCTCGCGGCCGGCGGGGCCGACCGCGTCGATCTCCACGATGGCCATGGCGGCGAAAGCGGGTGCTCCGGCGAGGATTCCGAGCAGCGCTCCGAGCCCGGCGCGTACCTGGTCGGGCCAGTCCGCACACTGGGCGTGCGCCTCCTCCATGGCGGAGAAGACCAGGGAGGTGCCGTGGTGGTGGGCGGCCAGGAAGGCGTCCTCCTTGCCCTTGAACAGTTCGTAGAAGACCGGCCGGGTCACGCCCGCCGCCGTACAGATGTCACTGACCCGGGTGCGGGCGTAGCCGACCTGGGCGACGGTGCGGACGAAGCCGTCCAGGAGCCGGTCACGCTGGTTGGCGGCCACCACCTCGGGCGCGGCACGACGCGGCCCCCGCCGCAGCGACCGCTCGGGGTCGCGTCCCGTGCGGGTACCGGGCAGCACCAGCGCGGGCGGCACCGACGGCGCTTCTGCCATGCCACGTCCTTCCTCACGAACTTCCGTGCACCACCTTGACGTTGAATACCCGTCAGGTTTACAACCTTCACAGGTTTTCCACTCACGCGGACCTGCGGTGCAGACCGCTGGAGCCGTCAGTCTCACGCACCCGCAAGGCCGCAACAAGAGGCCCGGCACTCCTACGCCGGGTCAGCACCCGCACCGGTCCGCCGTTCCCTCCCTCGGGGAACGGCCATGCGCGGGTCGTCGCCTCCGCATCCCCATGGCGGAGGCGACGACCCGCTCTTTTCGCCACCCCCCAGTACCAGAGGACCTGCCATGCGCAGACACACCGTCGTCGCCATAGCCGCCACCGCCGCCCTCGCGGGCCTGACGTTCCTCCCGGCCACCGCCGCCTCCGCGGACAGCGCCGTGCTCACCTACGGCAGCGCGGGCGGCAACGCCGTCGCCGTCGGCGATGTCATCACCGGCTCACTGGCCGGCGGCACCAAGGCCTCCCTCGCCACCAGCAGCGGCGGCAGCTCCGGCATCACCTGCACCGGCTCGACGCTCACCGCCACCGTGACCGACAACCCGGCCGCCCCGGGCACCGCCACCGAGTCCGCGACGGCCCAGACCTTCACCGGCTGCACCAGCAACGTCTTCGGCGTCACCGGGGTGCGCAGCATCACCGTCAACGGCCTGCCCTACACCACCTCCGCCGCCTCCGACGGCAGCGTCACCGTGACCCCAGCCGCGGGCGGCAGCATCCAGACCACGGTGGTCCTCTCCACCCTGCTGGGCTCCGTCACCTGCGTCTACCAGGCCCCCAGCCTCTCCGCGGTGAGCTCCAACGGCTCCAACAGCCTGACCTTCACCAACCAGCCCTTCACCAAGGTCTCCGGGTCCGGGCTGTGCAACGCCAACGGCTACTTCTCGGCCTCCTACGCCCCCCTGGTCGACAGCAGCGTCAGCGGCTCCCCCGCCATCTACACCAACTGACCGAGGTCGAGAGGGCTCGCCGGTCCGGGCCGGCGAGCCCCCATCCTCCGACGAGCGGTCACGGACGTCTCACTCGTCGCCCCGCGCCAGCTTGCACAGGTCGAGGTCGACCCGGTCATGCATGGTGGCGACGCCGTTCGAGCCGCCGGAGATCGATCTTGACTCAGGTCGTGCCCGTGCTGAACGGGGGCCCGGGAACGCCTCCCGGGCCCCCGGCACACAGCCGTGTCACCGCAGGGAACGCTCCAGCCGCTCCGCCACCAGCTTCACGAAACGCGCCGGCTCCTTCGGCCGCCCGCCCTCCGCGAGGACGGCCAGGCCGTGCAACAGGTCGGCGGATTCGGCGAGTTCGCTCCGGTCCTCGCTTCCCTGGAACGCCTGGTTCATCCCCTGCACGAGCGGATGAGTCGGGTTGAGTTCGAGGATCCGCTTCGTCGGCGGCACCTCCTGGCCCATCGCCCGGTACATCTCCTCCAGCGCCGGAGTCAGATCGTGGGCGTCGGAGACGACACAGGCCGGGGACACCGTCAGCCGCGCCGACAGCCGGACGTCCTTCACGTCGTCCGCCAGTTGCTCCTTCATCCAGCCCAGCAGCCCGGCGTACTCCTCGGCCTGCTTCTCCCGCTCCTTCTCGGCCTGCTCCTCGCCCTGTCCGTCGAGGTCGATCTCCCCCTTGGCCACGGACCGCAGCCGCTTGCCCTCGAACTCACCGACGGCGTCGACCCACACCTCGTCGACGGGGTCGGTCAGCAGCAGCACCTCGACACCGCGGGCGCGAAACGCCTCCATGTGCGGCGAGCTCTCCAGGCTCTGCCGCGACTCGCCGGTCATGTAGTAGATGTCGTCCTGGCCGTCCTTCATCCGCTCCACGTACTCCTGGAGCGTGGCCGCCCCTTCCTCGGCGTGCGTGCTGGCGAACGAGGCGACGGCGAGCAGGGCGTCGCGGTTGTCGGGATCGCCGAACAGTCCCTCCTTGAGGACGGCGCCGAACTCCCGCCAGAACGTGGCGTACTTCTCGGGAGCGTTGGCCTTCATCTCCTTGACCGAGGACAGCACCTTCTTCGTCAGCCGGCGCTGGATCATCCGGATGTGCCGGTCCTGCTGGAGGATCTCGCGGGAGACGTTGAGCGAGAGGTCCTGCGCGTCGACGACCCCCTTGACGAAGCGGAGGTACGGCGGCAGCAGCGCCTCGCAGTCGTCCATGATCAGCACTCGCTTGACGTACAGCTGCAGACCGCGCCGGAAGTCCCGGGTGAACAGGTCGTGCGGAGCGTGCTCCGGCAGGAACAGCAGGGCCTGGTACTCGAAGGTGCCCTCGGCCTGGAGGCGAATCGTCTCCAGGGGGTCGCGCCAGTCATGGCTGACGTGCTTGTACAGCTCGTGGTACTCGTCCTCGGAGACCTCGTCCTTCGAACGGGCCCACAGCGCCTTCATCGAGTTCAGCGTCTCGGGCTCGGCCCCATCCTCACCGTCGTCCTCCGCCTGCTTCGGCACGAGCCGGATCGGCCAGGTGATGAAGTCCGAGTACCGCTTGACGATCTCCTTGATCTTCCACACCGAGGTGTAGTCGTGCAGCTGGTTCTCGGGATCGGCCGGCTTGAGGTGGAGGGTGACGGTGGTCCCCTGCGGCGCGTCCTCCACGGTCTCCAGGGTGTACGTCCCCTCACCGCGCGACGACCAGCGCGTACCGGTGCTCTCCCCCGCGTGCCGGGTCACCAGGGTCATCTCGTCGGCCACCATGAAGCCGGAGTAGAAGCCGACGCCGAACTGCCCGATGAGCCCCTCGGCGCCCGCCGCGTCCTGGGCCTCCTTGAGCTCCTTCAGGAAGGCGGCCGTACCCGATTTGGCGATGGTGCCGATGAGCCGGCCGACCTCGTCGTACGACATTCCGATGCCGTTGTCCCGGACGGTGAGCGTGCGCGCTTCCGGGTCGACCTCGATCTCGATGTGCGGGTCGCTCGTGTCCGCCCCGAGGCTGTCGTCCCGCAAGGCGGCCAGACGCAGCTTGTCCAGCGCGTCGGAGGCGTTGGAGATCAACTCCCTCAGGAAGACGTCCTTGTTCGAGTAGACCGAGTGAATCATCAGCTGCAGCAGCTGACGGGCCTCAACCTGGAACTCAAACGTTTCGGTCGGCATGGTTCGCGTATCCCTCGCAGGTCCCTGGTCACCGATGCGGACGAGAGCCACTGTGACGCGCCCCCGGCCCTGGGTACAGGAACTCCGGCCCGGGTCGCCCGACCCTTCCGATGCCTTCCTGCCCGTCCTGTCGGCCCGTCCACGCGCTCGGCGACTCCACCCGCCCGACGGCGACGATTCGGCGTCCTTCGGGAAGGATCTTACGTGCTGTGTCGGGGCCGCGGTTCTGCGTTACGAGGCATGGGACGTGGTGGTTCCGGGATGTCGAGAGGACAGACTCCCCCGAGAGCGAGGAAGTAGCCGGTCGTGGCCGCCAGGGTGGCTCCGGCCCTGTCCTTGGTCCACCGCGCCTTCGGCGCGGACTCGCTTGTCACCGGACGGTTCTATCGGGGACACGGACCGTGCGCAAGATCGAGGTGACCAGGAGAGAGCGCACGGGTCGCCGAATCCCGGATCCGCGGACCAGTTTCGTCGCGCTCGGGCTCGAAACCCCAGGTCAGTCGGCTGCCGCCATTCGTGTCGTCCATGGTTGTGCCGATGGCCACAGCGAGGAGGATCCGCGGTGGCGCATACTGAACCATGACCAAATCCGCGTCACCGAAGCGTCATCTGCCCACCAGCCCCTTCAAGGCCCCGGTCGTACCAGCTCCGAAGCACTTCGCCGTCGGTGACCAGGTCACCCACGACATGTACGGCCTCGGCCGGGTCATCGGCATCGAGGACGGCATCGCGGCGCTCGTGGACTTCGGCTCGGCACAAATGCGGATCCTGAGCCCGTACACGAAGATGACCAAGCTGTAGTACCCCTCTGCGCCCGGTCGCGGCCCGCCTGGCACCATCGTCGTCGACGTGTACAGGCGGGGTGGAGCGTGACGGGGGGAGGACGGGCGTGCAGCCACTCGAGGCCACGGATCCGGGCATGGTCGGCGGTTTTCCGTTGCTGGCGCGGCTCGGTGCGGGAGGAATGGGGCGGGTGTATCTGGCCCGTACCCCGGCCGGACGCCCACTCGCCGTCAAGACCATCCTCCCGGAGGCCGCCGCCGCGGCGGACTTCGAGCAGCGCTTCGCCCGCGAGATCCGCAACAGTGACCGGGTCCGCTCGCCATGGACCGTGTCCGTCGTGGACTTCAGCCCTCCGGGGCACCGCCCGCCCTGGCTGGCGACCGAGTACGTCGCCGCGCCGTCCCTCGCCGACTGGGTCACCGCACACGGCCCGCTTCCCGCCCCCGCCCTGCTGGCGCTCGCCGGGGAACTGGCCGCGGCCCTGGCCGCCGTACACGCCTGCGATCTGACCCATCGGGACGTCAAGCCGTCCAACGTGCTGCTCGCCCTTGAGCGGCCGATGCTCATCGACTTCGGGATCGCCCGCGCCACCGACGACTCCCGGCACACCCGCACCGGCGGGGTGATCGGCTCCCCCGGCTACCTCGCACCCGAACAGGCGTTGCGCGGAGCCGCCGGCGCGCCCGGGGACGTCTTCTCCCTCGGTGCCGTGCTCGTGTTCGCGGCCACCGGCCATGGGCCCTTCGAGCAGCCGGGTGCGGAAATGTCTGCCGCATCCCTGATGTACCGGATCGTCCATGAGGCGCCTCGCCTCGACGGGGTCCCCGGTGAACTGCTTCCCGTCGTACGCCGATGCCTGGCCAAGGATCCGGACCAACGGCCCGTCGGTGCCGAACTCACCGCCCTGCTCCCCCGGTTGGCGGCGGACGCCGGGTGGCAGTCCCGTCTGCCCTCCGGGCTCGCCGAGGACATCGCGGCCCGTGCGGTCCAGGCCGGTGAGCTGATCGCCGCCGCAGCGGCCGCTCCCACCCATGGGGCCGTTTCTGTTCCCGGCGGTCAAGGCCCCGTGTTCCCCGCGTCGCAGCCGTCCTTGGCCCCCGCCCCGACCACCCCCGGGGCCTTCGGGCCGCCGCCCGCCCCCGTCGGGTTCCCTCCGTACACCCCGGCGCCCGACGGACGGGGCACAACGTCCCGCAGGCGCAGCCCGTGGATCATCGGTGCCGTGGCCGTCGCAGCCGCCGCGGCGTTGACCGCCGTGCTGCTGAACGCGTTCGGCGATACCGACGACGGGTCCGGTGGCACGGGCGGGAACGGTGGCTCGTCGGTGTCGCCCACCGTTTCCACCGCCTCCGAACGCCTGCCGGCGACATGGGCGGGCGTGTGGACCGGTTCCGGGCCCGGCGCCCCGGACGCAGACGGGCAACTCCAGCCCCGTACCACCTCGTTCAAGGTCACCTTGACCCTTCACACGGCGGCCCGTGGAGACCTCGCCGGCAAACAGGTCAGCAACGTCACCGAGGCCGGCACCGGACGCGAGGTCGGCTGCACCGAAGCGCTCGAACTGCGCGGTATCCAGGGCGCGACGGCCACTTTCGAGGCGGTCACCAGCCACCCCACCGACCGGTCGGCCGGCACCCTGCTGTGCGAGAAGGGGCATGTCTACGTCGTCCGTCTCACCGACGCCGACACCATCGCCCTCGGCGACGAAGGGGCCCAGTCCGCGGGCGCCCCCTCCGAACTGCACCGCAACCGCAGCTGAGTTCAAAGGCGGCCCGGGTTCTGGTTGAATTCCACGACATCGCGGTCAAAGCCCCCTGACCGCCTCCATCTGTCCGAAGGACCTCCCATGGCTGACGGATTCGGCGTCGTGGTCGGTGCCGGCACCCTGCGTTCCGAGAGCGGGGACTCGATCCGCTTTCCGCATCGCTGGACGCCGGAAGGGGTCAGCGTGGAGGCCGACTTCACCGGGGCGCATCTGCTGCATCTGGCGGCCGCCGGGTGCGTCCTGAACGACCTGTACCGCGAGGCCGAGGCCATGGCGATCGGTCTGGACGGTGTGCGCGTCAGCGCGACCGGCGGTTTCGACACCGGTAGCTGGGAGTCCACGGGGATCAGCTATGCGGTCACGCTCGACTCGGCCGCGTCCCGCGCCGACCTGGACCGGCTGATCGAGCACGTGGACGCCGTCGCCGAGATCCCCAAGGCGATCCGGGCCGGCGCTCGCGTCACCCGCAGCGCCGACCGGTGAGCGGCTCCCTCACGTCTCCCGCACCGGTGCGTAGACGTCGGCCTCCAGGCCGAACGTCCAGGCGACGCCCGCCCTGGCCGTCCGCGTCGACGGCGGAACGCGCAGCCAGTAGGTGCGCCGGGTGCCGTCGGGTTCCGGGGTGGAGTTGAGCACCTCGACCATCACCACCGGCTCGTCGTCGGGCAGTTCGATGCGCCAGAGGGTTCCGGTCTCGTCCCGGTGCACCGGGCGGGCCCCGGAATCGGCGAGGTAGCGGTCGTAGCCGTAGTACTCCAGCATCACCCGGCGCAGCTCGGCGTTGTCCTCGGCGCGGATGCGTTCCGGTGTCAGGGTGGGCAGTCCGGCTATGAACGTGGGCGGTACGGGCATGCCGCGCCAGGCGTGCAGGGCGAAGCCGTCGGGGTAGGCGAGGGCCGGGCCGTCGCCGTTGTCGAGGCGGCCCGCCTCGTCGCGCTGCAGGGCCACGGGCCGTTCCGACGCCACGGCGATGCGAGCGAAGGGCCACCACCAGCCCGCGCTGCGGCACACCTCGGCCAGGGCGCCGAGCGGGCCGTCGTGTGTCGGGAACGCGGCGAGCCAGGGGGCGTCGTGCTGGCCGAGCACGACGTCCAGCAGGAGCAGGCGCACCTCGGCCGCTTCCTTGCCGGTGTCGCGGCCCACCAGGTCCTCCAGGACGCCGGTACTGATCCGGTCGACGAGAGGCTGGGTGGAGGCCCACAGGCGTGCGCCGGTCGCCGCCCAGTGCGCGGCCCAGCCCTCGGCGCCGAGTTCGGCGTGCAGCCGCCGTCTCTCCAGCGCCCAGGGAGCGGTGCGCAGCGCCTCGCGCACGCTGGGGCCCCGGTCGGTGAGCTGTCGTATCAGCGTCACGGCCGCGCGCGGGGAGTCGGCCCACACCACCCGCTCCGGTTCGGGCAGTCCCGCCTCTCGGTAGGCCCGCCGGATGCCGTTCTCGGCGGTCACGCGGTCGGCGGGAGCGGTCGCGCAGGCGTACGCGCGCCACGTCGGCAGGTCCTGGGCGGTGCTCGCCCGGGTCAGGGGCTCTTCGGTGTCCGTGCTGGTCATGTGCTGTGCTCCTCTGTGCTGTTCAGTCGGCGACGACGCGGACGGACCCGGGCACGTACTCCCGCTGTCTGATCACCCGGTACCAGCCCTTGGGCAGCGCGATCGCGGCGTGTTCCTCGTGCACCACCCGGCCGCCCTGGGGAAGGTGCAGCAGCAGCGGGCCGAACGGCCCCGGTTCCCGCACCAGTTCGCCCGGACCCACGACCGCGTGGGCGTGTCCGGTGACCTCGCCCAGCGCCAGCACGAGGCGGCCCCGCCCGTCCCGTCGCTCCCTGGGCGCGTGGGCCACATGCGCCGGCACCGCCTCCTCAATCACCGGCACGATCAGCACGTCTCCCTGCCTGAACACGGCTCTCCCCTCACCGCCGGGTGCACCACGCACCGGCCTCATGACCAAGACCGTAGGAGCCGCCACTGACAACGCCCCGAATCCCGCCCCGCCGGGGGGCGTTGTCAGTGGCTGTTGGTAGAACTGCCGACATCACATCCCGCGCACTCTTTCTCCTCAGGAGCAGCCGAATGACCATCCACGACCATCTCGACGCGTTGTACCGGCTGCCCGCGCACACCTTTCCCGGCCCCGCCGCGCCGACGGACGGCCTGCCCGAAGCGGACTCCGTGGCCTGGCGGATCACGGCGGACGTGTACGACGCCGACGAGGACTGGGCCGACGCCTTCGCCCGTTTCTGCGCCGCCGTCGACACCACCCGGGTGCGGGCCCTGATCGTGGGCGCCTGGGAGGAGGCGTACGAAACCGACCCCTCCCCCGTGATCGCCGCCCTGCTCGGGGCGCGGGACCGCTTCCCAGCGCTGCGCGCCCTGTTCCTCGGGGACATGGTGATGGAGGAGTGCGAGATCTCCTGGATCAACCAGACCGACGTCAGTGGGCTGTTGACGGGTTTTCCGGCGCTGGAGGAGTTCGGTGTGCGGGGTGGATCGGGGCTCGGGTTCACCGCCCTGAGCCACGCTGCGCTGCGCCGGCTCGTCGTGGAGACGGGCGGGTTGCCCGCCGCGGTGGTGCGCGGTGTCGGCGCCAGTGATCTGCCCGCGCTGGAGCACCTGGACCTGTGGCTGGGCACTCCCGACTACGGCGGTGACAGCGAGGTCGGCGACCTGGAGGGCATCCTGTCCGGCGCACGGTTGCCGCGTCTGCGTCATCTGGCCCTGCGCAACAGCGAGATGCAGGACGCGGTGGCCGCGGCCGTCGCCGCCGCTCCCGTCGTCGCCCGCCTGGAGGTGCTGGACCTGTCCATGGGCGTGCTGACCGACGAGGGCGCCGGCGCGCTGCTCGGCGGACAGCCGCTCACCCACCTCAAGAAGCTCGACCTCCACCATCACTACCTGAGCGAGCCCTTCGTGGAGCGGATCCGCCGCACGCTGGAGTCGGCGGGCGTGGAGGTCGATCTCGACCGCGGTGACGCGGACGAGGTCACCGAGGACGGCGGCACGGTCTGGCGCTACGTCGCCGTGGGCGAGTGAGTGTCCGCTTGGTGAGCCGAGCAGCGACTCCTCCGCGTTTCGCCGTGGTCGGGAACCCGGGCAACCGGCGGGTTTCCCTCTTCGCCGACGCGGTGCGTGCGGCCGGTCTGCCAGGGCCGCGTCTGGTGCCGTGGGCGGACGTCCTGCGCGAGGAGGGTGCGGACTTCGACGCGGACGAGATCGTGCGCGTCGACTCTCCCGGCGAGGATCCCGAGGTCGACCGTCTGTTGCGGGGAGTGCCGGATCCCACTCGGGTGGAGGGGTCGGCGCGTTGGTACGCGGGGTTGGTCGCCGCGTTGCGGTCGTTGCGCGGTGGTGTCCGGCTGGACGATCCCGACGAGCTCGCGGTGCTGTTCGACAAGCGCCGTTGTCACGCCGTACTGGATGCGGCGGGGGTTCCGGTGCCGTTCTCGCCGACGTCGGGGCCGGAGGGCTCGGCGGTGCGGGGCTGGGAGGATGTGCGGACGCTGATGCGGGAGCACCGTATGCCGCGGCTGTTCGTCAAGCCCGCTCATGGGTCGTCCGCTTCCGGGGTTCTGGCCGTGGAGGCGGGCGGGGGTGGGCGGATCCGGGCGACGACCTCGGTGGAGCTCGCCGCGGACGGCCGTCTGTACAACTCCCTCAAGGTGCGGCGGTACGAGCGCGAGCGGGACATCGCCGTCGTCGTCGACGCGCTGGCGCCCGAGGGGCTGCATCTCGAGCGCTGGGTGCCCAAGGCCTCCCTGCAGGGACGCTCGGCGGATCTGCGGGTGGTCGTGGTCGCCGGCCAGGCCACCCACGCGGTGGTCCGCACCAGTCGCACACCGCTGACCAACCTCCATCTCGGCGGCAGCCGGGGCGACCTGGAGGCCGCCCGCGAGGCCGTGGAGGTGTCGGGGGGCCGTTGGGCGGCCGTGCTGGAGGTGTGCGAGCGGGCGGCGGCCTGTTTTCCGCGCACGCTGTGCGTCGGCGTCGATCTGCTGCCGGCCGTCGGGTGGCGCAGAGCTTTCGTCGGCGAGGTCAACGCCTTCGGCGATCTGCTGCCCCGGCTGACCGGTCTGCCCGGCAGCGGCGCCGAGGGACTGGACACCTATGCCGCGCAGGTGGCGGCCGCCCTGCTCATCCACCCGCGGCCCGCACCGCCCGTACAGAACAGGAACAGCGCATGTCCGAGCCCGACATGAACGAGATCGTCGGCCGCGACGACCTCCTCCTCGTCACCCTCGACACACTCCGCCACGACGTGGCCGTCGAGCAGGCGGCCGAGGGCCGCATCCCCAACCTGGCCCGTCACCTCCCGGGCGGCGCCTGGGAGAAGCGCCACGCACCCGGCAGTTTCACCTACGCCTCCCATCAGGCGATCTTCGCGGGTTTCCTGCCGACGCCGGCCTCCCCGGGGCCGCATCCGCGGCTGTTCGCGGCGAGCTTCGCCGGCAGCGAGACCACCGCCGACGGCACCTTCGTCTACGACACCCCCGACCTGGTGTCCGGACTGGCCAAGGCCGGCTATCACACCGTGTGCATCGGGGGCGTCGGCTTCTTCAACAAGCAGGGCCCGCTCGGCTCGGTCCTGCCCGGCCTCTTCGACGAGTCCCACTGGGAGACCGGCTTCGGCGTCACCTCGCCCCGGTCCTTCGAGAACCAGATCTCCCGAGCCGAGCGGATCGTTTCCCGGCTCCCCCCAGAGCAGCGGCTGTTCCTCTTCGTGAACGTCTCCGCGCTCCACCAGCCGAACTGGTTCCATCTGCCCGGCGCGACCCGCGAGGCCGGGGACAGCCGCGCCACGCACGCCGCCGCGCTGGAGTACGTCGACCGGCACATCGGCCGGCTCTTCGCCGCCGCGAGTTCCCGGCGCCGCTGTTTCGCGATCGTCTGCTCCGACCACGGCACCGCCTACGGCGACGACGGCTACACCGGCCACCGCCTCGGCCACGAGTCCGTGTGGACCGTGCCCTACGCCCAGTTCTTCCTCGACCCCGCCGAGGCCGCCCGATGACCACAGCGCAGCTCACCAGTCCCTACCAGCACTACGTGTACGCCTATCCGCACAAGACCGCCTACCGCACCGTGCCCGACCGGCCCGCGCTGCGGTCGCTGTGGGCGGGCGAGGACAAGAGCGCTCTCTCCCTCTATCTGCACATACCGTTCTGCGAGGTGCGCTGCGGCTTCTGCAACCTGTTCACGCGCATCGGCGCGCCCGACGGGTTGACCGGTGCCTACCTGGACGCCCTGGAGCGGCAGGCCGACGCGGTGCGCGCGGCACTCGGCGACACGGGCGAGGTGCGCTTCGCCACCGGGGCCTTCGGCGGCGGCACGCCCACCTTCCTGACCGCGGCCGAGCTGGCGCGCCTGTGCGACATCGCCGAGCGGCGCATGGGCGCCGACCTGCGGGCGATCCCGCTGTCCGTCGAGGCCTCACCCGCCACGGCCACCGCCGACCGTCTCGCCGTGCTGGCGGAGCGCGGCACGACCCGACTGAGCCTGGGCGTGCAGAGCTTCGTCGACGCCGAGGCCCGGGCCGCCGTACGCCCGCAGCGCCGCGCCGACGTCGAGGCCGCCCTGGGCCGCGTCCGGGACGCCGGCATCCCGGTCCTCAACATCGACCTCATCTACGGCATCGACGGCCAGAGCGAGCGGAGTTGGCGGCACTCCCTGGACGCTGCCCTGGCCTGGCGCCCGGAGGAGCTGTACCTCTATCCGCTCTACGTCCGCCCCCTGACCGGTCTCGACCGCCACCGGGGCGAGCCGGGCACCGACCCGGCCTGGGACGAGCAGCGGCTGCGCCTGTACCGCGCGGGTCGTGACCATCTTCTGGCGCAGGGGTACGTCCAGCAGTCCATGCGGATGTTCCGCCGGGCGGACGCTCCAGCGCAGGGTGCCGACGACTACGCCTGCCAGACCGACGGCATGATCGGCCTCGGGTGCGGGGCGCGTTCGTACACCCGGGGGCTGCACTACTCCTTCGACTACGCGGTCGGCATGCACGAGATCCGCGGCATCATCGACGACTACGTCCGCGCCGACGACTTCGCCCACGCCGAGGTCGGCTACCGGATGGACGCCGACGAAGCCCGCCGGCGGCATCTCCTGCAGTCCCTGTTGCAGGCGGAGGGCCTGGAGGCCGCCGACTACCGTGCCCGGTTCGGGAGTTCTCCCGGCGACGACTTCGCCGCCGAGCTCGAGGAGCTGGCCGGGCGTGGCTGGCTGGCCGGCTCCGGGTCCGCGCGTCTGCGTCTGAGTCCGGAGGGGCTCGCCCACTCCGACGCGATCGGCCCGCGGTTGTTCTCGCCGGCCGTGCGGGCCGCGATGGCCGCGTACGAGAGGAAGTGACCGGCCGTCCATGGACCTGACGATCCTTTACCGGGGACCGCTCGCCTCCTGTGACTACGACTGCCCCTACTGCCCGTTCGCCAAGCGGCGCGATTCGACCGCACAACTGCGTGCCGACCGGGCCGCCCTGGAGCGTTTCGCGGACTGGGCCGCCGCCCGGAGCGGTGATCGTCTGTCACTGCTGTTCACTCCGTGGGGTGAGGGTCTGGTGCGCTCCTGGTACCGGCAGACCCTCGTGCGGCTGTCCCGTCTGCCGCACATCCGCCGGGTCGCCATCCAGACCAACCTCAGCTGCCGCACCGACTGGCTCGCGGACGCCGATCCGGACACCCTGGCCCTGTGGTGCACCTACCACCCCGGGCAGACGCCGTACGACCGCTTCCTCACCAAGTGCCGTGAACTCGCCGACCGGGGCGTGCGTTTCAGCGTCGGTGTGGTGGGGTTGCCCGAGCATCTGGAGGCCGCCCGCCGACTGCGGGCCGACCTGCCCGGCCATGTCTATCTGTGGGTCAACGCCGCAGAGGGGCACATCTATCAGGACGCCGAGGCCGACCTGTGGACCGCGCTCGACCCCCTCTTCCCCTACAGCCGCCACCCGCACACCAGCGCCGGCCTGCCCTGCCGTACCGGTGAGTCCGTGATCTCGGTCGACGGCGACGGGACCGTGCGGCGCTGCCATTTCGTCCGTGCCGAACTGGGCAATCTCTACGACGGTTCCTACCGCGCCGCCCTGCGTCCCCGGCCGTGTCCGCTGGCCGTGTGCGACTGCCACATCGGCTATGTGCATCTGGAGACCCTGCCCCTGTACGACGTCTTCGCCGGCGGGGTTCTGGAGCGGATCCCGGCCGCGGTGCCGCTCCGGTCAGGGTGAGCGTGTGCTCGACCACCCGGCCGGGCTCCCGCCCTCCGGGGCGGCCAGCGCGGTGGCCAGTTCCTCGGTGGCGTCGACCAGTTCGGCGTCCGCCTCGCTCAGCAGTCGCGGGATGGCGTCGCTGTGCGCGCGGACGGCGCGGCGGGCGGCGTGCTCCCAGGCGATGTGGTCGCCGTGGCGGTGGCGCAGTTTGGGGTAGGCGGCGGCCGTGGTCTCCCACTGGCGGGCGTCGGCGATGTTGCGGAGCAGGTGCAGGATCTGGGCACGGCAGGTGACCTGGGGGCGCTGGGCGAGGTCCCACAGGAACGGGACGGTGACGGCGGTGGCCTGGCCGACGACGAAGCCGTGGCGGCAGATGCGGTTGCGCAGGCCCGCCAGCGCGGTGTGGGCGGCGCCGGCGTCGCCCGAGGCGAGGGCGGCGAGCAGGTAGGGGATGGCGGCGGCGGACCCGGTGGTGTCCTTGATCTCGCGCCATGGCACCCGTGTGACGTCGCCGAGGGTGGCGGGCGGCTGGTCGTTCCGGATGGGGGCGTTCATCGCTTCGGGCTCTCGCCGTCTCCCCCGTCCAGGACGCGGCGCCGCGTGGGCAGCATGGCCCAGACCGTCTTGCCCGCGAGGGCGCGGCGGGTCCAGCCCCAGTGTTCGGACAGGGCGTCGACGATGCGCAGGCCGCGGCCGTTCTCGTCCAGATCGTCGGACGCCGGGCGACACGTCGGCACGGCGCTGTCGGGATCGCTGACGGCACAGACGAGGTGACTGGTGCGCAGGGTCAGCCTGAGCCACACCTCGTGCTCGGCGGCCGGGTCGGGCCGGGCGTGGGTGAGGGCGTTGGCGACGAGTTCGGAGATGATGCTCAGCGCGTCGTCACGGCAGTGGTCCAACCGCCAGTGTCCGAGCGTGTGTTCGGTGAAGGCGCGGGCCTGGGCGCTTCCCCTGCCGGTGCCGGACAGGCACAGGGCGGCGGTCCGGGGAGCGCGGCGCGCGGGTGCGGCGAGGAGCGGGGGAAGGTCCTCCGAGCGCGCGGGCGGGCCGAACAGGGCTGCTGGGTGCGCGGGCGACGACACAGCACCTCCTGAGAGGACGACAGGACGGGCGCCAGCGGGGGCGGTTGACGCCCTGGTTATTATCCACGCTGAGAGCATGTTCGTGCAATTTCACGGAAAATTGCATGCGTTGAACGATGGAGCCGACGCCGCGGGCGGCCCGCCACCGGTGAGGTGGCAGGCCGCTGATGTGGCGCAACACGAGCAAGGAGAGTGCCGTGCCGTCAGTTCGTAACGGGGTACGGGCCAGCGCGCTGGGCGTGGACTGGATCAAGAGCCGTCACAGCAACGCCGAGGGCAACTGCGTGGAAGTCGCCGCCCTGCCCGAAGGAGGCGTCGCCGTACGCAACTCCCGCGACCCGCACGGGCCCGCGCTGGTCTACACACCGGCCGAGGTGGCCGCCTTCATCGCCGGAGCGAAGGACGGGGAGTTCGACCACCTCGTATGATCCCGTGGTCTCCCGGACGCCACTTCCGGCGACACGGGCGCCGAGAGGCAGAACAGTGCGATAATGCGCCCTGTTGTCGTCTGCATACCGGGAGTCAGGATGTCGTCCGAGTCGCCGCGCGTCTCCCGCCTCGAACCGTATCTGGACCGCACCGAACCGGCCCCTACCCTGCTGAAAATGCTGGTCGGGGTGCAGCTGGCGGGTTTTCGCGAGGATGTCGGCCTCTCTCAGGAACAGGCCGCTCGGGCCGTGGGGTTCAGCCCGGCGAAGCTGTCCCGCATCGAGGCGGGCAAGGGACGCCGGCCGCCCACCGAGGATGATGTCCGGGCGCTGCTGCAGCTGTACAAGACGGACGACCACGAGACGTCGGTCCTGCTGCAGCTGCTGCGGCGCGCCGGGGAACCGGGCTGGTGGCAGCGCTTCGACAAGCGTCTGATGCCCGAGTGGTTCGACCGGCTCGTCGGGCTGCAGGAGGCGGCCGAGGCGATCCGTACCTTCGAGATCCAGTACGTTCCCGGACTGCTGCAGACCCCGGCCTACACCCGTGCCGTGGTGGAACGCGGCCTGCCCTCGGCACCGGCCCGCGAGGTGGAGCGGCGGGTGGAACTGCGCACGCGGCGACGGGAGTTGCTGCAGCGCTCGGACCCGCCCCAGCTGTGGGCGGTCGTCGACGAGTCGGTGCTGTGGCGTGTGCTGGGCAGCCGCGAGGTGATGCGGGAACAGCTCGAGTACCTGGTCAAGATGGCCCAACTCCCCCACGTGACCGTGCAGATCGTCCCCCTGGACGTGACGAACGCCTCCGCACCGGCCATCCCCGTCACCTATCTGCGCTTCGGCGGGCTCGAACTGCCGGACGTGGTCTACCTCGAGCACATCAGGAGCGCCACGTTCCTGGAGGACCGCGACGAGACGGAGGAGTACCGGGTGACCCTCGACCGGCTGGCGGACGAGGCCCTCAACCCCCGCGAGTCCCTGACCCTCCTCCGTGAGACGGCCGAAGGCCGGTACGGGGCCCGGTGACCCGGGCCGCCGGCTACCGGAGGCGGCCCACCCCGCCGAACTCGATCCACTCCTGGGTGAGCTGACGCGGCGCCACCTCGGTGTCCGGCCGCCACGTGGACACCTCCACCAGGCCCGGCTCCAGGACGTCCATCCCCTCGAACCACTCGGCGACGTCCTTCTCCTGCCGCACCCGCCCCCAGTGGCCCTGGGTCGCCTGGTCCATGAAGTTCGTGACGAAGTCCCGCACTTCGGCGTCCTCGCTCACCAGCTGGCACATCACCAGATAGCTGCCGGGCACGAGCCGTTCGGTCACCCGGCGCACCACCGCGAGCGGACCGTCGGTGTCGCTGTCGGGGATGCAGTGGAAGACCGAGTTGAACAGCACGGCCACCGGCTGCGAGAAGTCGATCAACCGCTCGGTGTCGGGGTGGGAGAAGATCATGTCGGTGTCGCGCAGGTCCGCCTGGATGACGGCGGTGCGGTCGTTCTGGTCCAGCAGGGCGCGGCCGTGCACCAGGACCATCGGGTCGTTGTCGACGTAGACCACCCGCGACTGCGGATCGACCCGCTGCGCGACCTGGTGCACATTGTCCTGCGTGGGCAGACCGGAGCCGTGGTCGAGGAACTGGCGCACGCCGTACTCCTGCGCCAGCGTCCTCACCACCCGCTGCAGAAAGCGCCGGTTGTTCAGCGCCAACGCGCGCGTGCTCGGAACCACCTTGTCGAGTTCCTCGCAGGCGGCCCGGTCGACGGCGTAGTTGTCCTTGCCGCCCAGATAGTGGTCGTACATGCGCGCGGCCGTGGGCACCGTCGCATCGATCTTCGTGGACAACTGCTTCCCGGACTCCATCGTCTCCCCCACTCCCGCACCGGACCCGGCGCACCCGAATGCCAGGCAATACATCCTAGGGACACCGCACTTGAGCCAACCACCCACTTGATCGAACCGCCCGTAACAGTGCTGTGCCCGGTCGCCGGACGCACCGTTAGAGTGAACGGTCCATGCCATACGGCCGCGTACTCGTTCATGCAGGCCCCACCCGGTGAAGGAGCTCAGGTGACCCTGCGCGAGGACGATCCCCGGTCGGTGGGGGGATACCGGATCGAGGCGCGCATCGGGACCGGCGGCATGGGTGTCGTCTACCTGGGCCGGTCGGTGTCGGGACGGGCCGTCGCCATCAAGGTGATCCACGCCCGGTACGCGGGCGACGCCGAGTTCCGGGCCCGGTTCCGGCAGGAGGTCGCGGCGGCCCGGCAGGTCAGCGGGGCGTTCACCGCGCCGGTGGTGGACGCCGATCCGGAGGCGGCCCGGCCCTGGATGGCCACCGCCTTCGTCCCGGGACGGACCCTCACCGACCGCGTCGCCGAGTCGGGTCCGCTGGACTGGCCCTCGCTGCGCCGTCTGGGCACCGAACTCGCCGAGGCGCTGCGGGAGATCCACCGGGCCGGGGTGGTGCACCGGGACCTCAAGCCCAGCAACGTGCTGCTGCTGGACGCGGACGGCGAGGACGGGGCGGTGCGCGTCATCGACTTCGGCATATCGCGCGCCGCCGGCAGCGACGTCCGTACCCAGACCGGCGTCGTGATGGGCTCGCCGCCGTTCATGGCCCCGGAGCAGTTCAGCCGGCCGCGAGACGTGGGGCCGGCGGTCGACGTGTTCTCCATGGGCGCGGTGCTCGTGTACGCGGCCACCGGGCGCAGCCCCTTCGAGGCGGAGAACGCCTATCTCGCCGCGTACAGCACCGTCCACGGCGAGCCCGACCTGGGCCGGCTGCCTCGGCCGTTGCGCCCGCTGGTGACGGCCTGTCTGGCGAAGGACCCGGCCGGCAGACCGACCTCCGGCTCGGTCCTGAAGGCCCTGGCGGCCCTGCCCGAGGAACTGCCCGACGAAGAGCCCGCCGAAGAGCCCGCCGACCAGGCGTCGCCGGGCCAGGTGGCCGCGCTCACCGACACGGCGAAGGTGCCGGCCCGGCCGAAGCGGCGTGGCAAGCGGATGCGGACCGCGGTCGCGGGGGCGGCGGTCCTCGCCGTCGCGGCCACGGCCGTCACCGCCTCCGTGCTCGCGTCGAGCGACACCTCCGATCGTGCCGTCGTAGGGACCGCGAAGCCGTCGGCGTCGACACCGGCCGGCTGGAAACCGTGGCACAACGCGCTCGAGCCGGACGACAAGACGATGGGCATGAGGCCCGCGTGCACACCGGACGCGCTCGGTGTCTTCTGCTCCTCCCCGCAGGTCGCGCTGATGCGGCTGAGTCCCGCCACCGGCCGGGTGGACTGGACGAGGCCCATGAGCGAGAAGAAGGTCAGCAGCTTCTCGCTGAGCGAGCCCGTCGTGCACGACGGCGTGGTCTACGTCAACAGCGCCGACCGGTCCGAGGGCCTGGACGCCTACGACGGCCGGACCGGGAAGCGGCTGTGGCACCTGGACGGCCCGCTGGGCGGCTTCTCCGCACTCGGCGGTGTGCTGCTGGTCCGGCTGGACCCGCTCGGGACCTCCCGCACCGCCCGCTACGCGGCCCACGAGCCCCGCACGGGCGAGGAGTTGTGGCGACGGACGCTGACGGCCAACTCCGCCCGCCCGTTCTACGAGGGAGCCGAAGGGCTGCTCTACGCCGATCTGCGCGGCGGCAGCGGAGGGATCGCCCGTGTCGACGCCCGCACCGGCAGGAACCTGGGCGTCGTCGACGCGCCCAAGGGAGACCTGTGGCTGGCCACGGTGCACGACGGTTCGGCCTACTACGCCCGCTGGGAGAACGACAGCGGTGTCTCCGCCGCCTTCTTCATCCAGGACCTGCGCAGCGGAAGGACCCGCCGCATCGACTTCCCCTGGAGCGTCGACCCGGAGGCCCCGCCGCTGGTGCACGGCGACGCCATGTACATCTTCGACTACGACCACGAGACGCTGCTCGCCCTGGACCTCAGGCACGGCAAGCCGCTGTGGACCAGCGACCGCGACCTGCGCGTCTTCAGCGAACCGTCCCTGCACGACGGCCGGTTGTACGTCACCATGCCGGACACCAGCGTCCTCGCCCTCGACCCGCGCACCGGCAAGGAGATCGGACGCACCGGACGCTCCTTCGACACGACGGGACAGTCCTTCGAGGAACTGTCGCCGAGCGCCGTACCGCCCCTGCTGATCGGCAGCGTGCTGTACGGCGTCAGCGGACCGGGTGTCTTCTCGGTGGGCGACGTCCCCCGCCCTGCCGAGCCGTAGCTAGAGGTGGCGGGCGGCGGCCAGGACCGTGGCCGCGGCCCCGGTGCCCAGGACCGCGCCGGCGATGACGTCGCCCGGGTAGTGCACCCCGGTGTGGACGCGCGAGTAGCCCACGGCGACGGCCAGCAGGCCCAGGGGCACCGTCGCGACGGGCAGCGTGGGGCCGACCGCGGCGGCGAAGGCGACGGCCGAGGCGGTGTGCCCGGAGGGGAACGACGCGGACGCGGGCATCGGCACGTGCCGTCCCGGGAACGGCGAGTCCACGGCGCGGTGGGGACGTGGCCGTCGTACGAGCCGCTTGCCGAGCAGGTTGGCCGTGGCCGAGGCGACGCCGATCGCCGCGACACCGAGGGCGGCGGCGCGCCGCGACCGGCCGGGGCTCAGCGCGAGTGCCCCGGCGACGGCGAAGGAGATCTTGGAGTGGTCGGCCGCCGCGGACAGCCGGCGCAGCGCGGAATCCAGCGCGGGTGTGCTGGTGACCGTCACGGCCTCGTACAGCGCCTGGTCGAGGGTGGCGAGATCACGCAGCAGGCCTCGCGGTACACGTTGTTCCCGCGGGGTGCGGTCAGCCATCGCTGTGCTCCTGGTTCTTCTCTCGTGGGTCGGGTGCCCGGTGGAACGCGAGGCGCACGATACGCCGCCAGTCGACGGAGGGTGCGACGTACGGGGCGCCCGGTCTGTGTCTGGGCACACGTACCCGCAGTGCGCCGGGACGTATCGTGCACACGACGGGTGTGGGCAGGGTCAGTGCCTCACCGTCCACGGCCACCGGGATGAGCTCCGCCTCGGACTCGACGACCACACGGCGGGGCGTCAGGGTCGTGATGCCGCTGGCCCGCTCGCCCAGCAGCGCCACCTCGGCGGCCTGGGCCGCGCCCTCCACCCGGACCGCGATCACGCCGAGCCTGCCCGAGTCGAGCCGTTCCCTGCGCGCCCCTCCCAGGGGGTCGGCCCGGGCGTAGGGGTTGTTGCTGACCAGCACCGCCTGCGGGGCCTCCAGCCGCTCGTCGTCGGCCCGGGCCGTCAGCGCGGTGCTCGCCTCACCGGTCAGCAGGTCCGGCAGCTGGTCCAGGGCGGTGGCCGCCTTGGCCTCGCGGTAGTCGGGGCTCTGCACGATGTGCGCGTAGGTGCCGAACGAGGCCGTGTTGACGAACGGCCGGCCGGCCACGTCCCCGAGGTCGACGCGGAGTTCCACCCCGTCGGTGAGGGCGTCCAGGCTGCGCGTGGGGTCGTCGCGGTCCAGACCGAGGTCCAGGGCGAAGTGGTTGCGGGTGCCGGCGGTCACCACCATGAACGGCAGACCGTGTTCGGCGGCCACACCGGCCACCAGCGCCTGGGTGCCGTCACCGCCGGCCACCCCCAGCAGGTCGGCGCCCTCGGCGACGGCCTGCCGGGCCAGCGCGACCGGGTCCTGAGAGGTGTCCAGGTCGAGCAGGATCACTCGGGCGCCGAGGGCTTCGGCCCGTTCCACCAGCCCGTACTTGCCGACTTTTCCGCCGCCGGAGCGCGGGTTCATGATCAGTACGGGGTGGCGGGGTCTGCGCGTGCTGCGGGAATGCATTCCGTGCGGCTTGCGCTGCCTGCGCAGCGCGCTCCGCGCGCAGGCGAGCGCGGCGGTCCAGGCGGCCACGGCCCCCACCGCCACCAGCCACAGGCCCGACACCGCGTAGAGCACCAGAACGGCCATCGGCGCCACGACCGCCAGCAGGGCGCCGACGAAACGGGCGATGCCGCGGTGCGCCAGCGCCCACCAGATACCGGCCCCGGCCAGGGCGAGTCCCACCAGGCCCAGCAGCAGGATCAGCGACTTCCCGGCCCCCGCGACCACGGCGGCCACGGCACCGGCGACGCACACCAGGGAGAGCCGGGCCAGCAGTCGTGCCGAGCCCGGCTCCGCCTCACCTGTCCTTCGAGTGGCGTGCATGATGCGTCGGGCAGTCCCCGGGGTCCATGGTCCGCGTGCTCGACGCCATCGGTCTCCTCGGTGCTCCGGGTGCTGCCCAGCCCTCCTCCCCATGGTGGCCGCGGCCCGCGGCTCCGGCATCCCGGCGGTCCGCGGTGCAGACCGTGAGCGTCTACCCCGTGACGCCCGCGTTCAAGTCGTCGGGCTTCGCCGCGGCGGCCGCCGCGGCGCGGGTCGGCGCGCCCAGGGCCCAGAACAGGACACCGAGGACGATGAAGAGGGCCAGCGGAATGGCCTCCGTGAGGAGGTACTTGACGCGCTCGCCGTGGCTCCAGCCGTCCGGGGCGTAGTCCGAGCCGAACCAGTGGTCGCCGGCGCCGGGAGCGATCAGCTGCAGGGTCGCGAACAGGATCAGCACGGTCAGGACGATGCTGATGGCGAGGGGGAAGGGCGCCTTGTAGGGGCGGGGGACGTCGGGGGCCTTGCGGCGCAGGACCGGCAGGGCCGGGAAGATGCCCAGGTAGCTGACGAGCGTGGTGGAGACGGCGAGGCCGAGGACGGCACCGAAGAGCTTGGCGGCGCTGCCGTGGGTGAGCTCGTGGGCCAGGACCAGTACGAGGGTGGAGACCAGGCCGCTGAGGATGTTGACGCGCACCGGGGTGCCGAAGCGGCTGGAGATCACGCCGAGGAAGCGGGGGGCCGCGCCGTCGTAGCCGGAGACGGCCAGGGCGCGGTCGGAGCCCATGACCCAGGTGACGCCGGAGGAGAGCACCGTGAGGATGAACATGATCGCGGCCAGGTCGCCGAGGACGCTGCCGGCGCCGCTGAGCGTGACGCTGCCGTCGGCGGAGACGTGACCGCCGTAGACGGTGAAGACCTGCCGCATCGCGTCGATGAAGCCGCCGAGACCGGTGACCGCCTTGACCGGCAGGACGAGCAGGATGCCGAGGATCGGCAGGGCGTAGAGCAGGACGGACAGGACGGCGCTGCGGAAGATGGCGAAGGGGACGTCCTTCTGGGCGTCGGTCATCTCCTCGCCGGCGGTGTTGGGCAGTTCGAAGCCGACGTAGTTGAACATCAGGACGGGCACCAGGGCGACGAATCCTGCGTACGTCGGCGAGAAGTCGCCGCCCCCGAAGCCGTGCAGGCCGTGCTTGATGCCGTAGACCACGACGGTGAGGGTGAACAGGCCGAGGAGCACGAAGCGGCTCCAGGCGCCGAGGGTGGGGATCCACTTGCCGATGTCGAAGGAGAGGATCGCGGCGAGCACGCCCACCCAGACGAACAGGAGGGTGAAGACGTAGAAGGCCGGGGTGCTCAGGTCCTTTCCGTCGTTGAAGAAGGTGGTGTAGGCCGTGACGGCGGAGACGGACAGCGTGCCGCCGAGCCACACCGGGTTGGTGATCCAGTACAGGAAGTTGTTGACGGCTCCGGCGAGGCGTCCGAAGGCGCGGCTGGTCCATATGTAGGGGCCGCCCTCTTCGGGGAAGGCGGCACCCAGTTCGGCGGTGAGCAGCGCGGAGGGGATGAAGAAGACGACGGCCAGCACGAGGAGCCAGGTGAACGCCTCGGCGCCGTTGGAGGCGACGCTGCCGATGGTGTCGACGCCGACGATGGTGCACAACAGGAAGAAGAGGATGTCGAAACGGCCGAAGTGCTTGCGCAGCTTCTGCCGTTCGGTCTGGGCCGCCGGCGGCGGGGCCGGCTCGAAGGTGGTGGGGCCAGCAGTCACCAGGGGCTCCTGTGTGCTCGTACCGACAGGCGAGATTTGGCCAATGATCTGGCGGTATCGGACGGCCCACAAGCGGTCATGGACAACTCTTGACCATCGATTCTCCGGGTGGACGCACAGGTAACCGCGGCGAAACAGGGGAGCGTGGCCCGTGCGGCGCCGGTTCAGCCGTGGCCGGCGTGCAGGTGGCTGTGGGAGACCTCGGGCGGACAGGGCTCCCGCTTCGGGCGGCGGTGGCGGCGCCAGTCGTGGACGGCGAGGGTCAGGCCGGCGAGGACGGGCAGGACGCCGAGGCCCACGGCGGTGGCGACGGCGGTCCGGTAGTCGTGGTGGGCCGCGCCCAGGACCAGGTAGAAGACGCCGGGCAGGGCCGCCGTGCCGATGGCGCCGCCCAGGCGCTGTCCGGTCTGCAGGGCGCCGCCGGCGGCCCCGGCCATGCGGACGGGTACGTCCCGCAGGGTCATGGTGACGTTGGGAGAGATCACGCAGCCGCTGCCCACGCCGCCGACGAAGAGGACGGGGATGGTGAGCCAGGTCGCGACGTCGGCCGGGGCCAGGCGCAGGACCAGGGCGGTGCCGCCGAGGCCGATGGTGACGCCGACGAGGCCGCAGACGGTGAGCAGCCTGCCCAGCCGGTCGACCAGGCGCCCCGCGATCGCGGCGGCGAGGGCGGAGCCGAGGGCGAAGGGGGTCACCGCGAGCCCCGAGCGCAGCGGCGAGTAGTCCAGGCCGTTCTGGAAGAAGAGGGCGAACACCAGCCATACGCCGCTGAAGCCGATGAAGTACAGGGTGGCGATGCCCGCGCCGATGGCGTATCCGCGGACGGTGGTGACGAGGCGGGGGTCCAGCAGCGGCTGGCCCTCGCGGGCCAGGACGCGCCGCTCCCACTGGGCGAAGACGGCGAGCAGGGCCAGGCCCAGCGGGAAGAGCCACCACAGCCGTCGTACGCCGCCGGACTCGGCCAGGACGAGGGGGAGCATCAGGGCGAGGACGCCGGTGCCGAGGAGGGCGACGCCGCCCAGGTCGAGGCGTTCCCGGTGGCCCGGGACCGTGCTGGGGAGCAGGCGCATGCCCAGCAGCAGCGCGGCCATGCCGATGGGCACGTTGACGTAGAAGATCCAGCGCCAGCCCTGGGGGCCGTCGGCCAGGGTGAGGATGAGGCCGCCGACGACGGGGCCGACGGCGCTGGAGATGCCGACGGTGGCCCCGAACAGGCCGAAGGCGCGGCCGCGTTCGGCTCCGCGGAACATCTGCTGGATGAACGCGGAGTTCTGGGGGGCGAGGCAGCCCGCGGCGACACCCTGGGCGAGGCGGGCGGCGACGAGCAGGGCGATCGAGGGAGCGGCGCCGGCGGCGGCGCTGCACACGACGAACGCGGTCAGCGCCAGGAGGTAGATGCGGCGCCTGCCGATCGCGTCGCCGACGCGGCCCGCGGTGACCAGGACCAGGGCGAACGCGAGTGCGTAGCCGGAGACCACCCACTGGATGGCGGGGGCGGAGGCGTGCAGGTCGCGCTGCATGGAGGGGAGCGCCACGGCGACGATCGTGACGTCGAGCAGGCTCATGAACCCGGCCACCAGAGTGACCCACAGCGCTTTCCAGCGTCGTGGGTCGGGTGTGTCGTTCGCCTGCGTCGGCACTGCTCCTCCTTCGCGGACCGGGTGACCGGTGCGGCGGGTACCCGGAGAGGCGGGAGTGTCCCCTGCCGTGGTGCGGGGAGTGGGGGGGCGGACGCGGGTTCACTCCTGGTGGGCGTCGATGTCGCCGTTGACCGTGGTCAGCGTCATGGTAGGGCCGGTGCGGGCGTTGCGCGTGGGCAAGTCCACCGAGGTGCGGCCGTTCTGCGTGCCGGCCGTCACGGCGTAGGCGGGAGGGTCGTGTGGGACGGTGACGTCGACGGAGCCGTTGGTGGTCGTCGCGGAGACACCCGTGGGGGCCGTGGTGCAGGCGAGCGTCACGTCGCCGTTGACGGTGCTCGCGCGCAGCCGGTCCGCGGCGAGTCCGTCGGCGCGCACCGAGCCGTTGCGGGTGGTCAGGCGCAGCGTGGCGGTGTCGTCCCCGGCGCGGGTGACGGTCACGTCGCCGTTGACGGTGGTCAGGTCCAGTGCGGCCGCGATCCCCGCCGCGTCGATGCCGGCGTTGCGGGCGCCGACCGTGACGCTCATGCCGTCGGGGACCTTGACGTAGGGCATGCGGGGGCACGGGCCCGAGCACGACAGGTCGAGGGTCCAGGTGTGGTCGTGGTGGGACCAGGCGGTGTGGACGTGGTCGTCGACGGTGACACGGTGTCCGTCGGCCGGACGCAGGCGCAGGCCGTTGTCGGTGGTGATGACGAGGTGGTCACCGGATGCCGGGGGCCCGGAGGTCGCGGCGGCCGAGGTCCGGGACGCCTCGTGTGCGTCGTCGCCGCACGCCGTGGTCGCCGCGAGGAGGGGCAGGACCGCCGCGAGCAACAGCGCGGCTCTTGAGGGCATCGCCTTCATGGGCGTACGAGTGCCCCGTGCCGGCGTCCGTATGACGGGGTGTCGGGGGCAACGAAAGGACCCCGCCCCGGCATTGCCGGAGCGGGGCCCACAAGAGCGCCGGGCAGGCCTTGCACCTGCATTTCCCCGCAGGAAGCGGGGCGTCTTTCCTTGGACCACCAACGCACGACCAAGTGGCGGGAGTTCCCCGGCCGCTCGCTCTGCGTTCATCCTATCGCACCTCAACCGCCCCGCTCACCACACCCGTTGACGCCCGCAACATGCCCTCAACGGTAAAGCGAAAGTATGGTCTAGACCAAAACGCGCTTTGGTCTAGACCGAGGTATGGACGCGGTCCGCGGGACGACACGAAGCTGGGGCACCCCCACTTCACAGGAGGCACACCGTGAAACGCCTTCGCGCATGTCTCGGCGCGGCCGCCGGCGTCATGCTGACCGCCGCCGGAACCACGGCCCTGGTCGCGGGCCACGCCTCGGGCGCGACCACCGCGCTCGACAACCGCTGGTACGCGGCGGCTCCGTATCTCATGCCGCTCGACAACGACCCGCCCGACCCGGCCGCCATCATGGACGCCACCGGCCTCAAGGCCTTCCAGCTCGCCTTCGTCCTCGCCCCCAACGGCGGCGGCTGCTCCCCCACTTGGGGCGGTACGGCACCGGTCTCCTCGGACACCGCCGTGCAGTCCGTCATCAACACCATCCGCGCCAAGGGCGGTGACGTCTCGATCTCCGTCGGCGGCTACGGCGGCACGAAGCTCGGGCAGACCTGCTCGGACGCCGCCGCTACGGCAGCCGCCTACCAGCAGGTCATCACCAAGTACGGGCTGCACGCGATCGACTTCGACCTGGAGGAGCCGGAGTACGAGAACACCGCGGCGATCAGGAACGAGATCGGGGCGGCGAAGATACTCCAGCAGAACAATCCGGGCCTGTACGTCTCCGTGACCACCGCCGGCACCGCCGACGGCACGGGCTGGTTCGGCAAGCAGATGCTGCTGGAGGCGAAGTCGCAGGGGTTCACTCCGAACAACTTCTCCATCATGCCCTTCGACGGCGGCTTCAACGGGGCGGCCTCGCAGACGAGCGCGCTCACCAACTTCAACGCGATCCTGCAGTCCACCTTCGGCTGGGACCAGGCGACGGCGTACGCACACGAGGGCTTCTCCGGCATGAACGGGCGCAGCGACTCCGGGGAGATGTTCACCCAGGCCGACTTCCAGACCGTGCTGGACTACGCCACGGCCCACAACATGGACCGCTTCACCTTCTGGTCGCTCAACCGGGACCGCCAGTGCAGCCCGGTCGACAACGGCGGCCGTACGTCCGGCACCTGCTCCAGCGTGGCACAGAACTCCTGGGACTTCGCGAAGTACTCGGTGAGGTTCGCGGGTGCCACACCGCCGTCCACGACGCCCACGCCCCCTCCGCCGCCCACCGGGTGCAAGAGCGCCTGGAGTTCGAGCGCGGTGTACACCGCCGGGGACGAGGTGTCGTACAACCGGCACAACTGGAAGGCCAAGTGGTGGACGCAGAACGAGGTGCCCACCGCCTCCGACTGGGGCGTCTGGCAGGACGAAGGGCCCTGCTGACGGACCCGTGGGCAGGGCCGGGCACGGATGCGGTCGCGAACCGACCGCTCCGTGCCCGGTCGCTCGTCGCGCGTCAGATACGGCCGCCGGTCAGACGAGTGATCGGGCCGAGGGAGCGACGGCCGGCGCGGCGGCCCGCCGCGTACGTCGTGGCGCCGAGCGCCGTCAGGCCCGCTCCCACGCCCGCAGCGAGGGCCTTGCGGTGGGCGATCGCCACCCACGCCGTCTTGGCGACGGCGGCGGCCTGACCGGAGGCGGCGATGACGGCCTGGCGGCCGGCTTCGACGCGCTCGGTCGCGGCGTGGGCGACCGCGGCGGTCGTCCCCGCCGCACGCTCGGTCGTGTCCGCGGCGGTCGACGCCACGTCAGCGGTCTTCTCGGCGGCCTTGTCCGCGGCCCTGGAGGCCGGAGCGGTCGCCTTCGCGGTGGTCCGGCGGGCCTTGGCGGCCGTGCTGCGCGCGGACCCGGAATCTCGATTCGTGTCGTTGTTCGATGGGCTCATGGAATCCGCGTTGCCGCTCGATGCGACGGCAAACACGTTCCGGCCGACACAGTGTCACGCTCCGCGCATCCAGGCGCGGGTGCCGAAGGAGGCGCACGCCCGCGAGGCCACCGCGGCCGCCTGACGCAGGGCGTCGGCGAAGATCCGTGCCGTCAGGTCGCCCGCTCCGGCCAGGTGATGGGCGAGGGCGCCGTGCAGGACGTCACCCGCGCCCAGTGTGTCCGCGACCGACACCGCGGGCACCTCCACCGTTCCGGAGCCGTCGGGCCCCGCCCACTCGATGGGCCCCGCTCCCCCGCTGACGGCCGACCAGGCCACGCCGTGTTCCCGCAGGTACCGCAGCGTATCGGCCGACGTGCGGGTGCCGGGCGGGTGGAAGTCGGCCGAGCAGACGGCGACGTCGATCAACGGCAGCAGTTCCTGCGTCCCGTCCTTCCAGCTGCCCCCGTCGAGGAGGGTCGTACGGCCGGCGGAGCGCGCCGCGCGTGCGGCGGCCAGGGCGAGTTTCCCGTGGTGTCCGTCGAGTTCGACGATGTCGCAGGCCGCCACCAGGGAGTCGAGGTCGGCGGGCGGGGCCAGGCGGTGGCGGGTCGCGTTGGTCGAGGCGACCGCCCGCTCACCGGTGGAGGCGGTGACCAGGACGGAGGAGACGGCGGGCGGTTCGGCCGACTCCGCCGCCAGGTCGGTCACCGTCACGCTCAGCTGTCGCAGATCCGCCGCGACGGCACGCCCAAGGGGATGGGAGCCGATCGCCGTGAGGAGACGCGCCCTGCCGCCCAGGTGGGTGAAGGCCACGGCCGCGTTCGCCGCCGGGCCGCCCGCGGCGATGGTCTGGTCGCGCGAGGTGAGCTTCTCGTCGGAGCCCGGGACGTGATCCACCAACTGGATGACGTCGAGGGTGCACAGGCCGACGAAGAGCCCGGCGGGGTGTGCGCGTGTCGTCGCTTCCACGCGTCCAGCATGCCCTGCCGGCATTTACTAACAATTGATTGAGCAGTCCAGGCTGATAAACCTAGTGTTAGTACCTATGACGACGCGGACAGAGGCATCCCCCGAAGGCGGGCGCGAGGCGTGGGACAGCGTGCGGCTCGCCTCCGACCTGCGGCTGGCCGTGGGACGTGTGACCCGGCGGCTGCGGCAGGCCCACGCCGTGGGTGACGTGTCGCTGTCCGGCGTGTCGGTGCTGGCCCGGCTCGCCGCCGACGGCCCCGACTCGCCGACCTCGCTCGCCGAGATGGAGCGCGTCCGGCCGCAGGCGATGGCCGGCACGCTCGCGCTGCTGGAACAACGCGGCCTGGTGCGTCGTACCCCCGACGCCAGGGACGGCAGGCGCAGCATCGTGGCCGTCACCGACGAGGGGCGGGCCATGCTGGCCGAGCGGCGGTCGGAGTCGGTGGACCGGCTGGGCGCCGTCCTGGAGGGCTTCAGCGCCGAGGAGCGCGCCACGCTCGCCGCGGCGCTGCCCCTGCTCGGCCGACTGGCGGAGCGGCTGTGATCGCGCGGCGCAAGGACGCCCCGGCCGGGCCCGGCTACAAATGGGTCGCGCTGTCGAACACCACGCTCGGCGTGCTGATCGCCACGATGGACGCCTCCATCGTGATCATCTCGCTGCCCGCGATCTTCCGCGGGATCGGCCTCGACCCGCTGGCGCCGGGCAACATCGGCTATCTGCTGTGGATGATCCTGGGCTATCTGCTGGTCTCGGCCGTGCTGGTCGTCGTGCTCGGCCGGCTGGGTGACATGTTCGGCCGGGTCCGGATCTACAACCTCGGCTTCCTCATCTTCGCGTGCGCCTCGGTGGCACTCTCGCTGGACCCGTTCCGGGCCGGGGCGGGGGCGCTGTGGCTCATCCTGTGGCGGATCGTGCAGGCCTTCGGCGGCTCGATGCTGACCGCCAACTCGGCCGCCATCCTCACCGACGCCTTCCCTGCCCGGCAGCGCGGCATGGCGCTGGGCATCAACCAGATCACCGCGCTCGCCGGCCAGTTCCTCGGCCTGCTCGCGGGCGGTCTGCTCGCCGCCGTCGACTGGCGGGCGGTGTTCTGGGTGAGCGTCCCGGTCAGCGTCACCGGGACCGTCTGGTCGTACCTGAGTCTGCGTGAGACCGCGTCGGGCCGGCGCGGCCGCGTCGACTGGCTGGGCAATCTCACCTTCGCGGCCGGCGCCGGGATCCTGCTGGCCGGCATCACCTACGGCATCCAGCCCTACGGCGACAGCGCCACGGGCTGGGCGAATCCCTGGGTCCTCGCCGGCCTGATCGGCGGCGTGACCCTGCTGCTGGCGTTCTGCCTCATCGAGACGCGGGTCGCCGAACCGATGTTCCACCTGGCCCTGTTCAAGGTACGCGCCTTCACTGCGGGGAACCTGGCCGCGCTGCTGACGGCGATCGCACGCGGCGGGCTGCAGTTCATGCTGATCATCTGGCTGCAGGGCATCTGGCTGCCGCTGCACGGCTACGACTTCGAGGACACCCCGCTGTGGGCCGGCATCTTCATGCTCCCGCTCACCCTGGGTTTCCTGCTCGCGGGACCCGTGTCCGGCTATCTGTCCGACCGGTTCGGCGCGCGACTGTTCTCCACCAGCGGTCTGTGTCTGGTCGCGTGCTCGTTCCTCGGTCTGCTCGCGCTGCCGGTCGACTTCGCATACGGCCCGTTCGCGGCGCTGTTGCTGCTCAACGGGCTGGGCCAGGGCATGTTCTCCTCACCCAACACGTCCTCGATCATGGGCAGTGTGCCGCCCGAGCACCGCGGGGTGGCCTCGGGCATGCGGTCCACGTTCCAGAACTCCGGGACCGCCCTGTCCATCGGGGTGTTCTTCTCCCTGATGGTCTCCGGGCTCGCCTCCTCGCTGCCCGCCACGCTCACCAGCGGACTTCGGGCGCACGGCGTGCCGGCCGGCGCGGCCGAGCACGCCGCCTCGCTGCCACCGGTGAGCACGCTGTTCGCGACGTTCCTCGGCAACAACCCCATCGAGCATCTGCTCGGATCGGGCGGCGTCCTCGACCAGGTCAACGCGAGCCGGCGCGCCGCCCTGACGGGCCACACGTTCTTCCCGCGCCTTGTGTCGGGGCCGTTCCACCACGGTCTGACCATCGTGTTCGGCGTCGCGGCGGGCATGGCCCTGATCTCGGCGCTGGCCTCCGCGCTGCGCGGGGCCCATCACGCGGAGTACGAGCGTCCCACCGCGTCCGCCGACGGCCAGGAGGCGGCACAGCCCCGCCACAACACGCCGTCGTGAACGGTCAGTCGGCCGCGAAGTCGCGCAGCTCGTCCTTGGGACCGTTGAACCGGTCGTGGTCGCCGACCGTGGGGCCGGAGGAGGTGTACTGCCACATCGTGTACGAGGACCAGCCGGCCGGGAGCGCGCCCACCGAGGAGGCGTAGCGGGCCACCCACAAGGGGTTGGTGGATCCGAAGGCGGCCGAGTCGCCCGTGCAGGTGCTCCACCAGCTGGTGGCCGTGTAGATGACGGCGGCGCGCCCGGTGCGGGCCTTGTAGCGGTTCACGAAGTCCCGGATCCAGGACACCATGCCGCTCTTGGACTTGCCGTAGCAGGAGTCGCCGTAGGGGTTCCACTCGATGTCGAGGGCCCCGGGCAGCGTCTTTCCGTCGCCGGACCAGCCGCCGCCGTGGTCGACGAAGTAGTCGGCCTGGGCGGTGCCGCTGCTGGTGTCGGGAGTGGCGAAGTGGTAGGCGCCTCGCACCATCCCGGTGTCGTAGGAGCCGCCGTACTGCTGGGCGAAGTACGGGTTGCGGTAGGAGGTGCCCTCGGTGGCCTTGACGTAGGCCCATCCGACGCCACTGCTCCACAGGGTGGACCAGGAGGCGTTGCCCTGGTAGCTGGAGACGTCGACGCCCTCGGTCTGGGCGGAGCGGGTCAGCGGGGCGGCGTCCGTCCGGGTGTCGGCGCCGTCATGGGCGAGGACGCCCATGCCCATGTAGGCACCCCCGCGCACGGGTATGGGTATGGACTCGGCCGACGCGGACGCGATCGGCAGGGCGGACAGGGCCAGGAGGAGACCGGCCGTGGCGGCGGTCGGGCGTATGCGCGAGCGGGCGCGCCTGCGGGTGTTTGGTTGCACATCAGCCATCTGACCCGCAGTCGCGCCGGCTCGCACGTCATGCTCCGCCCAACGAAGCAACGACCGCCGTCAGCGTCTGCGCCAGTTCCACCCGCTGCCGATGCCCGCCACGTGCAGGGCCAGCGCCGTCAGCCCGAGGAGCATGAGGTTGGTCGAGGTGAAGGTGTCGTTGGTGGAGATGTCGGCCGCGTTGATGAGGAACGCGATGAAGAACAGGACCGCGGAGAGGATCGCCAGCATGATGTCCGTCCAGTCGGTGGGTCGGGGGTCTCGTACCGTGTGGGGTCCGAATGCCCCCGACTCACCGGCTCACGCCGACGGCCCGCCGCGTCAGCGGCCGTGCCCCCTGTCCAGCCGTTCGAGCACCGCCCCCGCCATCGCCGCCTCGCCCTTGGCGTTGGGGTGGGCGGGAGCGGCCGGGGAGGCCGGCCGCAGGGGCTCGATCCAGCGGTCGGCGGGCGCCTTGCACATGTCGTGGTCCCGGGTGGGCGCGTAGGTGTCGACGTACTCCGCGTGGTTGAAGAAGGCCGTGAGACGGAGCATCAGGTTGAGCCGCTTCTCGGTGTCGCGCAGATAGGGGAAGTCCTTGGCGGCGAAGGGAACCGAGGGGTAGCAGCCGCTGCCGTCGTCGGGCAGCAGGTCGGGGTAGCCGACGACCACGACACGCGCGTGCGGCGCCCTGTCGTGAACGGCCCTGAGCACCCGGGCGACCTTCGGCGCGGTCTGGAGGACCGCGAGGGCGAGTTGGTCGACGCCGGAGGCGGTGTAGTGGCGTTGGCAGGGGTTGCCCGCGAGGTCCTGGGCGGAGAGCTGGGCGCAGGTGGCGATGATGGAGCCGAAGCCGATGTCGTTGCCGCCTATCTGGACGGTCACCAGGTCGGTTCCGCGCTCCACCGCGTCGAGTTGGGGTCCGTTGGTGCCCTGCGGCTTCCACATCTCCTCGGTCGTCGCGCCGGCACAGCTGACGTCGTCGAGGACCGTGCCCTGTCGCTGGGCGGCGACCAGCGAGGGGTAGTTGTGGTCGGAGCGGGCGCAGTTGGCGTCGACCTGGGTGGGGATCACGGGACCCGAGGTGTAGGAGTCGCCGAGCGCCACGTACTCCGTCTTCTTGTGTCCGCCGGGCGAGCCGTGCGCGGTGGCCGGGGTCCCGGCGGCCAGGACGAGGGCGCAGCTGCCGACGGCTGCCGCAACTGCCGTGGCCCGTCGGCGTCTTGACGGCGATACGGCCGGCTGCGTGTCACGCTTCATGGAGACCTCCTGGTCCGAGCCGTCAGGGCGGAACGCGGCCGCGCACGGTCGTCGCGCGTTCAACTGGGCTTGTATACCGGTGAGTAGAGCCTGTCGGCCAGGGGCGTACCGCGACGAATTCAGGTGATTGCGGTGCGGAACAGGCGAGTCCGCCTGCCGCTGGCCGCGCGCCCGCCACGCAGACCAGTTCGACGCGCGCTGGTCCGGCCGAGCACTCCGATGGGCACCCGCCACACCTGTCACAGACGCAACATCCGAGGTCAGCGCCCGGATGGGCCCTCACCAGGGAGTTCGCCGGAAGTCGCTGCGCGCGGTCCGTCGCCCGCATAGCGTGCGGTATCCCGAACCGCTCCCCCACGTCCCCGCGGTCCGCACCTCTTGGGCCCTGACCCACCAGGAGATCTTGGGATGTCCTCCGACAGCTCCGAGTTATACCCGGCGCAACACCGGCCCGGCCGGCACGCCTTCGTCTCGCCCGCTGCCCACTCCCCCGCTCCGCGCGAGGTCCGGCGGCTGCCGGTGCGCACCCGCTCGTGGACCGGCCCGCACCGGGACCTGCGGCTGCTGCGCCGGGCGGCGCGCCGACTGCGCCGCGTGGCCACGTTCGCCGCCCTCGGCTACTTCGCCGCCTTCCTCACCCTGACCGTCGCCCGGCCGTCCGTCATGACCCGCCCCGCGCCCGGCGGCCTGCCCACCGGACTCCTCCTCGCCCTGGTCCAACTCCCGGTCACCTGGCTGGCGGTGCTCGTATACGAGTTCACCGCGCGCCGGTACGTCGACCCGCTGGCCCGGCAGGTGCGCCGGCACGCCTACGGCACCGTCGACGGGGAGCCGCGGCCGTGACCGACTTCAACGGCACCGCGCAGTCCTGGTCGCTGGTGGCGTTCTCCACGGTCGTCACCCTCACGCTGCTGCTGTGCGTGCTCACCGGCCCCGACCGCGACGACCTCGACGAGTTCTACACCGGCTACCGCTCCCTGTCGCCGCTGCGCAACGGCCTGGCCATCGCCGGCGACTACATCTCCGCCGCCACCGTCCTCACCATCGGCGGGGTCATCGCGCTGAGCGGCTACGACGGGGTCGTCCTGGCCCTGAGCACCCTGCTGTCGCTGCTTGTGCTGATGGTCCTGCTGGCCGAACCCCTGCATCACACGGGCCGGTTCACCATGGGCGACGCGCTGGGCCGGCGCCTGCCCGGGCGCGCGGTGCGCATCACGGCGTGCGCGGTGACGCTGGCCGCGCTCGTACCGATGATGGTCGTCCAACTGGCGGGCGTGGGGCAGCTGCTGGCGTTCATCCTCGGCTTCCACGACAGCGCGATGCGCACCGGCTGCGTCGTCGGGGCCGGAGCGCTGATGATCACGTACGCGGCGATCGGCGGGATGCGGGGCACCGCGCTGATCCAGATCCTCAAGACGGTGGTGCTGCTCGGGTCCGGGCTGATCGTGGCCGCACTCGTGCTGCACACCTTCGGCTGGAGTCCGCGCACCCTGTTCCAGGCGGCGGCACGGGGCAGCGGGGCCGGCGACGGCTTCCTGCGCTACGGCCTCCAGTTCGCGAGCGGGCCGCACCGCGGCCTGGACATGGTCAGCACCCAGTGCGCCATCGTGCTGGGCGGGGCCTGTCTGCCGCATGTCACCATGCGCATGTACACCGCCGACAGCGCGCGCCAGGTGCGGCGCGCGATGTCCTGGGCGGTGTCGACGGTCACCCTGTTCATCGCCGTCATCACCGTGGTCGCCGTCGGTGCCACGGCCCTCATCGGGCGCACGGGCGTCGCCGCCGCCGATCCGCGCGGCAACACCGCCTATCTGCTGGGCGCACGGGCCGCGTTCGGGATGCGCCTGTCGCACGCGGAGAGCCTGTTGTTCACCGCGGTCACCACGGCAATCTTCCTGACGCTGCTGGCGTCCGTGGCCAGCATGACCCTGGCCTGCGCCAACTCCCTGGCCCACGACGTCGTCGCCACCCGCCGGCCCACCCCACCGCAGCGCGAGACGGCCCTGGCCCGGCTGGCCGCCCTGGCCGTGGGTCTCCCGGTGATCGCGCTGGCCGTGCTCGCCCAGCACCGCAGCCTCCAGCCGCTGGCCACCCTCTCCTTCTGCCTGGGTGCCTCGGCCATCGCGCCCGCACTCGTCTACAGCCTCTTCTGGCGGCGCTACACCCGCGCCGGGCTGCTGTGCACGCTGATCGGCGGCAGCGTGAGCGTGCTCGTCCTGATCACCGGCACCAACCTGGTCTCCGGAACACCTCAATCAGCCTTTCCCGACGTCGACTTCAACTGGTTCCCCTTCACCACGACGGCCCTGGTCTCCGTACCGGTGGGCTTCCTGTGCGGCCTGTTCGGCACCCTTCTGTCCGGCAGAAGGGCGACCGCGCGGGAGCGGGAGCGCTACGAGGCCATGGAGCACCTGCTGCTCGCCGGTCCCGCACGCCCCAAGAGCGGATGACGGCACGTCATGGCACCTGGCCGGATTCCCTCCCCCGGCCCGGCGAGCCACCGCGCGCTGGGTATTCCTGCAGAGGTCGAGGCAGGCGGCGTTGGGGGGCTGACACTGTGGCACGCGAATGGTGGACTTCCGGGCCCTTCTCATCGCGTAGCCCACAGAGGCGTCAGCCGGTGCGCGCCCCGCGGGCCGACGCACCCGACGGCCCCCGCTTCCGTGACGTCATGCCGGCGCTGGCGGGACTGGTCGTGGCGGTGTGCGCGGTGGTCGCCGTGCTGGCCCTGGGATATCGGGCCGCGGGGATCGGGGTTCCGCTGGCCGGCGTGGTCGTCCTGGCCATCGCGGTGACGGTCGCCGTGCGGCGCCAGGGCCCGGTCATGCGCCGGCGCCTCGGGTACTACACGCCCGAGGAACTCCTCGAACTCGACACCCAGGGGCTCGCGTTGGCGGTGGCGCGGATGCTGCGCCGGGACGGCTGGCGGGTACGGCTGCTGCCGGCCGCCGACCGGCCTCGGCTGTGCGCCCAGGACAGCAGCGGACGCCGGCTGGACGTCGCCTTCCGGCCGGTCGCCGAACCCCTGCCCGACGAGGACCTGCCCCATCCGCACGCCCACCGGGAGAGCGGCCAGTCGCCGCTCCACCTGGTCGTGCACCGTGGTTCGTTCGGCGCGCGCGACGTCCGGTGGGCGCGGCGGCAGGGCCGGACGTGTCTGCTCGACGGCTCGCTGCTCAAGCGGTGGGGGCAGGGCACCCGGCTGAACGAATTACTGCCCACAGGCTTGTTGCATCCCGTGGACGCCTATATTACTGAAACGTAACCTACTCGGGGGTACCTCCGGTAACACCCCCGCGGGTACGGTCCTGACACTTCGTCCAAGAGTGCGCGAGGTGCGGTGGGACGACCGCGCCTCGTGCCGTCGGCCCCTGCCCCACCGGGCCGCAGGACGCCCGAGCCGCAGATCGAGGCTCGGCCTCCCCCCACTTCGGAGGTCCGTCATGCCCGTTTCCGCACGTCTGCTCGCCGTGGCCGTCACGACCGCCACATGTCTCGGCGCCACACTCGTACCCGCAGCCGCCGCGTCCTCCACCGACGCCGTGGTCTCCCGCGGTGTCACGATCCCGGAGTTCTACAACCCGCCCGCCACCCTCCCCTCGGCCGACGGCGCCCTGGTGCGCAGCGAACCGCTGCCCCTCGCGCTGAGCCTGCCCGGCGTCAACGGCCCCCTGCCCGGCACCGCCACCCGCCTGATGTACAAGTCGACCGACTCGCGCGGCGAGGCTATGGCCGTCACCGGGGCCTACATCGAACCGACCGCCGCCTGGAAGGGCACCGGCGACCGGCCACTGGTCGCCGTCGCACCCGGCACCATGGGACAGGGCGACCAGTGCGCCGCCTCCCTCGGCCTGGAGCACCCGCTCACGGCCAACGGGCAGACGGTGTCCATCGGTTACGAGGACCTGGCGATCTACCGCCTGCTCGCCGAGGGCGTCGCCGTCGTCGTCACCGACTACGCCGGACTGGGCACCACGGACCGGCTGCACACCTACGTCAACCGCGTCGACGAGGCCCACGCCGTCCTCGACGCCGTCCGCGCCGCACGCTCACTGCCCGGAACGTCCCTCACCCGCACCTCGAAGGTGGCCCTCTTCGGCTACAGCCAGGGCGGCGGGGCGACCGCGGCCGCCGCCGAACTCCAGCCGGCCTACGCCCCGGACGTCACCCTCGCCGGAACCTCCGCGGGCGCCCCGCCGGCCGACCTGGTCGAGGTCACCAAGGCCATCGACGGCAGTGAACTGGCCGGCGCGCTGGGCTGGTCCGTCAACGGCTTCCTGCAGTCCGACCCCGCCCTGAAGCCGATCGCCGAGGCCCATCTCAACGCGGCGGGCAAGGCGGCCCTCGCGGACCTCTCCACCATGTGCGTGGGCGACGCCCTGTTCGCCTACAACGGCAAGCACAGCACCGGTTGGACCACCGACGGCCGCTCCATCAGCGACATCATCCAGTCGGAGCCCGCGCTCACGGCCTTCCTCGACCAGCAGCGCATCGGCAGGATCGAACCGTCCTCGCCGGTCCGCGTGTCCACCGGCACCAGCGACAACCTGGTACCGCACGCGCAGGCCCGGCAACTCGCCGCGGACTGGTGCGCCAAGGGCGCCGACGTGACGTACAAGCCCATCGCGCTGCCGAACCTGGGCAGCGCGCTGATCAACCACTTCACGCCGCTGCTGACCGACCAGGGCGACGCGATCGCGTGGCTGACCGACCGGCTCGACGGCAAGGCCGCCACCTCCAACTGCGGTGACCTCTCCGGCCTTTCCTGACAGAGCCACAGTGCTGACACCGCTAGAGCTGTACGGCGCCCTCCGCCGCGCAGGCCTCGGCGGCGAGCCCGTCGGCCACCGGATCCGGCCGCAGCATCTGGGTCACCACCTCGGCGGTGGCCCGGTGCCAGTCGCCGCTGCGCCGGATCATCCCGTGATCCCCGCCCCGTACCGCCACCAGGCCCGCCGCCATTCCGGCGGCGCGGGCCCGGTGGACGTAGTCGACCGAGTCGGCGTAGGCCGTCACCCGGTCGCGGTCGCCGTGCAGGAGCACGGTCCGGACATGGTCGAGGTGGTCGACGGGGTCCTCGGGCGGACACCACGGGGCGAGGGCCACCACTCCCCGCACCGTCAGGTGGGCCGCGGCGCGCAGGGCGGCCCGGGCGCCCATCGAGTGGCCCACGAGGACGACGGGCGCACCGGCCGTCAGCTCCTGGAGGTCGTCGAGGGCACGCAGGGCGTCCTCGGCGGGGTCGCCGTCGTTCCAGCCCCGGTAGCGGTAGCGGACCTGCCCCAGCAGGACGTCCTGCGCCGCCGTCGCCGCGGCGGCCCGCAGCACCGGGTGCATGCGGAGCGCGGCGAGCTGCCAGGGGCGCGCCGTGCGACGGCTCTCCTCCTGGCCGCCGTGCAGGGTGAGGACCGCGGCGGTCGCGCTCCGCAGCGGGGCATGGCGCACGATCAGTGCGGACGTGTTGCGCTCCACGCCCCCATCCTGCCTCATGCCGACGACAACCCCGTTCGCCCACCGCCACGGTGGGGGGCGCACGCGGTGAACCAGTGAGCCCTGTACGCGCCGCCACCCGGGCGGGGACGATGCGCTGTGTCGGTGCTCAACCCGTCGTGAAAGCAGGTCGTCTCCCGTGCTGTTGCGTCTTCCCGAGTCCGTGTCCGAAGCGCAGGAGTGCATGGCTCAGGGAGCGGTGCCCGTCGGCGGGGCCACGCTGGTGTGGGCCGGCTGGCAACGGGACGGGTTCCCCGAGCAGGCGATGTCCTTGCGCAACGTCCCGGAGGCCACCGTGATCGCGCCCGGCACCCTGGGCGGCGCCGTGGTGCTCAACCGGATCGACGAGCGTGTTCCCGAGGTCCTCCGCGAGGCGGCGGCCTCCGTCGGCACCGGCGCGGTACGCCGCACCGCGACCGTCGGCGGGAACCTCGTCGGCAGCACCCTGCGCTGTCTGCTGCCCGCCGCCCTGGTGCTCGACGCCCGGGCGACGGTCCTGGAGCCGGAGGGGGCACGGGAGACGGACCTCGCCGAAGTCCTCGCCAAGCAGCACCTGTTGCTGAGCCTGCACTGGTCCGACCCCGTCACCAGCGCCTACCGCAAACTGGCCGGCGAGGCGGGCGGCCCACCGCCGTTCGTCGTGGCCGGCGCGGTGCACCGCGGCCCGGACGGGCGCCTCAGCCTGCGTCTCGCCGTACGCGACGGCTACGAGGTCCTCGCCGGTGCGGCCGTCTGCGACGCCGGGCCCGAGGAGGCCCTCACCGCGCTGCGCGACACGGCCGTCGGCACGCTGAACGACGACCACTGGGAGGTCGTACGACGGCATGCCAGGGCCCTGCTGACACGACCGGACGTGCGCTGACCGCCTAGAGGCCCGCCAGCCAGGCGGCGGTGTCGCGGGGGTGGCGCAGTCTGACGGTGTCGAGGGGCGCGAAGCGACCGTCGGTGGAGCGGCGGGCGATCTCCTGATGGCGTGAGGTGTGCTGGGTCCACGCCCACCAGACCGGATGCTGACTGCTCAGCCAGCCCGACCAGGTCTCCCGGTTGCCGCCGAAGATCACCTCGCGGGTGAGGGAACGCCGCAGCGAGCGCCGCAGGATGCGCGGCATGACGACCCGGCGCGGATAGTCCAGCCACACCACCGTGTCCGCCCGGTCCCACAGCAGGTCGCGGACCTCGGGATATCCCAGGGAGTCCACGATCCACCGGGGTTTTGCCGCCATCCGGGACACCGTCTCCACCAACTCGCCGTTGACGGCCCACCCGGGGCCGGTGAAGTACAACGCGTCCATCTCGTGGTACGGCAGATCCAGGCGCCGGCTCAGGGCATGAGCCAGCGTGGACTTGCCCGCGCCCGTGACACCCACCACCAGGATCCGTTCCACCGGCACACCGTACGGGACATGTCCTGCGGACACCGGCGGGCGGTGGAACGATGGGGGCACTGCGCGGGCAGGAGGGAGCAGACCCTTGGCCACTCTGGTCGCCGTGAACGTCGGCATGCCCCGGGACGTCCCCTGGCACGGGACGACCGTCAGGACCGGGGTGTGGAAGCAGGCCGTCACCGGCCCCCGGATGGTGCGCCGGCTCAACGTGGACGGCGACGGACAGGGCGATCTCGGCGGCCACGGCGGTGAGCAACGGGCCGTGCTGGTCTACCAGTTGGAGTCCTACCGGTACTGGCAGGAACATCTGGGCCGCAAGGACTTCGTCCACGGGCAGTTCGGGGAGAACTTCACCGTCGAGGGCCTGTCGGACCGGGAGGTGTGCATCGGCGACCGCTACCGGATCGGCGGCGCGGTCCTCGAGGTCACCCAGCCCCGGGTGACCTGCTACCGGGTCGGGCTGCGGATGGACGAACCGCGGATGGCGGCACTGCTGGTCGCCCACGGCCGTCCCGGCTTCTACCTGCGGGTGATCACCGAGGGCGAGGTGGAGGCCGGTGACGACATCGTCAAGATCTCCACCGGCCCCGAAGCGATGACGGTCGCGGAGATGGACGCCCTGCTCTACCTTCCCGGCCATCCCCGCGAGCAACTGCTGCGCGGGCTGCGCATCCCCGCGCTGAGTCCGGGCTGGCAGGGTTCCCTGCGGGCTCTGCTCGACGGCGCCGACGGCGAGGGTTCCGGCGGAGGCAACCGGGGGCTGACGGCGGCCGCGACGAGCCCGCCACCGGCCTGGCCGGGATTCCGGCCCCTGAAGATCACCCGGATCACCGACGAGAGCGGCAGCGTCTTCTCCCTCACCCTCGCCTCGGACGACGGCCGCCCCCTTCCGCCGGCGCGACCGGGACAGTTCCTCACCGTGCGCCTGCGCCCGGACCCCGAGAGGCCTCCGGTGATCCGCAGCTACTCCCTGTCCGGACGCCCGGGTGCGCCCACGTACCGGATCAGCGTGAAGCAGGAGCCGCACGGGCTCGCCAGCACGCATCTGCACGGCCACGCGCGGGTGGGAGACGTACTCGATGTCGCGGCGCCGCGCGGCACCTTCGTCCTCGCCGACGGCCCGACCCCCGTCGTCCTGGTGTCCGCCGGCGTGGGAGCCACCCCGGTGCTGTCCATGCTGCACGCACTGGCCGAGGCCGGTCCGTCCCGCCCGGTGTGGTGGCTGCACGGAGCCCGGAACGGACACGACCACGCCTTCGCCCGCGAGGTGCGCGACCTGCTCGACCGCATGCCGTCCGCGCGCGCCTGCATCGCCTACAGCCGCCCGGGCGAGGACGACCGGCCAGGCGTGGACTACACGGTGGCGGGCCGTCTCTCCGCCGACCTGGTCCGCGGCCTCGACCTGCCCGCGGACGCCGACGCGTACGTCTGCGGACCGGCCGGGTTCATGCGGGACGTCTCGGACGCCCTGACCGAGGCGGGCATCGCCCCGGCCCGCGTCCACACCGAGCCCTTCGGAACCCTGGCCGCCATCCGACCGGGTCTCCTTCCCGCCTCCGCCCTGACCCCGCACGTCCCGGCCCGCCCGCCGGGCGACGGAACCGGGCCGACGGTCTCCTTCGCCCGCAGCGGGATCACCGTGCCCTGGGACCCCGGCTACGGCACGCTGCTGGACCTGGCCGAGGCCTGTGACGTCCCCACCCGCTGGTCCTGCCGCACCGGCGTCTGCCACACCTGCGAGACCGCCCTTCTCCAGGGCCGGGTCGCCTACACGCCGGACCCCCTCGACGAACCCGCCGAGGGAAACGCCCTCATCTGCTGCTCGCGGCCGTCGGGGGATCTGGTCCTGGACCTGTGACGTCCCGACGTCGACGACGGCTCAGTCCGCGGTCTTGCGGGCCAGCGCGTTGTTGTCGATCGAGTTGTGCACGCTGAAGCTCACGGCGTCCGAGCGGTAGCGGTCGTCCGACCACTCCACCGGGCGCCCCTCGCGGGTGGTGGTCACCCTGCGGACACGCAGGAGGGGGCTGGTACGGCGGATGCCGAGCAGTTCGGCGTCCTGGGCACCGGCCGCGACCGCGTCGATGACGTGCTCGCCGTAGGCGAAGACCAGACCGGTGCTCTCGTACAGGCGTTGAGTGACCGAGGGGGCGTCGGGGTCGATGGTCGCGACGGCGGGCGCTATCCAGTCGGCGTACACCGTGCGCTCCAGCAGCACCGGCTCGCCGTCCAGACCGCGCACCCGCAGCACGTGCAACACCGGTGTGCCCTCGCGCAGTTGGAGGCGGGCGGAGTCCTGGGCGGTGGCGGGGAGGTACTCCTGGGCGACGACATGGCCGGTGGCCTCGCGGCCCATGGCGTGGGCCCACTGGGCGAAGCTGCGCAGTTCGGCGAAGCTCTGGCTGCGGCGGCTGGCCAGCACGACCCGGCGGGCTCCCTGCCGGGAGCCGATCAGACCTTCAGCGGTCAGGGCCGCGACGGCCTGGCGGACGGTACCGCGCGAGACGTCGAACCGGGCGGCGAGTTCGGTCTCTGAGGGCAGCCTGGCGCCCACCGTGTACTCCTCGCGGTCGATCGCCCGACGCAGCTCGTCGGCGATCTCCTCGTGTCGCGTCGGCACCGTTTCCCTCCGAGTCGGTGGCTGTGCACAGCGTGACCACCCTAATCGAGACCGGCGCGTGACTGCGCTTGCCCCGAACTGTGCAGGGATTGGGAGGTCACAATTTCGCCACTGTTTACCGACACGACACCGCAGGCAGCATTACTGGGGCCAACTTGTTCAGACAAGTTCTCCCTCTTGCGCGTCCCTGCTCCCCCTTCTGGAGTCACCGTGTCCCAGCCGAGAACAGCCGCCCTGGCCGGCTCCCTCGCCGTCGTAGCCGCGCTCGCCCTGAGTGCCTGCGGCGCCGCTCCCGACAACGCGTCGACGACCGCCGACGGCAAGAACGCCGCCACCGCCACCTCGGCCGCCGACTTCGGCGGCATGGACGCCCTGGTCAAGGCGGCCAAGAAGGAGGGCACGCTGCACGCCATCGCGCTGCCCCGCGACTGGGCCAACTACGGCGCCCTGATCGACGGCTTCACCAAGAAGTACGGCATCAAGATCCAGGTCGAGAACCCCGACGGCTCCAGCCAGGACGAGATCAACGCCGTCACCTCCCGCAAGGGCCAGGACCGGGCGCCCGACGTCCTCGACCTGGGCTCCTCCTTCGCCCTCAGCGCCGCCCAGCAGGGCCTGCTCGCGCCCTACAAGGTGACCTCGTACGCCGACATCCCGGCCGGCCAGAAGGACCCGCAGGCCCGCTGGTACAACGACTACGGCGGCTACATCTCGATCGGCTGCGACGCCAAGCGCGTCAAGGTCTGCCCCACCACGTTCGCCGATTTGCTCAAGCCCCAGTACAAGGGCCAGGTCGCCCTCAACGGCAACCCCACCAAGTCGGGTTCGGCCTTCGGCGGTGTGTACGCGGCCGCGCTCGCGAGCGGCGGCTCCTTCGACGACATCCAGCCCGGCCTGGACTTCTTCGCCAAGCTGAAGAAGAACGGCAACTACACGCCCGTGGAGTCCACTCCGGCGACCGTCGAGAAGGGCGAGACGCCGATCAGCATCGACTGGGACTACCTCAACGCCGGCTACGCCGACGAGTTCAAGTCCAAGGGCGTCGACTGGAAGGTGGCCATCCCCTCCGACGGCCAGTACGCGCAGTACTACTCCCAGGCCATCAACAAGGAGGCCCCGCACCCGGCGGCCGCCCGGCTGTGGCAGGAGTACCTCTACAGCGCCGAGGGCCAGAACCTGTGGCTCAAGGGCTATGCCCGGCCGGCCCTGATGACGGCGCTGGAGAAGGCCGGCACCCTCGACAAGGAGGCCGCCGCCAAGCTGCCGAAGGTCACCGGTACGCCGTCCTTCCCGTCCGAGGCCCAGCAGAGCAAGGCCAAGACGGTCATCGCGCAGGGCTGGGCGAAGGCCGTCTCCGGATGACGGCCACCCTCACGGGCGTGGACGTGGCGCCGCCGGTCACCTCGGTGAAGCGGCGGCGCCGGGTCCCCGGCTGGCTGGCCGTCGTCCCGCTGCTCGTGTTCACCGCGATCGCCTTCGGGCTGCCGGCGGTGGCCATGCTGAACGGCGCGTTCAGCATCAAGGACCAGGCCACGGGCGCCACTTCGTACGGCACCGGGAACCTGACGACCTCGCTGCACGGCGCCTACCTGACCGCGCTGCTCGGCAGCGTCAAGCTGTCCGCCGTCTCCGCCGGCCTCGGCACCCTGCTCGGGCTGCCGCTCGCGCAGGTGGTGGTCACCTCCCGCTTCCGCGCGCTGCGCGAGGCGGTGCTGACCGCGTCCGGGGTACTGGCGAACTTCGGTGGTGTCCCGCTGGCGTTCGCCTTCGTGGCAACCCTGGGCAACGCCGGTGTGCTGACCCGGCACCTGGGGCTGACCGAGAAGGGCTGGGACCTGTACAGCTTCTGGGGTCTGGTCATCGTCTACCTGTACTTCCTGATCCCGCTGATGGTGCTGACCATCACGCCCGCGCTGGAGGGCCTGCGCTCGCAGTGGCGGGAGGCGGCGCAGAACAACGGCGCCACGGCCGTGCAGTACTGGCATCACGTCGCCCTCCCGGTGCTGCTGCCGTCGCTGCTGGGCGGGCTGGTGCTGCTGTTCGGCAGCGCCTTCGCCGCGTACGCCACCGCCGCGGCCATGGTGGGCAGTTCGGTGCCGCTGGTGACCCTGCAGATCGCCGACGCCATCTCCGGCAACGTGCTGGTCGGCCAGGAGAACGTGGCGCTCGCCCTCAGCCTCGACATGGTCCTGGTCGCGGGTCTGGTCATGGCCGTGTACCTGCCCCTGCAACGACGGAGTGCGCGATGGCTCGACGCCTGAACGTGTGGCGGTGGGTCGTCCTGGGCCTTGCCGCGCTGTACTTCCTGGTCCCGCTCGCCGCGTCCGTGGTCTTCACGGTCGACGTGCCGGGGCAGGGCGTGACCTTCGACGCCTATTCGCAGATCGTCTCCACCGCCGGCTTCGGCTCCAGCCTGCTGCTCTCGCTGGAACTCGCGCTCGCCACCATCGCGATCGTCCTGCTGCTCATGGTGCCCGCGATGGTCGCGCTGCGCCTGGGCGCGCCCCGGCTGCGGCCGGTCGTGGAGGTGGTGTGCTCACTGCCGCTGGTCGTGCCGCCGATCGCGTTCGTCGCCGGGATCGCCACGGTGCTCAAGTGGGGCCCCGATCATCTGTCCCGCACCCCGCTGTTCGAGACGTTCGTGGCCATCCAGAACCCGACTTTCCCGTTCGTGCTGGTCCTGGCGTACGTGGTGATGGCGCTGCCGTTCGTGTACCGGGCGCTGGATTCCGGGCTGCGGGCCGTCGACGTGCGCACGCTGGTCGAGGCCGCCCGCAGCTGCGGGGCGGGCTGGCCGCAGGCGCTGGTGCGGGCGGTGCTGCCCAATCTGCGCGGGGCGCTGCTGAACGCGGCCTTCCTCACGCTCGCCCTGGTCCTGGGCGAGTTCACGGTCGCCCAGCTGCTGGGGTTCCAGCCGTTCGCCGTGTGGATCTACAGCGTCGGCGGATCGCAGGCCCAGCTGTCCGTCGCCGTGTCCGTGCTCAGTCTCCTGGTGACCTGGGCCCTGCTCCTCGCGCTCGCCGGTGTCGGCGGGCGCACCCGTACCGCTTCGTCCCGAGGGTGAACCATGACCGCCACCACGCTTGAGCAGACCACGGTCGGCAAGGCCGCCACCGTCGAATTCCAGGGGCTGCGCCGGGAGTTCGGGGCGACCGTCGCCCTGGACGGGCTCGATCTGACCGTGCGGCCCGGGGAGTTCCTGGCGCTGCTCGGCCCCTCCGGCTGCGGCAAGACGACCGCGCTGCGCATGCTCGCCGGGTTCGAACACCCCGACTCCGGCGCGGTGCTGGTCGACGGCGAGGACGTCACCCGGGTCCCGGCCCACCGCCGGGACGCCGGGATGGTCTTCCAGTCGTACAGCCTCTTCCCGCATCTGAACGCGCTCGACAACGTCGCCTTCGGGCTGCGGATGCGCAAGGTGCGCACGGCCGAACGGCGGTCACGGGCCGCCGAGTTGCTGGAGCTGGTCGGTCTCGCCGACAAGGGCGACCGGTTCCCGCACCAGCTCTCCGGCGGCCAGCAGCAGCGCATCGCGCTCGCCCGGGCCCTCGCCCTGCGTCCGCGTGTCCTGCTGCTCGACGAGCCGCTCTCGGCGCTGGACGCCAAGGTGCGGCTCACGCTGCGCGAGGAGATCCGCCGGCTGCAGCAGGAACTCGGCATCACCACCCTGTTCGTGACCCACGACCAGGAGGAGGCGCTGTCGATCGCCGACCGGGTCGCCGTGATGCGGGCCGGGCGGCTCGAACAGTGCGCCGAGCCCGGCGAGTTGTACGGACGGCCGGCCACCGCGTTCGTCGCCGAGTTCGTCGGCACGATGAGCCGGATCCCCGGGCGGCTGTCCGGGGAGAGCGTGGAGGTGCTCGGACTGCGGCTGCCCGCCGAGGGAACGCTGCCCGCCACGGCGGAGGTCGACGTCCTGGTACGGCCCGAGGCCGTGCACGTGACGGCCGACGAGGGCGGCGACGCCCAGGTGATCGCCACCGCGTTCCTCGGCGCGACCACCCGGCTCACCGTGCGCCTGTCCGACGGCACCGAGGTGAAGGGCGACCTGCCCACGCACGAGGCGACCGCCCTCGGCGCAGGAGCCGCCGTACGGGTCTCGCTGCCGCAACGCCCGGTGCTGGTCGCCGAACGAGCGGCCTGAGCCCCGACCCCCCATCGATCCCGGCGTCCCGGCCTCCTTGGACTCGGACGCCGGTACCCGTCCCCCCACCGAAAGATGAGACCGTGACCCAACCCCCGCTCCAGGCCGTCCTCTTCGACATGGACGGCACGCTCGTCGACACCGAGCGGCTGTGGTGGGAGGCGGTGCAGGACGTCGCCACGGGCCTCGGCCGCCCGCTGACCGAGGCCGACCAGCCGGAGGTGCTGGGCAGACCGGTCGAGCACACCGCCGCCTGGCTGGCCGCGCTCACCGGCGCGCCGGGGCTCGCCGGCCGGCTGCACCGCGAGTTCAGCGAGCGGGTGAGCACCGGCATCGTGCCCCGCCCCGGCGCGCTGGAACTCCTCGACGCCCTCGCCCGCGAGGGCGTACCGACCGCGTTGGTCACCGCCTCGCCGCGCGCGGTCACCGACAGCGTGCTGGCGGTGCTCGGCGCCGACCGCTTCCGGGTGTCCGTCACCGCCGACGACACCGCGCGCACCAAGCCCGACCCGGAGCCCTACCTGGCCGCCTGCCGCGCCCTCGGCGTCGACCCGGCCGGCTGTGTGGCGGTCGAGGACACGCCGACCGGTGTCCGATCCGCCGAGGCCGCCGGATGCGCCGTGCTGGCGGTACCGTCGCTCGCGCCCATCGAGACCGTGCCCGGGCGGACGGTCGTGGCCAGTCTGGAGGAGACGAGCGTGAGCCGGTTGCGCGGTCTGCTGGGAACGCGGCTGCGGGTGATGAGCTGGAACCTCTGGCACGGCGGTGCGCGGGTCGACGACCACCGGGCCAAGCAGCTCAAGGTCGTCCTGGACACCGAGGCCGATGTCGTGGGCCTGCAGGAGACGGCCGGTACGGCGGCCCGGGAACTCGCCGAGGCGCTGGGCTGGCACCACCATCAGGCGGGCGAGAACCTCGGCATCATCAGCCGCCACCCGATCACGGCCGGCCTCGGCGATCTCGACGTCGGCTTCTACGGGGCCACCGGCGCCCGCATCCGGGTCGACGGCACGCACGAGGTCGACGTGTGGACGGCGCATCTCCACTACACGCCGTACGGCCCCTACGAAGCCGCCTTCGACGGGCTCCCGGCGGCCGAGCTGATCGCCCACGAGGACGTGCGGCTCGCCCAGATGAGGGACGCGCTGCGGCAGATCGCCGAGGCCGCCGGGCCGACCACTCCCGTCGTCCTGACCGGCGACTTCAACTGCCCCTCCCACCTGGATCGGCCGCAGGTCGCCTGGCCGGTGACCCGGGCCGCAGAGGAGGCGGGACTGCGCGACTCCTACCGCGAGGCGCACCCCGACCCGGTACGCGCCCCCGGGCACACCTGGTCGCCGGTCCACGCCCGGCACGAGAACGATCCCGCGCGGGAGGAGCCGCAGGACCGGATCGACTACGTCCTGCACAACGGGCGCGGCCTCACGGTCACCGACTCCCGCACGGTCGTCACAGGGGTGCCGCGTGCCTGGCCCGACGTCGCCGGCAACGACTGGCCGTCGGACCACGCTGCGGTGCTGACGACGTTCACGGTGCACCGGGTGGAGTGACGGGTCAGGGGCTGTCGCCGTGCCAGTCGAAGCGGCGGGCGTCCTCGGGGCGCGGTACGTACAGGGCCCGGCCTCCGGTGCCGTACCGGCCTATCTCGGTGCGCAGGGGTATCCCCTCGCGCAGGTCGCCCTCGCTGCGGCCGGTGATGTCCAGCAGCAGGCCGTCCAGCGGGCCGCCGATGAGCTCGGCGTAGGTGCGGCCGGGGCGGGGTGCGGCGTCCTCGTGGTCGGCTCCGTAGACCCGGCCCCGCATGAACTCTGTCTCGTCCATGGCCTCAGCGTCGCATCCGGCACTGACAACGCGGGGCCGGGCGTCAGCCGGCGGCGTTGTCGACGCGCATCCGCACCTGTTCCTCGAGGCGCTCGAGGCTGGTGTCGAGGGCCTTCCGGACCGCCGCCTCGCCGGGGTCGTGGGTGTCGTCGGCGAAGGACAGGTGCACGGTCACCCGGCTGGTCCCGTTGTCGGTGCCGTCGACCTTCAGCCAGCCGGCGTAGCCGCTGTCGTCGCTCGTGCCCCATTCGAGCCGCATGTCGTCGGGGTGCGGCTGCAGGACGGCGGGCGTGTCCTGGTCGGCGTGTTCCTCGTGGACGGTGACGGCGGGCGGCCGCTCGGGCCGCACATGGATCGTGTTCGGCAGCCAGTCCTCCAGCTGGCCGACGTTCGCCGCCTGGTCGAAGACGTGCTCGGGCAGGGCCGGCATGGCGCGGGAACGCTCGTACTCGGTCATCGCTCATCACCTCCGGTTGGGTGGCGCACAGGCGACGCGTGCCCTTTTTGCGGTGGTTGAACCGACGATCAGGGGGGTGACCGCCCGGGCCGCGGGGCGGAGCGCCAACTTCTCTGCCGGTCGGCGCAGTTCCCGCCGCGGAAACGGACCACGGGCGCACCTGTTCGGTCATCATCCGTCAGTCCCGGAGACACCGGCCCGCCGGCACCGCGCCACGCCTACGGTCCGTGCATCGGACGGGACGGCGAACGCCGGTCCGCCGCAGCCGACAGACAAGGGGAGGCGCTATGGCGAGTGTGGAAGTGTCGCTGAAGGAGATGATGACCGCGGTCGAGGGGTCGGTGGGAGCCGCGGTCGTCGACTACACCAGCGGCATGGCCCTGGGCACCCTGGGCGGAGGCAAGGACCTGGACCTGACCATCGCCGCGGCCGGCAACACGGACGTGATCCGGGCCAAGGTGCGCACGATGGAGCAGCTGGGCCTCAAGAGCCGGATCGAGGACATCCTGATCACGCTGGAGAAGCAGTACCACCTGATCCGGCTGATCACCGGACGCACGGGGAACGGGCTGTTCCTGTACCTCGTGCTCGACAAGGAGCGTTCCAACCTGGCGATGGCCCGGCACCAGCTCAAGCGGGTCGAGGAACAGCTGGAGATCTAGACCGCGCCGAACTCCCGGGCCGTCGTGCGCCCATGATGTGAAGACTTCTTCAAGTCACCACATCAGCATGGTCCCAATTCGTGTCTGCACGCTGCCCGGGGGGACGAGGATCGGCGCGACAGAGAGTGTGCGGCGGCGCCCCGGGGTGCCGCCGCACCCCGGCACCCCCACCCGACCCGGCAGGGAGCGAGCACTCATGCAGGTCCCCCTCTACCAGGCCAAGGCGGACTTCTTCCGCATGCTCGGGCACCCCGTGCGGATCCGGGTCCTGGAACTGCTCCAGCACGGGCCCGTGCCGGTGCGGGACCTGCTCGCCGACATCGAGATCGAGCCGTCCAGCCTCTCCCAGCAGCTGGCCGTGCTGCGCCGCTCCGGCATCGTGGTGTCCATCCGGGAGGGCTCCACCGTCCGCTACGCGCTGGCCGGCGGTGACGTCGCCGACCTGCTGCGCGCCGCCCGCCGCATCCTCACCGAGCTGCTGGCCGGGCAGAACGAACTCCTCGCGGAGCTGCGGCAGGCCGACTCCGCTCCCCCGGCGCCACCGCCGGCGGCACACATCGGCGGGCAACTGGCTCGTTACTCCGCCGGAGTGGTGGAACCCGGCGGCCGGTCGTAGCGTCGGATGGAGTACTACTGCTGGCGCCGGGAGCCGACATGCGCCGACACGCACTCACCATCGCGGTCACCGTCTGTGCCGTCGCGTCCCTGGCCGCCGCGGCCGGGACGCCCTCGGCCGCCCGTACGACATCCGTGCCGGCCGTCCAGGCCACCCGGCACGTCAGGGCGCCGGTGCTCGTGGACTGTCTCTTCCATCCCAAGGTCCGGCCGGCCGACTTCGTGCTCGCCTGCGGCGACGGCAACAGCCGCCTGACGTCGCTGCGCTGGTTCCACTGGGGGACCGCGTCGGCGCGGGCCGTGGGCGTGAACTGGGTCAACGACTGCAAGCCGTACTGCGCGGCGGGCCGCTTCCACGCCTACCCCGTGGTCGTACGGCTGGATCATCCGCGGCCCTGGAAGAAGCGGCCGCAGCTGTCGCACTACGGCCGGATGACCCTGCAGTACACCAACGGCCGCCCGGAGGGATTCGCACGGACGGTGTCCTACCCGCTGTGGGACTGATCCCGCCGGTCCTGAGCGTCCCGCGCAGCCCGCAGCTGGGGCGACTCCCCCGCGGCCAGGTGTTCGAGCACCTCGACCAGCTCCTGGCAGGCCTGTTGCACCGAGCGTCTGGTGTTGAGCTGCTCCGTGATCACCGCTGACAGCAGCAGCGCCGTCAGTGCCATCGCGCCGTTGAAGGCCTGAAGCTTGATCATGATCTCGACGCGGGACAGCCGTGCGAACGGGCCGGTCTCCTCGGTCGCCGCGACCGTGGCCAGGACGGAGGCGGCCAGCGCGCACAGCATGCTGCCGGCGAGCTGGAAGCGCAGGGCCGCCCAGATCAGCAGCGGACAGACGAGGAAGAGCAGGCTGTCGGAGCTGCGGGTGGCGAAGGGCAGGAGGGCGCAGGCGACCACGGTCAGGGCGACGGCCTCCTTCCAGCGGGGCCGGTGCGGCGGCCAGTGCGCGCGGGGCAGCAGAAGCAGGACGGGGGTCACGATCAGCACCCCCATCGCGTCACCGACCCACCACGCCGACCAGACGAGCCAGAAACTGTGCGCGGCGAGCTTCCCGGTGAACACGAGGCAGCCGGCGCCCGCGGTCGCGCTGATCAGCATGGACGCCAGCGCGCCCAGGAACACCAGCGCCACGCCGTCCCGCAGCCGGGCGAGGTCGGTGCGGAAACCCACCCTGCACAGCAGGTAGTAGGCGCAGACGGGGGCGGCGGTGTTGCCCACCAGGGTGCCGATCACATCGGGCTGGACGGAGGTGATGGACATGACGACGAGGAGGGCACCCAGCACGATGCCGGGCCAGGCGCTCAGGCCGAACAGCAGCAGACAGGCCAGCGCCACCCCGGTGGGCGGCCAGATGGGGGTGACCACGGCGCCCTCGACGACGAGCTGGCGCAGCAGGCCCAGCCGCCCCGCTCCCACGTAGGCGGCGGCGACGCCCGCCGTCAGGAAGGCGAGGTCGAGCGGACGGCGCAGGCCCTGGTTACCCAGCACAGATGCCATCAGACACCGTCACCGCCCGCTCGGCGAGGCGAGCCGGTCCTACGTCGCCGCGGCCCGGCCGTCGTGGGTGACGACCAGGACGGCCGCGTCGTCCTCGTGTCCGACGCGTTCGGCCACCTTCATCACGGCGGCGGCCAGCGAGTCGGCCGCCATGCCTGCCACGGCGGCGATGCCGGCGAGCCGGGCGACCTGGTCGAGTCCCTCGTCGACGCTCAGCGAGGGGCCCTCCACGACGCCGTCGGTGACCAGGACGAACACTCCGCCGGGGGTGATCCGGTGCCGGGTGACGGGATAGCGGACGCCGTCCAGGATGCCGAGCGGCGGGCCGCCCTCGTCCTCGGCGAAGCCGGACTTTCCGTCGGCGGTGGCCCAGATGTGCGGGACGTGTCCGGCCCGGGCGCTCTCCAGGACGCCGGTGGCCGGGTCGAGCCGTATGAAGGTGCAGGTGGCGAAGAGGTCGGTGCCCAGGGACAGGAGCAGGTCGTTGGTGCGGGCCAGCAGTTCCCCGGGCTCGCTCGCCACGGAGGCGAGGGCCCGCAGGGTGACCCGGACCTGGCCCATGAACGCGGCCGCCTCGATGTTGTGGCCCTGGACGTCGCCGATGGACAGTCCGATGCGGCCGTCGGGCATGGTGAAGGCGTCGTACCAGTCGCCGCCGACGTTGAGGCCGTGGTAGGCGGGGGCGTAGCGGACGGCCAGGCGGAGGTGGTGCGCGGAGGGCAGGTCCCTGGGCAGCATGCCGCGCTGCAGGGCGACGGCCAGCTCGACCCGGGAGCGCTGCAGCTCGGCGAGCTCGCGCGCCTGGGCGGTCAGCGACCCGAGACGGGCGAGCAGTTCGTCGCCGTCCTCCGTAGGGCGCATGAGGGACATTGATCACTCCGCGGGGCCGTGGGCCGTGACCCCTTCAGGGCAAAACCCCCGATTTCTGGTTTAAGAGGATGATAACGACAGAGTCAGGGCGAAGCGGATTTCCGCCCTGACTCTGCCACCACGGTGGTCAGCCGCCCAGGGCGGTCATCACGACGTCCTTCGCCTCCTCCTGCACCTGGCGCAGGTGGTCGGGACCGTGGAAGGACTCGGCGTAGATCTTGTACACGTCCTCGGTGCCCGAGGGGCGGGCCGCGAACCAGGCGTTCTCGGTGCTGACCTTGATACCGCCGATCGCGGCGCCGTTGCCCGGTGCCTCGGTGAGCACCCCGGTGACCGGCTCGCCGGCCAGGGTGTCGGCGGTGACCTGCGCCGGTGAGAGCTTGGCCAGCAGCGCCTTCTCCTCACGGGTCGCGGGGGCGTCGATGCGGGCGTAGGCGGGGGTGCCGAAGCGCTCGGTCAGGGCCGCGTAGTGCTCCGAGGGCGTCCTGCCGGTGACGGCGGTGATCTCCGAGGCGAGCAGCGCCAGGATGATGCCGTCCTTGTCGGTGGTCCACACCGAGCCGTCCCGGCGCAGGAAGGAGGCGCCCGCCGACTCCTCGCCGCCGAAGCCGATCGAGCCGTCGACGAGCCCGTCCACGAACCACTTGAACCCGACCGGCACCTCGACCAGCCGGCGCCCGAGGTCCGCGGCGACCCGGTCGATCATGGTCGACGACACCAGGGTCTTGCCGATACCGGTGTCGGCGGGCCACTGGTCGCGGTGGCCGTAGAGGTAGGCGATGGCGGCGGCCAGGTAGTGGTTGGGGTTCATCAGACCGGCGTCCGGGGTGACGATGCCGTGCCGGTCGGAGTCGGCGTCATTGCCCGTGGCGATGGTGAAACGGTCCCGCTGTTCGATCAGCGAGGCCATCGCGTACGGCGAGGAGCAGTCCATCCGGATCTTGCCGTCCCAGTCCAGCGTCATGAACCGCCAGGTGGGATCGGTGAGCGGGTTGACCACGGTCAGGTCGAGCCGGTGCTGCTCGGCGATCCGGCCCCAGTAGGCCACCGAGGCCCCGCCCAGCGGGTCGGCGCCGATACGGACGCCGGCCGAGCGGATGGCGTCGAGGTCCAGCACATGGGGCAGGTCGGCGACGTACGCGCCGAGGTAGTCGTGGCGGCGGGTGGTCTCGGCGGCGAGCGCCCGGGCGTAGGTGACGCGCTGTACGTCCTTCAGACCGCCGGCGATGATCTCGTTGGCCCGGTCCTGGATCCAGGAGGTGGCCTCGGAGCCGGCCGGCCCTCCGCTCGGCGGGTTGTACTTGAAGCCTCCGTCGGCGGGCGGGTTGTGGGAGGGGGTGACCACGACGCCGTCGGCCAGGCCGGAGGCGCGGCCGCGGTTGTGGGTGAGGATGGCGTGCGAGACCGCCGGGGTGGGCGTGTAGCCGTCGGCGCTGTCGATGAGCACCGTCACGCCGTTGGCCGCGAACACCTCGAGCGCGGTGACCTGCGCCGGCTCGGACAGGGCATGGCTGTCCGCCCCGAGGAAGAGGGGCCCGTCGGTGCCCTGCCGGGTCCGGTACTCGCAGATCGCCTGGCTGGTGGCGGCGATGTGGTCGTCGTTGAACGCGGTCGCCAGGGACGACCCGCGGTGCCCCGAGGTACCGAACGCCACCCGCTGCCCCGGGTCCGCGGGGTCCGGGTGCAGCGCGTAGTACGCGGTGACCAGCCGGGCGACGTCGACGAGGTCCTCGGGGCCCGCCTGCTGACCCGCTCGCTCGTGCTGCATGTGCCCGCTCCTCCACATCCGTTGACCAAAACGCCTGCCGCCCCCCATCTTCCCTCGTCAAGGGGGCGGCAAGCGAGAGCGGGTCAGTGTCCGGGCCGCCCCAGCAGCGCGCACACGAAGTTCTCCTGGACGGCACGCAGGCGTTGCAGCAGCTGCGGGTTGGTGGACCGGGTGATCTGGGAGGTGACGGAGAAGGTCAGCGACCGGCGGCCGTCGGGGGTGGCGGCGGCCAGCTGGGTGTAGCCGGCGGTGTTTCCGGTGTGCCCCAGCACGACACCGCACCGGGTCTCGTAGCGGAACAGGGCCAGCCCGGCGGAGTTGCGGCCGGGACCCGCGGGCTCGGACGCCCCGGGGATCCAGCGCCGTTGCCGGCGTACGACGTCGGGGCCGAAGAGGGCGCCGCCCACGTAGCCGCGGATGAAGCGGGTCAGATCGGCGGGCGTGGAGACGATGCCTCCCGAGGCCCATGAGGCGGAGGCGCTGAAGAGCTCGCTGACGTCCTCCGGGGGCGCGGGCGGGGCGACGGCGTAGCCGTGCAGATAGGGCCGGGGCATGCGGTAGCCCTGGGGCAGGCTGGTGTCGCGCAGGTGCAGCGGCCGGTAGACGAGCTCGCGCAGCAGTTGCTCGTACGGCGTCCCGGTGACCGCCTCCGCCATCAGGGCGACGGCGATGTTGTCGGAGTTGGAGTAGTGGTACCGGCTGCCGGGGCGGAACAGGAGCGGCTCGTCGGCCACGAAGTCGAGCAGGTGGTGGGGATCGAAGATGTGGTGCGGGTCGGCCGTGATGATCTGCCGGAACTCCGGGTCGGCCGAGTAGTCGGGCAACCCGCTGGTGTGGTTGAGGAGTTGACGCAGGGTCACCTGGTACCAGGCTTTGGGAAGCCGGGGCAGTCTGCGGCCGATGGTGTCGTCCAGGCGGAGCGCGTGCCGGTCGACGAGGCTGAGGGCGACCGCGCCGCTGAACGCCTTCGCCACGCTGGCGATGCGCATGTGGTCGTTGATCTGCGGCTTGCGGCCGGTGGCGAGGTCGGCGACGCCGGCTGTGACGACACGCCGGTGACCGTCCTGCTGCAGGACCGCGACGGCACCGGGCGGGCCGCCCGGGGTGTCCACCAGGGCCTGGAGCTGCCGGCGCAGGTCGGTGTCGCCTGGTCCGGGGGTGGCGGCGGTGCTCGCGGTGGCCGGGGTCAGTGCGGCCAGGCAGAGCGCGGCGACGCAGGCCGCACGCAGTCGGAGTCGGCGGGTGCGGGGCTGGGATGAAGACATGGGGGGCTCCGGGGGTCGGTCGACAGGCTCACCTTTCCCCCCTTCTCCCACCTCGGCGACCCGAGCGCCCCGGGCTGCTGCATACGGCGCAACCGAGCAGCCCGGCGGCGTCCCCCCGCCGGGCCGTCGCGGCCGTCAGGACTGATCGGCTCCGACGAGGGTGCGCACCTCGAACTCGTCGTACGCCTCGGTCTCCTGGCGTCCGCCCAGGAGTGAGCCGAGCCAGCCGAGGAGGAAGCCGACCGGGATGGAGACGATGCCGGGGTTCTGCAGCGGGAACCAGGCGAAATCGGCGTGCGGGTAGAGGGAGGCCGGGGTGGAGGAGACCACGGGCGAGAAGACGACCAGCAGGACGGAGCAGAGCAGGCCGCCGTAGATGCTGAGCTGGGCGCCGGTGGCGGTGAGGCGCCGCCAGAACAGGGTGTAGACGAGGGTGGGCAGGATGGCGGAGGCGGCGATGGCGAAGGCGAGGAAGGCCAGGGTGGCGGTGTTCGCGCCCCAGGACACCAGGGCCAGGAGCATGCCGAGGACGCTGATGACGACGGCTGCGAGGCGGGCCACCAGGAGTTCCTCGGTCTCCTTGGCCCTGCCCTTGCGGACGACCTCGCCGTAGAGGTCGTGGGCGAGGGAGGAGGCGGCGGCGAGGGTGAGTCCGGAGGCGACGGCCAGCAGGGTGACGAAGGCCAGGCAGGACAGCAGGGCGGTGAGCACACCGCCGCCGAGGGCGTGCGCGAGCAGCAGCACGGCGGCGTCCCCCTTGCGGTCCGTGCCCGCGATGGTCTCCCGGCCGACCACGGCCGTGGCGCCCAGGCCGAGGACGCCCGCGAGCAGGCAGACCAGGCCCACGAGGCCGATGGCCCAGACGACGGAGGAGCGCAGCACCTTGGCGCTGCGCGGGGCGAGCAGTCGCATCATGACGTGCGGGAGGGCGGCGAGGCCCAGCACGATGGCGAGTTCGAGGCTGAAGAAGTCGAGTTTGCTGGTGGTGCTCCCGCCGTAGCGCAGTCCGGGCTCCAGGAAACGGGTGCCCAGGCCGCTGTGGTCGGCGGCGGCGCCGAGCAGGGCGTCGACGTTCCAGTCGTAGTGGTGGAGCACCATCACCGCGGTGACCGTGACGCCGGAGATGACCATGACGGCCTTGACGACCTGGATGAACGTGGCGCCGGGCATGCCGCCGATCGCGGCGTAGACGATGACGACGGTGCCGATCACCACGACGCACAGGGTGCGGGTGAGGGCGCTGGGTTCGCCGGTGAACTGGGTCAGCAGGGCGACGCTGCCGACGAGTTGGGCGACCAGGTAGAGGGTGGTGACGGCCAGGGTGCAGATCGCGAGGGCGAGGCGGACCGGTCGCCGGCCGTGCGGCAGCCGCAGGGCGAGGGTGTCGCCGAGGGTGAACCTGCCCGCGTTGTGCAGGGGTTCGGCGATCAGCAGCAGGACCGTCATCCAGGCGACCGCGGTGCCGCCGAGGTAGAGGAGTCCGTCATAGCCGTTGAGGGCGACCAGGCCGGTGCTGCCGAGGAGGGTGGCGGCCGATATGTAGTCGCCGCACATCGCCAGTCCGTTGCGCAGCAGGCTCATGGTGCGGTTGCCGAGGTAGAACTCGCCGATCTCGTCGCGCTGCGGGGCGGTCAGCAGCGCGGTGAACAGGGTCACGACGACGACGGCCAGGAAGAGCAGGAAGGTCAGCTGCAGACTGAACCGGTCGCCCACGCCCGCGGCGGTCACCATGTGCGCTGTCCCTGCGTGCGGTGGGCGGTCGTGGGGCCGGTGGGCCGCTGCCGGTTCTCGCCCGGCGGCCGGCGCAACCGGTAGCCCAGGCCGCGCACGACCGGGTCGACGTGTGTGCGCATGTGCACGACGTGGCGGCGGGCGACGACGGCCATCAGGACGAACTGTCCGAGCCCGAGGGCCAGCCCCAGCGTCAGATAGCCGGCCACGGAGCTGTTCATGAGGCCGGGCGTGAAGGACGACAGCAGGACGTACAGCAGGAAGCCCCCGACGGCGACCAGAGTAAGTCGCAGTCCGGTTCGTCGGCGGACGCGGCGCAGTGCCTGGAATTCAGGATCGCCGGACAGTGTCTGCGGCTGCTCGAATTCTTCATGGTTTCTCGACACCATGGGCATGACGAAATGGCCCTCCGCGCGCACTTGTGGGGGCTTGGTGAATCTGGAATTCCCGCGTTCCGGATTCGACCAGCTGGTCAGGGAGTCGGTGAGACCGGAAGCGGAGTATTGCAGCGCGGCGTTTGAATCATCAACGGGACCGGCGGAAGATTTTCGGGAACTGGCTCATTCGCAGGCCCGAGCAGAGCGGGCCGGTGACGTACAGCCTGCGAAAAGCACGGATCTCAGCAATAGTCCATACCTTTTCTCCGGCCAGGCTGTCTCAAATTCGGCGCACAGGAATAAGGAGGAAGTGATCATTCCAATAGTCCTGCGGCAAGCGTCGCGCCCAGTTCCCAGCACGCCTCGACGTCCGCCTTGCGGGGCTCACCGGTGACCGTGACGGGCCGCGCGGTACGGCGCCAGCCGAGTCCGGTGGTGATCGCGTCGATACCGCGCACCGCGCCGGTGACGTCGCTGCCGCCGTGCACGTAGTAGCCGAAGGGGCGGCCCTGGGTTGCGTCCAGGCACGGGTAGTAGATCTGGTCGAAGAAGTGCTTGAGGGCCCCCGCCATGTACCCGATGTTGGCCGGGGTGCCCAGCAGATACGCGTCGGCCGCGAGCACGTCGGACGCCGAGGCCGACAGGGCCGGGCGGCGGACCACCTCGACACCCTCGATCTCCGGCGCGGTGGCACCGGAGACGACGGCTTCCAGCAGCGTCTGGCAGTTGGGCGAGGGCGTGTGATGCACGATCAGCAAGGTGGGCACACCGGCACCCTGCCGTCGCCTGCCCGCCTCGCGCAAGGCGACGCCGCGAAGGGCCGGGGCGCACGGAGCCCATGGCCGGTCCGTGCGCCCCGCGAGGTCAGCGCAGGAAGGTGCGCTTGGAGCGGGCCAGCAGGATCAGGCCGCCGATCAGCAGCACGGTGCCGGCCGCGGCGGGCCACAGCGAAGTGCCGGTCGCGGCGAGGTTCCCGCCCTGGACGGCCTGGGGCTCGGTCTGGTTCGCGGCGATCGGGGCGTTGCCGCCGGTGGCCTGGGACTGGGCGGAGCCGTCACCGGCGTTGCCGCCGCCGTTGGCCGGGGCGGCCGCCGCGCTGCGGGAGGGCGAGGGCTTCGCGTAGACCTTGGGCTCCGACGTGCTGGAGATGGTCGGCTGATCGTCGTTCGCCGGCTGGGTCTGCGGTGCGGTGGTCGCGGGCTGCGTCTGCTGCTCGCCCGATCCGGAGCCGGCGTTGCCGTTGTCGCCGGAGCCGGAGCCCTGGTTGCCGTTGTTCCCGGAGCCGGACGCGCCGCCCTGGTCGCCCTTGCCGCCGGAGCCGCCCTGGTCTCCCTTGTCGCCGCCGTTGCCCTGGTCGCCCCCGGCGGGCGGGGTGGTGACGGTCTGCGTCGGCTCGGCCGTCGGGTCCTGGCTCTGCTGCCCGCCGGGCTGGTCCGTGGGCTGCTCGCTCGGCTGCTGGGTCGCTCCCCCGTCGCCGCCCGGGTCCTCACCGGTGCCGGCGCCGCACTGACGGCCGCCGTTGATGCAGGACACCATCTCCTTCATCAGGTTCTCGTCGAAGACGTTGATGAAGTCGCCGTGGTCCGTGACCGGCTTGTGCAGCTGCTCCGGGAAGGAGTCCACCGCGAACAGCGGTGTCGTACGGCCGCCGTCCTGGAGGCTGGGCGCCTTGACGTCGTAGACGATCCGCTGCACCAGCTGGGGTATCGCCTTGAACCCGTTGGCGCAGTTGCCGGAGGCGTCGGCGAAGGCCACGTGGGTGCGGTGGTTGGCGCTGTCGATGTTGCGGCCGTCCCAGCAGCTCTGGAAGCGGAAGGTGCGCACCACGTCGCTGCCCTGCGGGCACAGCGGGTACTTGTCCTTGAGCTGCCGGTCCTCGAAGCCGGTGCAGCTCCAGGAGGCGTTGGCGTTGGCCGGACCGTTGACGAAGGCCTTCGCGTCACCGGTGATGATGCGCAGCAGCCGCGGCATTTCCGTGACCTGGCTGCGCGGGCTGCCGATGAACGTCATCGTGACCTGCTTGGGCGTGACGATCTGGCCGGCGTTGCCCTCGATGCCGCCACCGGGCGAACCCGCGTCCTTCTCCTGCGTTCCGTTCTGCAGACGCAGCACCGGCCAGTAGTACGTGGACTTGTCGCCCTGGTTCTCGCAGCTGGTGTCGGCCTTCGCGAGGTCGTCGTCACTGGCGAAGGCGTTGTTGGACTGGTTGCCGATGTAGTCGTGGAAGTGGTGGGCACCGTTGGTGACACCCGGGGCGACGATCACGTTGTCCGAGTTGCGCAGCCCGCCCGCGTTGACACCGCAACTGGTGGTGAAGGTGCCCTTGGAGACGAAGGAGTTCAGATCAGGCGCCGCGTTGGGCTGGACGGTGTTGATGTCCTGGTAGTCCGCGGCGACCGGCCCGTTGCCGGCCTGACCTCCGTTGCCCGACTGCTGGTTGCCCTGACCCTGACCTTGGCCCTGGCCCTGACCCTGGTCCTGTCCCTGGTTCTGGCCGTTCTGCGGGCTGCTGCTCGCGTCCTGCCCGCCGTTCTGCTGGTTCCAGGTGCGCAGGGAGCAGCCGGCGAGGTCGTCGAGACCGGAGGGGCGGTCACCGGCGTTGTCGATGGCGTCGGTGATCCGACCGATGGTCTCGGTCCGCTTCTCCTTCAGCGGGTTCATCACGGTGCCGTCCGTGAACCCGCTGTCCTGCCGCTGTTCCGGGGTCGCCGCCTGCAGCCGCTGGTAGGCCTCCGCGATCTGCTGGTCCAGCTGGGCGAGTTGCTGGTCGACCTCGGGCCGCGCCTGGTCGGGGACCTGCGTCAGCTTGCTGCCGACGTCCGGACAGTCGATCGTGCCGGACATGGCGCTGCGCGTGGTGGCCTGTTCCCCGTCCGAACCGCCCTCGGTGGCGGAGGCGTAGACGTTGGCCGCGACGAGCCCGCCGCCGCCCAGGATCAGCGCGAAGGCCGCGAAGGTGGCGCGGCGTGGGCCTGTCGGGCGTCTGCGTGTGCTGCGTCCCACGAGAGTTCTCCTACGTCATGGCGGTCGGGCATGGAAATCCCTCGCCCCATACGGACCGTGGGGCCCGTCCGTTCAATCGCCCCTCGGATTCATAGAAGATTCTCAGTGAAGATCTCTCGCCCCTCTTGCTCAGGCCCGCGCCGGCGCCGTGACCTCCTCAGCCGTCAGAACCCTGCCGTACACGCGGAAGTCGTCGACGGAGGCCTTCAGATGCGGGTCGGCGTACCGGGACCTGCCCACGCAGACGGCCCGGCTGTGGTTGCCGAAGCACCGCGGCCCGACGGTGACCCGGGAGTTGCGTCCGGCCTCCGCCGCGTCGACGCAGAGCAGGGCCGTACCTCCGCCGTAGGTGACGCCCACGTGCACTCAGCGGCCGGTCGTCAGCGGATCGGCGTCGATGCGCCGTTCGGTTCCGCCGCCGCCCGCGGTGATCGCGTACCGGAGGGTCCCGGCGTCGCGGCGCGGGGTGAGGAATTCGGTGCCGTCCAGCGCGACCGCGCCGCCGGTGTGTCCTGCGGTCCAGGCGGCCTTGCCGGCGAGGCGGACAGTCTTGCCGCTGCCGATGGCGGCGGCGGTCGTGCCGGTGGTCTCGCCGAAGCGGCACCAGGCGGCGAACTCCGGTGGCGAACACGGGGGTTGGTCGGTGAGGCAGTAGACGTCATGGTGCCGGTGGTGGACCCGGGCGATGGGCAGCGGGGTGACGCTCTCACCGTCGGCGTCCGCGGTGCACCGCTGTGGATCAATGGACGTCTGACTGACGATCGCGGTGTCCAGCCGGGGCGTCCACGGGTTGCTCCGGCCGTCGTAAGCTCCAGCCAGGACGACGGGTCTGTGCAGCACGGCCTTGACGTCCGGGTCGTCGCGGTCGCGTCCACCCTGGTGCGCAGGGGCAGCATGATCTCGACGCGGTCGCCGGTGCGCCAGACGCACTCCAGGGCGAGCCGGCTTGCCTGCTGTACAACCCGGACCGCGGCTGTGACAGCGGGCGGTGGCGAGAGCGGCGTTGATCCGGCGTGCTCGGCGTTCGCGGACGTGGAGCCGGCGAGCACACCAGCCGGGCCGGCACGACACGCGGCGGGGCGCGACCGTGAGTCGGTGCGCCCCGCAAGGTCGTTGCCGCCGACGGCGGCGTCTCAGCCCCCGGATCCGGTCGGAGTCAGCCGAGGGGGTCGAGGAAGGTCAGTACGGACGCGTCCTCCTCGATCAGCGGGGCCAGGGCGGTGTTGAACGGGGCGCCGTACGGAGCCTTGAGGTGTGCCTGGAAGGCGTCCTCGTCCTGGTACACCTCGAAGATCCAGAAGGCGCGCGGGTCGGATGCCTTGGTGTAGGCCTCGAAGGCGAGGTTGCCGTCCTCCTGACGCACCTTCCGGGTGTACTCCCGCAGCAGGCCGGCGACCTCGTCCTCGGCCCCCTCGCGGGCGGTGAACTCGGCGAACAGGGTCTTTTTCACGATGGCGTGTCCTTGCGTGGTGTGCGGTGCGGCTGTCCGACGCCCGGCGTCGGGTACGTGGCGGACATCCGGCCGCGGCTGTCAACCGGCCTTCGGGATCAGCTTCTTGGCCCCGGTCATGATCGCGACCGCGTCCTCCATGGAGTGGGACTGCGGGGTGATGACGCCGGCGCAGCCGCCGAGACGCTGGATGTGGATGCGGTCGGCGACGTCGAAGACGTTCGGCATGTTGTGGCTGATGAGGATGACGCCGAGGCCCTGGTCGCGCAGGTCGCGGACGAGCTTGAGGACCTGGCCGGTCTCCCGGACACCGAGGGCGGCGGTGGGTTCGTCGAGGATGACGACCCGGCCGCCGAAGGCGCCCGCGCGGGCGACGGCCACCGACTGGCGCTGGCCTCCGGAGAGGGTCTCCACCGCCTGGTTGATGTTCTGCAGGGTGCTGATACCGAGTCGTTTGATGTGGTCGGCCGCCTGCTTCTTCATCTCGCCGGTGTCGAGCATGCGGAACACCGAACCGAGTACGCCCTTGCGGCGGATCTCGCGAGCGAGGAACAGATTGCTGGCGATGTCCAGTGCCGGGGCGACGGCGAGCGTCTGGTAGACGGTCTCGATGCCGGCGTCGCGGGCGTCCTGAGGGCGCTTGAAGCCGACCTCCTTGCCGTCGACGAGGATGCTGCCCTGGTCGGGAACAAGGGCTCCGGACAGGCATTTGATCAGGGTGGACTTGCCGGCGCCGTTGTCGCCGATGACGGCGAGGACCTCGCCGGGGTAGAGGGTGAGGTCGACGTCGTTGAGACCGACGACCCTGCCGAAGACCTTGACCAGGCCCTTGGCCTCGAGGACGGGGGCGGTGGGGGTTGTCACGACTTCACGCTCCGGATCCACTGGTCGACGGAGACGGCCGCGATCACCAGGATGCCGACTGCGAGGACTTGGTAGTTGGGGTCGATGCCGGCCAGTGCGAGGCCGTTGACGAAGACCTGGACGATGAGCGCGCCGATCAGTGAGCCGACCACCACGCCGCGTCCGCCGAAGAGGCTGGTTCCGCCGATCACGACGGCGGTGATGGACTGCAGATTGGCGTTGAGGCCGCTGTTGGGGTCGCCGCCGCCGACCCGGCCGACCAGGATCCAGGCACCGACGGCGATGGCGAAGCCGCCGACCACGTAGGCGCTCAGCAGGACCCTATTGACGGAGATGCCGGCCAGTCGGGCGGCCTCGATGTCGTCTCCCACGGCGTACAGGTGCCGGCCCCAGGCGGTGTAGCGCAGGGCATAGCCGATCACCACGTACAGGGCGATCATGAGCAGGACACCGTAGGTCAGGTTCAGCTGGCCGATGGAGATCGTCTCGCCGCTCCACATCAGGATGTTCCCCGGCTGCAGGGAGACGGTCTGTCCCTTGGCGTAGATGAGCGTGATCGCCGTGAAGACGCTCAGCGTGCCGAGGGTGACGATGAACGGCGGCAGCTTGATCTTGGTGACCAGCAGTCCGTTCACGGCCTGGGCCGCGATGGCGACGACCGCCCCGGCGAGCAGGGCCGTCACACCCGGCCAGTGGTTGTCAGCGACGAGCTTCGACATCAGCAGCGAGGCGAGCACCATGACCGCGCCGATGGACAGGTCGATGCCGGCGGTGAGGATGATGACGGTCTGGCCGACGGCGAGCGAGCCGATGACAGCGACCTGCTGGGCCACCAGCGACAGGTTCTGCAGGGCGTAGAAGCGGTCGTTGACCAGGGAGAACACGATCGCGGCGAGTACCAGTACGATCGCCGGGCTGAGGGCCGGCTGGCGGTGCAGCACGGAGTGGATGCGCTGGGCCGGGGTGGCGGGCCGGTTGAGGAACTCCTCCGCCGGTGCCGGTGTGGCTTGACTGTCCACGTGGGTGGTCACAGGGGGTCCTTCCGGATTGTCCTCGTGCGGGCCTTCATTCGGGCGCCGGGGCTCGTGACGTGCGGGTGCGCCGCCGGGGGTCGGGGGCCGGCGGCGCACCGGCGCGGAGGGGATCAGCTGCCCCAGCAGGCGGACGCGGCCTGCGACGGGGACTGGACGGTCAGACCGTCGAGGGCCTTGGCGGCGACCAGCGCGGTGCCGGTGTCGTAGAACGACTTGCCGTTGGTCACGCTGGGCTTGCTGCCGCCGCGGGCCAGCTTGGCGATGGAGCTGACGCCGAGAGCGGCCATCTTGCCGGGGTACTGCACGGCGTCGGCCGCGAACGTCCCGCTGGTGACGTTCTTCAGGCCGGAGCAGCTGCCGTCGATCGCGTAGATCGCGACGTTCTTCTCCTTGCCGGCCGCCTTCAGCGCGTTGTAGGCACCCTCACCGGCGGGCTCGTTGATCGCGTAGACGACGTTGATGTCCGGGTTGGACGACAGACAGTTCTCCATCGCGGTGCGTCCGCCGTCGATGGCGCCCTGGGTAGGCTGGTGGCAGGCGATCTTGTACGTGCCGCCCTTGCCGCCGGTGTACTTGCCGGACTTGGCCTCCTTGCCGTTCTCCGTCTTGCTGCCCGGGTCGATGCCCAGGCCCTCCAGGAAGCCGTGGTCCCGGTCGATGTCGACGGAGACGACCTGGTTGTTGAACAGGTCGAGCATGGCGATGACCGCGGGCTTGCCGTTCAGGGCCGCCGCCGCGTACTGGCCGTCGAGCTTGCCGGCCTGCTCGTTGTCGGTGGCGTAGGTGATGTCGGCGACGTCGGCCGGGTTGGGCGCGGTGTCCAGGGCGATCACGAACAGTCCGGCCTGCTTGGCGCGCTTGAGCGCGGCGTTCACCGCGTCGCCGTTGGTGGTGATCAGGATGCCCTTGTCGCCGCGCGAGATGGCGTTGTCGATGGCCGTGATCTGCGTCTGGGTGTCGCCGTCGGTGGTGCCCGCCGCCACGGTGAGGCTCACGTTGTCCTTGGCGGCCTGGGTCTTGGCGTCCTTCTCCATGCTCACGAAGTAGGGGTTGGTGAGCGTCTTGAGGATCAGCGAGACGCCCACCTTGCCGCCGCCGCCCGACCCAGAGGCGGAGCTGCTCGAGTCCGAGGAACCGCAGGCGGTGAGGGTGACGCCGAGGCACACGGTGATGCCGACGGCTGCCGCCCGGATGCGCCGACTGCGAAGGCTCGATGCCTGGCTGGTGGTGAAGTTCATGGCTTGATCCCTTTCGGAGCCGTCCCGTGGTCGACGCTGAGACAACGTTGACTGGGCGAGATACTGGGCCTGTATGGACGAGCCCGTCAAGACGCTGATAGACATGCGTGGGCAACGAGTAGGTAACGCGGAATTGGTTGGAGACAACGATGACTCAGGGTGAGGCGCCGCCCCGGACCCCTCGCAGCCGCCCCACCATGCGTGAGGTGGCCGCGCTGGCCGGCGTGGCCATCAAGACGGTCTCGCGTGTGTTCAACGGCGTCCCCACCGTCGATCCGGCGATCGTCGCCCGAGTCCGCGAGGCCGCCGACAAACTGGGCTACCGGCCCAACCTCACCGCCAGCAGTCTGCGCCGGGGGGACGGCCGTACGGCCACGATCGGGATGCTCGTCGAGGACGCGGCCAACCCCTTCTCTGCGGCCCTGACGCGCACCGTGGAGAACGTGGCCCGCGAGCGCGGAAGTCTGGTGCTGGTCGGCAGCCTGGACGAGGACCCGGCCAGGGAACGCGAGTTGGCCCAGGCCCTGATCGACCGCCGGGTCGACGGGCTGGTGATCGTGCCGGCCGGCCGCGACCACAGCTACCTGATCAGCGAACAGCGCTCGGGCACCTGCATGGTCTTCGTCGACCGCGAACCCAGCCTGCTCGACGCGGACGCCGTCGTCTCCGACAACCGGCAGGGCGCCGTCACGGCCGTCGACCACCTGCTGAAGGCCGGCCACCGCCGCATCGCCTATCTCGGCGACCGGGCGACCATCTCCACCGCCGCCCAGCGCTTCGACGGCTACCGGCACGCCCTGGAAGTCGCGCACATCGCATACGACGACGAACTCGTGCACCACACCGGGGCCAGCGAACAGGCCGCCATCGACGCGACCCGGCACGTCCTGTCGCTGCCGGACCCACCGACAGCGCTGTTCACCAGTCAGAACCTGGTCACCATCGGGGCCGTTCGCGCGCTGCGCGCCCTCGGCCGGCAGCACTCGGTCGCCCATGTGGGCTTCGACGACTTCCCCCTGGCCGACATCCTCAGCCCGGGGATCTCGGTCATCGCCCAGAACATCGAGCAGGTGGGCAAGACGGCCGCCGAGATGCTCTTCCGCAGGCTGGACGGCGACGAGTCGGCCGCCACCACCATCACCGTGCCGACCCGGCTGATCGAGCGGGGCTCCGGCGAGATCCGGGCCGGAGGACATCATGACTGAGGCGACGCACGGCACGGGCCGGGGGCCGGCCGTGACCGTGATCGGCGAGGCCCTCGTCGACATGGTCCAGCTGGAGGCGCCCGGCGACTACCGGGCCCACCCCGGCGGCAGTCCGTTCAACGTGGCCGTCGGTCTCGCCCGTCTGGGGCAACGCATCGCCCTCATGGCGCGGCTGGCCGACAACGCCTTCGGCCGGATGCTGCGCGCCCACGCCGTGGCCGAGGGCATCGACCTGGCCTTCTCCCCGTACGCCGCCGAACCGACCACGCTGGCCGTCGTCTCCATGGACCCGCAAGGACGGGCCAGTTACGACTTCTATCTGGACGGCACGGCGGACTGGCAGTGGACCGAGGCGGAGACCGCCCGCGTGCCCGCGGGCACCGGCGTGCTGCACTTCGGCTCCGTCGCGTCCTGGACACCACCGGGCGGCGAGCACATCCACGCCGCCGCCGAGCGGCTGCGGGCCGACGGCGGGACGCTGATCAGCTACGACCCCAACATCCGCCCGGCCCTGCTGGGTGACCCGGAACGCGGCCGGCACGCCGTCGAGCGCAGCGTCGGTGTGGCCCACATCGTCAAGGCCAGCCGCGAGGACGTGGAATGGCTCTACCCGGATGCGCCGATCGAGCGGATCGCCGCCCGCTGGCTGGACCTCGGCGCGCTCCTGGTCGTGATCACCGACGGCCCGGACGGCGCCCACGCCTTCCACGCCGGCGCGGGAAGCTTCAGCCGCGCCGGCCGGAAGGTCGCCGTGGTGGACACCGTCGGTGCGGGCGACGCCTTCACCGCGGGCCTCCTCGGCGCCCTGCTCCGCCGCGGACTGCACACGCCGCACAGCCTCGCCGCCGCCGCGGCCGCCTCCCTGGCCGCCGCCGTGGACGACGCGGTCCTCGTCTCCGCCCTCACCTGCGAACGCATGGGCGCCGACCCGCCCACCGCGCTGCCGCGCCCCGACCGGCCCGCCGACGCGCCGCTCACCCCGGGAGACTTCGCCCGCACCGCCAACACCGCCCACACGGTCGACCGGGACCCGACACCGGAAACGGGGCAGGCACCCCAGCCGACCCGTACCTGACACTGGCACCCCGCCCAAGATCCTCCCCCGGCGACCGGGCCCAGTGCGCACTGCGGGCCCGGCCGGCCCGGAGGCATGCCTTGCGCACGCTCACTTCCAGATGGACTCCAGTCGCCACGCCTGCAGGCGGGTGAGGGTGGCGCTGCCGTCGTCGGCGAAGGCGTCGACGCCGGTGCTGGAGGGGTCGGGGAAGATCTGGTCGGTGAGTACGACCTGTTCACCCCGTGCGTTTTCGGCGTAGACCTCGACGGAGGACGCGTCGACGACGATGTGCAGGCGCAGATGCCTGCCGTCGAGAGCGAGCGGGGCGCGGTCGACACTGGAGAAGGTGGGGTCGAAGCCGGTCGCGCCGGAGCCGGTGCGGTCCAGGTAGACCTCGTCGGTGGTGGTGTCGTAGCCGATCCGGGTGCGCTGTCCGGCACCGGTACGCACGTCGAGGCCGAAGCGGGCAGCGGTGTGCGGGGCCAGTTCGGCCTGCAGTTCGAGGGGGCTGCCGTCGACGCCGAGCGCGGTGATGCCGCCGGTGACGGTCGTGGCCGGAACGCTGGTGCCGGCGCCGCGCAGGGTATTCAGCTCGCCGGCCGGCTGCTGGACCAGCTGAATCGTGCCGTCGACGGTCCGCAGGGCGAGGCGGCGGGGGAAGGTGTCGGCGCTGCGCCAGGGGCTGGTGGGGATGCTCTGGCCGTAGTTCCAGCTGTTCATCCAGGCGATCATGACGCGCCGTCCACCGGGGACGTCGTTGAAGGTGTTGGCGGCGTAGAAGTCCTGCCCGTGGTCGAACCAGTGGGCGCGCCGGGTGCCGGACAGGGCGGGCTTGTCGGCGGCCGTGAACTGGTCGGCGAGAACGTGGCCCCAGCCGCCGGTGTTGGCGTCCACGATCTGGATCCGGACCTGCCTGCCCTTGTAGGCGGAGGTGTTGAAGGAAGCCCAGTCCAGGTCCTCGGAGTCGGCGCCGGTGGCACTCTGGACGACCTTGCCGTCCACGAGCAGGTTGACGCCGGTCTCCGCGGAGCGGGGCTGGGCCTGGGCGTCGGACAGGACGACCTGGTCGAGGTTGATGTGTCCCCAGCCGCCGGTGTTGGCGTCCACCACCTTGATCTGGGCCTGCTTGCCCCGCAGATCCGACAGGTCCCAGGAGGCCCAGTTCAAGGCCTCGGCATTGGCGCCGGTGGCAGAGCGCACCACCTTGCCGCCGACGACGAGTTCCACGGCCGTGGGGGCGTCGGAGCCGGCGGCGTGGTAGCCGCCGCCGATGAGGAAGTCCAGGTACCTCTTGTCGATGGTGAAGCTCGGTGAGGTCAGGGTGCCGGTGGAGGTGTCACCGTTGAGATAGCTGTTGACGAGGCCGCGGCCCAGGAAACCGGAGACCTGCTGCTGGTCGGGCAGGGTGCCCTGGGCCGGACCGGTCCCGAAGGCGTCACCGGTGGCGGTCCAGTCGCCGATGGGGCTGGAGTAGGTACCGCCTTCGAAGTCGGCGAGGGTCTCACCGGCCGGTGTCGGCCCGTCACCCACTACGGAGCCGGGCTGGCGGGGGTGGTTGCCGCCGCCGACCTTGAAGTTGATGTAGTCGCTGGTCACCGTGAACGCAGGGGACGTCAGTGTGCCGGTGGAGGCGTCACCGCCGTGGAAACTGTTGGCGAAGTCCTTGCCCTCGAAGCCGGTGACCGGGCTCTGGCCGTCCAGGGCTCCGGTTGCCGGGGCGTCGGCGAAGGCGCTTCCGGCGGCCGTCCAGTCGCCGAACGTTCCGGACTCGAAGTCCTGCACCACCGTGCCGCCCGGCGGGGTGTAGGTGCCACTGTCGTCGGCGGTGAAGTGCGTGCCGTCGAAGTCGCCGACGAAGTACTGGGCGCCGGAACCTCCGGCGACGGCACCGGGGTTGAGGTTGACGGCCAGCACCCACTTGGTCCGGCCCGGGTTGCCGTCCACGGGCAACGGGAACAGGTCCGGGCACTCCCACACCCCGCCGGTGGCGCCGGCCGGACCGAAGTCGCTCCGGTGGCTCCAGTGCTTGAGGTCGGGAGAGCTGTAGAAGGAGATCCTGTGCTGGTCCGAGAGGGCGACGGCCATCAGCCAGCTCTTGGTGGGGGCGTACCAGAAGACCTTCGGGTCACGGAAGTTGACCGAGCCGAGGTCGAGGACGGGATTGCCGGAGTACCTGGTCCAGGTGGTACCGCCGTCCGTGCTGTAGGCGAGCGACTGCCGCTGGACACCGGTGGACTTCACCAGGCTCGTGTAGACCGCGACCAGCGGCGGGTTCTCCTTGCTGCCCAAGCCGGAGGTGTTGTCCTTGTCCAGCACCACGCTGCCGGAGAAGACCATCTCGTCGTCGTCCTGCGCGATGGCCACCGGCAGTTGCTTCCAGTGGACCAGGTCGGTGCTGACCGCGTGCCCCCAGGACATGTTGCCCCAGGTGTCACCGGACGGGTTGTACTGGAAGAACAGGTGGTAGCGGCCCTTGTACCAGATCAGGCCGTTGGGGTCGTTCATCCAGTTCCGGGCCGGGCTGAAGTGCACCTGGGGGCGGTACTGCTCGTGGTACAGCGAGTCGGCCGAAGCCGGCGCGGCGGCGAACATGCCGAGCCCGGACAGGACGGCGAGGGCGGCGAGAAGTCTGCGGCGGGGACGGGACGTTGAGGACATGGCGCTCCTTCCACAGGCGGGCGAGCTTCGGCGCGGCCATGGGGACGGGAGACCCGCGTGGGAGGCGGGGGCGGGCAGGGCTGTGCCGCGGCCTCGTCCAAGGCCGTGAGCAACCCCTGCCCGGCGGAAAGGGCGCGGCGCCGGGCGTTTCCAGTCGGCTTTTGGAAACGTTTCGCCGCAACGTACGGCTGTCATCTCCCCCTGTCCAGACACTGTGCGGCAAATCGGTTGCGTGCGAGGATCGTTGGAGTCGACGACCGATCACAGTGGGGGTGGAAACGTTGCCCAGCCCGGAGCGCGACACCGGTCGGCGATCGGCCACCATGCGTGATGTCGCCACGGTGGCCGGCGTGGGCATCGCCACCGTGTCCCGGGTCGTCAACGGCAAGCCCGGCGTCACCGCGGATCTGGCCGAGCGCGTGACGCGCGCGGCGGAACTGCTCGGCTACCGCCACGATCTGACGGCCAGCAGCCTGCGCCGGGCGGACCGCCGCACCAACACCATCGGGCTGATCCTGGAGGACGCGGCCAACCCCTTCTCCGCCGCGTTGCACCGCGCCGTGGAGGACACCGCCGCCGACCGCGGCCTCCTGGTCCTGGCCGGCTCCACCGACGAGGACCCCGTCCGTGAACGCGGCCTGGTGGAGACCTTCACCGCACGCCGGGTCGACGGCCTCATCGTCGTGCCCACCGGACGGACCGACACCGAACTCGACGCGGCCCGCCGCGGCGGCACCCCCGTCGTCTGCGTGGACCGCCCCACCACCGCGCCGGGAGTGGACACCGTCACGGTGGACAACCGCACCGGCATACGGGCCGCGGTGCAGACGCTGCACGCGGCAGGCCATCGGCGCATCGCCTTCCTCGGTGACCTCCCCACCATCTGGACCGCGGAAGAACGCTACGCCGGATTCGTCGAGGGACTGGCCCGCACCGGGTGCGTCCTGCACGCCCCCCTCGTACGACGCGCCCTGCACGGCACACGCGCCGCCCAGCAGGCCGCCCTCGACCTCCTCACCCTCCCCCAGCCGCCCACCGCACTCGTCTCCGGACAGAACCTCCTGACCGTCGGCGCCCGCCAAGCCCTGCAGGAACTCCGTCTGCAGCACCGCGTCGCCCTGATCGGCTTCGACGACCTGCCGCTGGCCGAGCTTCTCGAACCCGGCGTCTCCGTGATCGCCCAGGACCACGCCGCCATCGGCCGGGAAGCCGCGACCCTGCTCTTCGACCGCCTCGACGGGGAGCAGGGCCCCGCCCGCCACCGCGTCCTGGCCACCCGCTACCTCGCCCGCGGCTCCGGCGAACTCCCCGCCGTCGACGACGGCTGAGCCAGGCGTTCGTCACCGACGCGCCGGGTGTTCCCCGACCGGCCCGGCGTACGGAGCAGGCTCCTCACACCTCCAGCCAGAAGCCCGTACGCGTCCGCCAGAGGTCGAGCAGCGCCAGGTCGCCGTGGGTCTGGACGGCGGGCGCGGGGCGGCGGTAGAGGAACAGCAGCAGGTCCGTCACCGGGCCGCGGGCCGACGCGGAGGCCGCTCCGCTGCCGGCGCGCCAGACAGGGCGGTCGCCGCGCAGATCGACGAACCACTCACCGACGCCGGGCGCTTCGAACCACAGCGCACGATCGGGCCCGAGCAGACCCGGCGCGTCCGGCCGCTCCTCGTACGCCTCGGGAACCGTCGCGAACTCCAGCCACTCCAGCACCGCGCCGACCGCGAGATCCTCGTCGAGAGTGAACTCGGCGCCGGTCGCCAGCGCCGCGTCCGCGCGGTGGACGACCGTCTCGTACGTCATCCTCCGCGCCCAGAACATCGCCGACTGCTCGATGGACTCCTCGTCGCTCGGGGTCCATACGGCGGTGTCGGGCCCGGCGCCGCGAAGGGTCACGGCGAGTGTCCTGGCGCCCTCGCCGAGCCAGGCGCCCAGCGCGTCGCCGTCCAAGTGGGCGTACACGGCCGGGTCGTTGACCGAGTCGTCCGGCACGGGTGCGACAGCCCGGGTCCGTACGACCTCCTCCGCCCACCGGTGGTCCCCGCCCACGTGCCGCAGCAGCCGGGCCAGGTCCCAGCCGGGGCAGGTGGGCACCGGGGTGGTCGTGTCCGCCCCGGCGACCTGGGCTCTGAGCAGGTCCGTCTGGCGGACGATCTCCTGACAGCAGCGTTCGAAGGTCGGCGAGGTCACCCGCTCCATCATGCACCAGCCGCTCCCGCCACCGCCCTTGGCCGCCGCGGTCCGCGACCGCCATGCGTCATGGCGCGACCCGCACGGGCGTTCCCTACGATGAGCCGGTGACGAGTGACACCCCCACACGGACCGCCACCGACGACGACGCCGGCCGGAGCGCCGAGGCCACCGCCTGGTCGCAACGCCTGCGCCGGTTCGGGTACCCGGGAGGTCCTCGGACCGGTCCTCGCGAGCGCCTGGTTCCACCCTTTCCCCAACCGGGCGTCCGCGTCTGGCAGTTCGTCGGCATCGGACCCGATCTCTCGTCCCGCCTCGCCCGGTCGGCGGAGTGGGCCGGTCCCCTGCTCGTCGCCGTGTTCGCCGGAGTCCTGCGGTTCTGGCGGCTGGGGCAGCCCCGCGTGGTGATCTTCGACGAGACGTACTACGCCAAGGACGCCTGGTCGATGCTGAAGCTCGGCTACGAGGGCACCTGGCCCGACCGCAAGATCGCCGATCCGGAGATCCTCGCCCATCCGCAGGTCATCCCCCTCTCCGATCCCGGCAGCTTCGTCGCGCATCCGCCGATGGGCAAGTGGGTGATCTCCGTCGGTGAGGGGCTGTTCGGTCTCGATCCGTTCGGCTGGCGGTTCATGACGGCGCTGCTCGGTACGGTCTCGGTGCTCATGCTGTGCCGGATAGGCCGCAGGCTGTTCCGCTCGACGGCGCTGGGCTGTCTGGCCGGGGCTCTGCTGGCCGTGGACGGCCTGCACCTGGTGATGAGCCGTACCGCGCTGCTGGACCTGGTCGTCATGTTCTTCGCCCTGGCGGCGTTCGGCTGTCTCCTCGTCGACCGGGACCGGACACGGGCCCGCCTCGCGGCCGCCCTGCCCCTCGACGCGGACGGCTTCGCGCGCCCCGACCACGACGCCGGCTCCCGCACACGCACCGGCCCGCGCCCCTGGCGCCTGGCAGCGGGCGTCTTCCTGGGGCTGGCGGCCGCCGGCAAGTGGAACGGCCTGTACTTCCTGGTCTTCTTCACGGCCCTGACCGTCCTGTGGGACGTCGGCTCCCGCCGCGTGGCCGGGGCGCGCCGCCCGTACCGCGCGGTGCTCCGCAGGGACCTGGGCTGGTCCGTGCTCTCCCTCGTGCCGGTCGCCCTGGTGACGTATCTGCTCACCTGGACCGGATGGTTCCTGTCCGACCAGGGCTACGGCCGGCACTGGGCGGACGGCCGCGGTGGCACCTGGGCGTGGATCCCGGCGCCGCTGCGCAGCCTGTGGCACTACGAGTACCTGGTCTACCAGTTCAACGTCGGCCTGCACACCCCGCACAAGTACCAGTCCAATCCTTGGAGTTGGCTGGTCATGGGACGGCCCGTGGCCTTCCGGTACGAGTCGCCGAAGTTCGGTCAGGACGGCTGCCGTGCCTCCGCCGGCTGCTCCCAGGAGATCCTCGCCCTGGGCACACCGCTGCTGTGGTGGACGGCGTGCGCGGCGCTCGTCTATCTGCTGTACCGGTGGGCCATGCGCCGGGACTGGCGGGCGGGCGCGGTGCTGTGCGCGGTGGGAGCCGGCTATCTGCCGTGGTTCCACTACCAGGACCGTACGGCCTTCTCCTTCTACGCCGTCGCGTTCGTGCCCTACCTCTGTCTGGCCGTGGCCATGCTCATCGGCGCCCTGCTCGGGCCACGGTCGGCGCCGGAGAGGCGCAGGGTCGCGGGCGCGGTGGGCGCCGGGACGCTGGTGCTGCTGATCGTCTGGAACTTCATCTACTTCTTCCCGCTCTACACCGGCCTGACGATCCCCTACACCGGCTGGCAGTCCCGGATGTGGCTCGACACCTGGATCTGAGGCCGGACGTCACGCGTCGGCCCAGTCGCCCGTCGACCGCCCGAGATAGGTGACCGGTCCCGGGTCGGGCACGTCGATCTCGTGGAAGCCGAGGCGGTCGTAGAAGGCCCTGGCCCCGGTGTTGGCGGTGACCATGCAGAGGTGCACGGCCTTCGTGCCGCGCTCCTGCAGCGCCCGCAGGAAGGTGCGCATCAGGGCGCGGCCGTGGCCCTGTCCCTGCCAGTCGGGGAGCAGATCGATGTGCAGATGGGCGGGGTAGGCGGCGACTTCGGGGACCAGCATGCGCTCGGGGTCGTGCAGCAGCGCGATCATGGCCGCGTCCGGGGTGGTCGCCGGGTCGGCGGGCTCGGGGTAGCGGTCGGCGACCAGGGGCAGCCATGCGGCGCGGAACTCCCGTACGAAGCGCGGGGTGTCGGCGGTGCCCAGGACGTAGCCGACGGCCTGTCCCCGGCCGTCGTCGAGGACGAAGGCCAGTTCCGGCTCCAGGTGGACGTAGGGAGCGGCGAAGTTGACCGGGAGGATCGTGGGATCGGCGTACACGGGCCGGCTGTCGCCACCGTTGTGTGCGGTGCGGACGCAGATGTCGTCGAGGGCCTCGCGGTCCTCGGGGCGGTAGGGACGTACGAAGGCAGACTCGGTCACCGCAGCATCCTGACCTCTTGGGAGCGCTCCCACAAGCCTTTGCCTCCGGGGGAGCGCACTTCGGCCATGATCATTGCCGGGCCTTGGTCCACCCCCACATCCCCCACATGCGGAACAGGGATTGTTCGGGATGGTCTGGTCCGCGCAGGTGCGCCACGGGCACCTTGTGGCGCATTCTTGCTGTGTCACCCCGCTGGGCGGGCACGGACGAGGTAGGGCCGATGACTGGGAGCGCGGAGGACGCACGGCACACGCCCGGACGGCTGGCCGCGCTGCTGCTGGACACCTCGACGGAGGCGATCGGGGCAGCGGGAGGCTACGCCGGAGGGGTCTATCTGCGGTCCGGCACGCCCGGACTGCTGCGGCTCGCCGCGCTCGCCGGACTCCCCGGCCCGCTGTTCAGGCCCTGGTGGCGGATGCACGTGGACCGGCCGTTCCCGGTGGCCGATGCCTACCGGCTCGGTGTCCAGGTCGTCCTGCCGAACGCCACCGAGACGATGCGCCGCTACCCGCAGTTCGCGGCCGGGCTGCCGTTCCAGTTCGGCTCGCTGTACGTGCCGGTGGTGGCCGGGTCCACCACGTTCGGGGTGCTGACCGTGCTGCGTCCCTCCTCCGCCGACGCCGCCGAGCTGCAGTACCACCGTGATCACATGGTGCGCCTGGCGGAGGAGCTGGGCGCGGCCCTGCTGCGGCTCGAGGACGGTGGCGCGCGCACGCCGGTGGCGTGGGACGGTGAACCGGTGTGCGCACGGCCGCCGGGCGCGCGTCCGTCGGCGGGGCGGACCGGGGGCTTCGCCTGGGACCCGGTGACGGACATCGTGACCGTCGACGAGCGTCTGCCCGCCGTGCTGGGCGCGCCGGCGGAGGAGTTCGCCGTCTGTGTCGAGACGCTGGCCCGGGCCGTGGCACCGTCCGATCCGCAGCGGCTGCTGGCCGCCCTGCGGGAGACGGCCACGGGCAGATCTCCGGCCCTGCCGCTGTACGTGGCGGCGGAGGACGGCGCGCCCCGGCTGGTGGAGCTGTGGAGCCCGTACGCCGCCCCCGCCCCGCCCGGTGCCCCCTCGGGCGCGCACCCGGTCCGGGGCTTCGTCGTCGACCCCGGACCCGGCGCGCTCGCCGACGCCGCGGCCGATCTGCTGCCCGACGGCGTGCTGTGCCTGGACCGGCTCGGCATGATCCTGTACGCCAATCCGCGCGCCGCCCAGCTGCTGCGCTGTCCGCGGACGCGGCTGCTGGGCCGGTCGCTGTGGGAGGCCGTGCCGTGGCTGAGCCAGCCGGCCTTCGAGGACCATCTGCGCGGCGCGCTGCTCTCCCCGAACCCGGTGCGCTTCCACGTCGGCAGGCCGGCCCCGGACACCGACGTCGATGACACGGCGCCGTACGACGGTGCCTGGCTCGACGTGTCCGTCTACCCCGGTCCGTCCATCCTGACGTGCACGTTCCGGCCGGCGACCCGGGTGGCGGACTCGGCCGCCGACCTCGCGCCCGAACCCGGGGTGCGGCCCGGGACGTCGTCGGCCCCGATGCCGTCGATGGCGCCGCTGTACCGGCCCATCGTCCTCGCGATCGCGCTGACCGAGGCGGTCACGGCGCGGCAAGTCTCGGCGGTGGTGATGCGGGAGCTGCTGCCCGCCTTCGGCGGCCGGCGACTCGCCATCTACCTGCTGCAGGACCGGCATCTCTACCTGGCCTGGGAGAGCGGTTTCCCCACCGGTTTCCTCACGCCGTTCGAGGGCGTGGGGCTGGACGCCCATCTGCCCGGTGTGGAGACGCTCACCAGCGGCCGGCCGCTCTTCTTCGACTCCATGGACCAGCTCGCGGCCGCCTATCCCGGCATCGCGCTGGACGCCAAGGAGGGCGCCCGTGCCTTTCTGCCGCTGATCGCGTCGGGGCGGCCGGTCGGCTCCTGCATCCTGGGCTTCGACGGGCCCCGGAGCTTCAGCACCGAGGAGCGCACGGTGCTGACGGCGCTGGCCGGGCTGATCGCCCACGCCATGGAGAAGGCGCAGCGCTACGAGAGCGAGGCCGCGCTCGCGCGGGGGCTGCAGCAGGCCCTGCTGCCGCGCCGGCTGTCCGCGCATCCGCTGGTGGAGACCACGGGGCGCTATCTGCCGGGCACCCAGGGCATGGAGGTGGGCGGGGACTGGTACGACGTGGTGGAGGCCGGGGACGGGCTGGCACTGGTGATCGGGGACGTGCAGGGGCACGGTGTGCAGGCCGCCGCCACGATGGGGCAACTGCGCAGCGCCGTACGGGCGTTCGCGCTCGGGGACCGTCCGCCCGACGAGGTGCTCAGCGGGACGAACCATCTGCTGATCGACCTCGACCCGGGTCAGTTCGCGAGCTGCTGCTACATCCGGCTGGATCCCGTGTCGGGGCTGGCCCGGGCGGCCCGTGCGGGACATCCGCCGCCGCTGCTGCGCCGTCCCGACGGTCACACGGAGGTCGTGGACCTGCCCGGCGGTGTCGTGCTCGGCGTGGACCCGCAGGCGCAGTACCCGGTCGCGGAACTGCGCATCGAGCCCGGCGCCGTGCTGGCCCTGTACACGGACGGGCTGGTGGAGCGCCCCGGACTGGACATCGACGAGGGCATCTCCGCCCTGCGGGTCGCCCTGGCCCGAGCCGGCGCCCCGGCCGCCCGCCCAGGCCGCCGCCCCCTCGCCGGCGTCGCCGACCGCCTCACCGCGACGGCCCGCCACACGGCCGACCGCCCCGACGACATCGCCCTCCTGCTCGCCACACGACGGATGGAGCGACGGAACGGGCGGTGAGCCGGGGCGGGGTGGTCCGCGCGCCCGCGACGCCGGGGCGGTGAGCCCCGGACCGGGGTCGTCCGCGCGGCCGCGACACCGCCGAGCCTCTGACACGCACCCACCGGACATCGGCGGGCGCCGGGCGGCGCGGCCAGGTCGAGCAGACGCGGACCCACGGCACACCCGAGCACCGGTGGCACCCGGACCCCACCAGCCCGAGATCGACCCCGGCTATCCCGTGCCCCGCACCACCGATAGACGCCAGGCAGCGCAAGCAGGTCGAACAGACCTGGGCCCACGGCACACCCGAGCACCGCTGGCACCCGGACCCCACCAACCCGAGATCGACCCCGGCTATCCGCGCCCCGCACCACCGATAGACCCCAGGCAGCACGGGCAGGTCGAACAGACCCGGGCCCACGGCACACCCGAGCACCGCTGGCACCCGGACCCCACCAACCCGGGATCGACCCCGGCCGTCCGCGCCCCGCACCACCGATAGACCCCAGGCAGCGCAAGCAGGTCGAACAGACCCGGGCCCACAGCACACCCGAGCACCGCTGGCACCCGGACCCCACCAACCCGGGATCGACCCCGGCCGTCCGCGCCCCGCACCACCCGTGGGCGCCCCGCGGCCCGGCGAGCCGAACCGACCTGGGGCCGGACAGCGGCAGTCGGCGCCACGCCGCCCCCAGCCCCCGACCTGACGGGGCCGCGACACGCGCCGCCCAGACCGCCGCCCTCCGTCCCGGGCCGCCGTGCCCCGTCCGGGGGCTGACGGGGTGTGACGTCGGGGTGCTCGTGCGGCGGGCCCGGCCTGGGGCGGGGTGGAGTCGGCGGCGGGCGCGGTGGCCGCGTCCGGGGCGGGGCGTGGGCTGTCACCCTCTGTGACGCCTCTCGCCTCCTGGGGCGCGGCAGTGTAGACATGGGCACATGGTCCGACTTCTGGGCCGTCACGGGGCGCGCTCTGCCGGTCGTCCCGGCGGTGCCCCTGCCCGACGCGCGGCCGAGCGCGCCCGCGCGGCGCACGAGCGGCGCAGGACGGCCCGGCCGGGCGGACAGCCGGAGGCTCGGGAGCCGGGGCGGCTGCGGTCCGCGCTGACCGGCCGCAGCGTCGCCGGACAGGTGTTCCTGCTGCAGGTCGTGATCGTGCTGCTGCTGGTGGTCGCCGCAGTGGTCGCCCTGTATCTGCAGGTACGGCACGACAGCACGCAGGAGGCCCGCAAACGCTCGGTCGCGGTCGCCGAGGCGTTCGCCAACGCGCCCGGCACCCGTGAGGCGCTGAGCGCCCCGCACCCCACGGCGGTGCTCCAGCCGAGAGCGGAGGCGGCCCGCAAGGCGACCGGCGTGGACTTCATCGTCGTCATGAACACCGACGGCATCCGCTACACCCACCCCAAGCCGAACCGCATCGGGAAGAAGTTCGTCGGCACGATCGCCCCCGCACTGGCCGGGAAGACCGTGGTCGAGGAGGTCAACGGCACGATCGGGCGGCTGGTGCAGGCGGTCGTACCGATCACGGCACCGGACGGCAAGGTCGTGGGCCTGGTTTCGGCCGGCGTCACCCTGAACAACATCGACGTCGCCGCGAACCGGCAGCTGCCGCTCGTCCTGATGGCGGCGGCGGTCGGCCTGGGCCTCGCCACCGCGGGTACGGCGCTCGTCAGCCGCCGTCTGCTGCGCCAGACGCACGGTCTGGGCCCGCACGAGATGACCCGGATGTACGAGCACCACGACGCGGTGCTGCACTCCGTCCGCGAGGGCGTCCTGATCGCCGACGACGACGGCCGGCTGCTGCTCGCCAACGACGAGGCGCACCGTCTGCTGGAGCTGCCCGAGGACGCGGAGGGCCGGCACGTCCTCGACCTCGGGCTGCCCGACGACACCGCCGACCTGCTGGCGTCCGGGCGCATGGCCACCGACGAGGTGCACCTGGTCAAGGACCGGCTGCTGGCGGTCAACCAGCGCCCCACCAACGTCGAGGGCGGCCCCGCGGGCAGCGTCGCCACCCTGCGCGACTCCACGGAGCTGCGGGCCCTGTCCGGCCGGGCGGAGGCGGCCCGGGAGCGGCTGAACATGCTCTACGACGCCGGGGTGGGCATCGGCACCAGCCTGGACGTGGCTCGTACCGCGCAGGAGCTGGCGGAGCTCGCGGTGCCGCGGTTCGCCGACTTCGCGACGGTCGACCTGTTCGACTCGGTGCTGGGCGGGGGGCAGCCGGAGGCGGTGACGCCGTTGCGCCGCACCGCCCTGAGCGGGATCCGCGAGGACGCCCCGCTGTATCCGGTGGGCCGGCAGATCCGGTTCGTCGACTCCTCGCCGCAGGCCCGCAGCCTGCGCTCGGGGCAGGCGGTGCTGGAGCCGGACCTGGACGTGGCGCCGGGCTGGCACGCGCAGGACCTGGAGCGGACCGCGCAGGTCGTCGACTACGGCATCCACTCGCTGATCACGGTGCCGCTGCGGGCGGGGTCGCTGGTCCTGGGCGTGGTCAGCTTCTGGCGTTCGCAGAAGCCGCAGCCGTTCGACGTGGAGGAGCTGGCCCTCGCAGAGGAGCTGGTGGCCCGGGCCGCGGTCTCCATCGACAACGCGCGCCGCTACACGCGCGAGCACAGCATGGCCGTGACGCTCCAGCGCAGTCTGCTGCCGCGCAGGCTGCCCGAGCAGTCGGCGCTGGACATCGCCTACCGGTATCTGCCGGCGCAGGCGGGGGTCGGCGGGGACTGGTTCGACGTGCTGCCGCTGTCGGGTGCGCGGGTCGCGCTCGTGGTGGGCGACGTGGTCGGGCACGGGCTGCACGCGGCGGCCACCATGGGACGCCTGCGGACGGCGGTGCATAACTTCTCCTCGCTCGACCTGCCGCCCGACGAACTGGTCGCGCTGCTGGACGAGTTGGTCGGCAGGATCGACCAGGACGAGGCGGCGGAGGACGGCAGCGCCCCGGTCACCGGCGCGACCTGTCTGTACGCCATCTACGACCCGGTGTCCCGCAGGTGCACCGTCGCGCGGGCCGGTCATCCCCCGCCGGCGCTGGTGCGGCCCGACGGCGGTGTGACGTTCCCGGACGTGCCCGCCGGGCCCCCGCTGGGCCTGGGCGGACTGCCGTTCGAGACGGCCGAGCTGGAGCTGCCGGAGGGCAGCCGGCTCGTCCTGTACACCGACGGGCTCGTGGAGGACCGGGAGCGGGACATCGACGAGGGTCTGGAGCTGCTGCGCGGGGCGCTGGAGCGGGCCGGTGAGTCACCGGAGGAGACCTGCCGTGCGGTGCTCGAGTCGCAGTTGCCGGCGAAGCCCAGCGACGACGTGGCCCTGATCGTGGCCCGCACGCGGGCGCTGTCGGCCGACCGGGTCGCGGAGTGGGAGGTGCCGTCCGATCCGGCGGCGGTCGGCAAGACACGGGCAGCGGTCACCCGGCAGCTCACCGGCTGGGGCCTGGAGGAGCTGACCTTCGCCACGGAGCTCATCCTGAGCGAGCTGGTCACCAACGCCATGCGTTACGGCGCCGATCCCATCCAGGTACGGGTGCTGTTCGACCGCACGCTGATCTGCGAGGTCTTCGACAGCAGCAGCACCTCGCCGCATCTGCGGTACGCGGCGATGACGGACGAGGGCGGGCGCGGTCTGTTCCTGGTGGCGCAGCTCGCCGAGCGCTGGGGCACGCGCTACACGCCGGAGGGCAAGGTCATCTGGGCCGAGCAGCCGCTGCCCTGAGTCGCCCCCTTTTGGTCCGGACCTTCTTCGTGCGACCGTACGAACTTTTTCCGCAACGGGTGTTCGACGCCGTCCAGTTCTGATAGGAAACCTTCCTATCAGAGTGACGCACGGCCCAACTCTCCACCCCCCACCCCTCTTTGGAGCACCCGTGAGGCACCCCTCCAGCGATTCCGCACCCACCGTCACCTCGCGCCGCACCCTCCTGGCGCTGATCGGCGCCTCCGTGGTCGCCGCCCCGCTCCTGCGACCCTCGCACGCCTCGGCGACCGTGAGCGCTGCGGGCTGCGTCGGGCTCGACGACCCGGCGAAGAAGGAGATCGCCATGAAGCTGGTGTCGAGCGCGGAGAACTCCTCGCTCGACTGGAAGGCGCAGTACAAGTACATCGAGGACATCGGTGACGGCCGCGGCTACACGGCAGGCATCATCGGCTTCTGTTCCGGCACCGGCGACATGCTCGACCTCGTCCAGCTCTACACCGACCGCAAGCCCGGCAACGTCCTCGCCAAGTACCTGCCGGCCCTCAAGCGGGTCAACGGCAGCGACTCGCACGACGGCCTCGACCCGAACTTCCCCAAGGACTGGCGCAAGGCGGCCCAGGACAGCGCGTTCCAGCAGGCACAGAACGACGAGCGCGACCGGGTGTACTTCAACCCGGCGGTCAAGCAGGGCAAGGCGGACGGCCTCGGGACGCTGGGCCAGTTCACCTACTACGACGCCATCGTGATGCACGGCGACGGCGACGACCCGACCAGCTTCCGCAACATCCGCAAGCGGGCCCTGAACAAGGCGAAGCTGCCGGCCCAGGGCGGCAACGAGACGACGTACCTCAACGCCTTCCTCGACGCCCGGGTGTGGGCGATGAAGCAGGAGGAGGCCCACAGCGACACCACCCGGGTCGACACGGAGCAGCGGGTCTTCCTGAAGAACGGCAACCTCTGCCTGAACACGCCCCTCAACTGGAAGGTGTACGGGGACAGTTACCACATCGGGTGACGTGTCCGGTGAGTGCCTGTGGGCTCATAAAGCCGGTTTATGAGCCCATAGACCGGACCCGTGTACCGACTTAGGCTTGCCTTAGCTTAGGCTTCCCGTTCGAGTCGATCTGTCGCCGCTCGAAGGGAACCTGATCATGCCCCGCCCCCTGCGGGTAGCCATCGTCGGAGCCGGCCCCGCCGGGATCTACGCCGCCGACGCGTTGCTCAAGTCCGACGTGGCCGCCGAACCCGGTGTGTCCATCGACCTCTTCGAGCGCATGCCCGCGCCGTTCGGACTGATCCGCTACGGCGTCGCCCCCGACCACCCCCGCATCAAGGGCATCATCACGGCCCTGCACCAGGTGCTCGACAAGCCGCAGATCCGGCTGTTCGGCAACGTGGACTACCCGAACGACATCAGCCTGGACGACCTGCGCGCGTTCTACGACGCGGTGATCTTCTCCACCGGAGCGACGGCCGACCGCGAACTGCGCATACCCGGCATCGACCTGGACGGCTCCTACGGCGCCGCCGACTTCGTCTCCTGGTACGACGGCCACCCGGACGTGCCGCGCACCTGGCCGCTGGAGGCCGAGAAGGTCGCCGTGCTCGGCGTCGGCAACGTCGCCCTCGACGTGGCCCGCATCCTCGCCAAGACCGCCGACGAGCTGCTCCCGACGGAGATCCCGCCGAACGTCCACGACGGCCTGAAGGCCAACAAGGCCCTCGAAGTGCACGTCTTCGGCCGCCGTGGCCCGGCGCAGGCGAAGTTCTCGCCGATGGAACTGCGCGAGTTGGACCACTCCCCCACCATCGAAGTCATCGTCGACCCGGAGGACATCGACTACGACGAGGGCTCGATCGAGACCCGGCGCGGCAACAAGCAGGCCGACATGGTCGCCAAGACCCTGGAGAACTGGGCGATCCGCGACGTCGGCGACCGCCCGCACAAGCTCTTCCTGCACTTCTTCGAGTCGCCGTCGGAGATCCTGGGCGAGGACGGCAAGGTCGTCGGCCTGCGCACCGAGCGCACCGCCCTGGACGGCACCGGCAACGTCAAGGGCACCGGCGAGTTCAAGGACTGGGACGTCACCGCCGTCTACCGCGCGGTCGGCTACCTCTCCGACAAGCTTCCCAAGCTCCCCTGGGACATCGACTCGGGCACCGTCCCGGACGAGGGCGGCCGGGTCATCCAGGAGAGCGGCGAGCACCTGCGCTCGACGTACGTCACCGGCTGGATCCGGCGCGGCCCGGTGGGCCTGATCGGCCACACCAAGGGCGACGCCAACGAGACGGTCGCCAACCTGCTGGACGACCACGCGAACGGCCGTCTGCACACCCCGGCATCGCCCGAACCCGAGGCCGTCGACGCCTTCCTCGCCGAGCACCAGGTCCGATTCACCACCTGGGACGGCTGGTACAGGCTCGATGCCGCCGAGAAGGCACTGGGCGAGCCGCAGGGCCGGGAGCGCGTGAAGATCGTCGAGCGTGAGGACATGCTCCGCGCCAGCGGCGCCTGACCGCCCCTCAGGCGGGCTTCCAGGACGACAGGCCCGAGACGGTACGCCGTACCGCCTCCGCGTGGCCGAACAGTCCCGGAAGCCCGCCCGTGTGCAGGAACACGGTGCGCTGCCCCGGCCGGATGTCACCGTCCTCCACCGCCGCCACCAGCCCGGCCATGGCCCGCCCCGTGTAGACGGGGTCCAGCACGATGCCCTCGGCGCTCGCGGCACGCCGCATCGCCGCCAGGACCGGTTCGTGCAGGATGCCGTATCCCGCGCCGACCTGATCGGTGCGCACCCGCAGCCCGCGTGGCTCGACGCCGGGGCCGACAAGGGCCGCAACCGTGGCGGCCGGATCCGGTACCGCCCCGCAGTGCACGCCGAGCACCCGTCGCTCCCCCAGGGCGCCGACCAGTCCGGCCATGGTGCCGCCGGAGCCCAGCGCCACCACCACGTGCTCCACGTCGGGCAGTTGGGCCAGGATCTCCTCGCCTCCTTCGACGTACCCCCGCGCGCCGAGCGGGCTGGAGCCGCCGAACGGGATCAGGAAGGGACGCGCCCCCTCCCCGCGCAGCCGCTCGCAGACCTCCTCGGCGATGTCGCCCAGGGAGTTCGGATCCGCGTCTTTGGCCCAGTGGACGCGGGCTCCGAAGAGGCTGTCGAGGACGAGATTGCCGGAGGCGTCCGCCGCGCCGTCGGGCGAACCCGGGAAGACGAGGACGACGTCCAGCCCCAGGCGGGCGCCGGCAGCGGCGGTGAGACGGGCGTGATTGCTCTGCGCGGCGCCGGTCGTGACCAGGGTGTCGGCACCCTCGGCGAGGGCGGCGCCGGTGAACCACTCCAGTTTGCGCACCTTGTTGCCGCCGCCCCCGAGACCGATCAGATCGTCCCGCTTGACCCACAGGTCGTCCTCGCCCAGGCCCAGCGCGGCGGCCAGCCGGGGCATGCGCTCCAGGGGCGTGGGCCAGGTGGCAAGGGTGATCTTTCCGGTCACGGTGTCTCCTCGAACTGGAACCGTCGCTGCCGGTGAGACGTTCCCACAGACGCGGGTACGGTCACGGGGGCCGTACCGACACGGACGGGGTGAGCGTGACACGCGTACTGGTCATCGGCGGCGGGATCGCGGGCACGGCGACGGCGCTGGCCCTGCACAAGGCGGGGTTCGGCGTCGAGGTGCGCGAGGCGCATCCGGGTTCGGCCGAGGACATCGGCGCGTTCCTCACTCTCGCGAGCAACGGCATGCGCGCGCTCGCGCAGTTCGACGCCACCGCCGCCGTCACCGCCCTCGGCTTCCCGCTGACCTCGATGCGGGTGACGGACCACACCGGCACGGAACTGGCGCACGTGCCGCTCGGCGAGGCGGGCGATCCCCTGCTGCGCTACCGGTGCCTGCGGCGCGGCGACCTCAGCTCCGGGCTCCAGGCGGAGGCGGAGCGCCGGGGCATCGAGATCCGGCACGGCGCCCGGCTGACCTCCGTCCAGCAGGGCGCGGACGGCGTCACCGCGCACTTCGCGGACGACAGTACCGCCACGGCCGACCTCCTCATCGGCGCCGACGGCCTCAACTCCACCGTCCGGCAGGCGATCGCCCCCGGCGTCCGGTCCCTCTACGCGGGCCAGCGGGTCTTCTACGGCTACACCGACGCCGGGCCCCGCTCCGCGGACGACGCGTGCATCACCATGATCCGGGGCAGCCGCGCGGCCTTCGGCCATGCCGTCTCGCCGGGCGGGGAGACGTACTGGTTCGCGCGCGTGGCCGGCGATCCGCTGCCCGCCGAGGAACTCGCCGACGGCACACCGGACCGTTGGCGCGAACTGCTGCTTCCCCTGCTGCGCGAGGACGCCACGCCCGCCGCGGACATCGTCGCGGCCACCACCGACGACGTCCTGGTCACCAACGCCACCGAGATCCCGACCGGCACCGCCTGGCGCTCGGGGCGGATCCTGCTCGTCGGCGACGCCGCCCACGCGGCCTCCCCCGCGACCGGCCAGGGCGCGTCGATGGCCCTGGAGGACGCCGTGGTCCTCGCCAAGTGCCTGCGCGATGCCCCGGACCCGGACTCCGCGCTCTCGCTCTACGAGCAACTGCGTCGCCCGCGCGTGGAGCACAACGTCACCGTGAGCGGCAACATCTCCCGGGGCGTTCAGTCCAGGTCCCCGGCGCTCGGGGGCCGGGCTCCTTCCCGACCCGGAGAGGACGAACTGATCGGGATCCTGGACTGGGAGTCCGACATCCGATCGGCGGGGCGGAAGCCGCGCCCCGCGTTTGGGTGAAGACGGCACTCGAAAGCCCCGAGTTGTATACGCTCCAGACTCTTCACCGAAAATCCACATCGGGGGGTCGTTGCTCCATGCGTATACGTTTCTTCGCCGCCACCGCCGCCGCAGGCGCACTCGCCGTGCTGGCCGCCGTCCCGGCCCACGCCACCGAGTACTCGTCCGCGCTGAAGATCAAGGGCGTTCAGTACGACGCGCCCGGCCGGGACTCCAACAACTGCGCGACCGGGAACACGAAGGACGAGTATCTGACGATCAAGAACTACTCGTCCCACACGACGGTGAACCTGAAGGGGTACGTGGTCAAGGACAAGGCCGGCAACCGGTTCACCTTCTCCAAGAACCACTATCTGCAGCCCGGCGACTACGTGAAACTGCGCGGCGGCCACGGCACCGACTCCGACGCGAAGAACGTCGTCTACCGCCAGAACTGCAACTTCATGTGGAACAACGACAAGGACACCATCTACGTGTACAAGCCGTCCGGCGCCGGCGCCGACTCGCACGCGTACACCAAGAGCGGCAACGACCCGGACGGCAACGGGTACATCACGTTCCACGGGTGACGGCGTACCGCCCGGGTGCGAACGGGACCCGCCCCTAAGCGGATGGTGGGCGGGCCCCGTTCGCGGGCGCCATTGTGGCGGGCGCGCCGGACGCGGGACACGTGTGAAGGGGCGTGTCCTGGTGCGTGTCGCGCGCACCCCGAGTGCGCCGCGCGCATCCTGTGCGCCCACCCCGCGTGATCTCCGCCGCCGCGCGCGGACGATACTGGTGCATACACGTGCCCCGTCTGCAGATGGACCCCATGCGCATCGCACCGACCGCCCGCCCGACCCCGTCCCCCACCCTGTGGCTGGCCCGCGGCCGCTACGCCGGCACCGACGCGCCGGACGTCGTGCGCCGGACCCTGAAACGCCTGCGGGCCGGCGAGGTCCTCGACGACCAGCACGAGCTGCCCGGTGCCGAGGGCGTCCTGGAGCAGGTCTTCGAGGCGCGCTGGACCGTCGCCGCGACGGTGACGGTGCGGGCGCGGCTGACCCTCGGTCCCCTTGCCGACGACGCGCAGGAGTGGGTGCTGGCGGCGGAGGCGGAAAGCGCCTGGGACCAGGAGTGGCCGTCTCCGGCGACCATGTTCTGGCCCGACGACGCCGATGCCGCCTGGGACCACGAGCCCGGCACGGGACTGCGCCTGCGCGGGGTGAACCGGCTGCCCACGGAGGACAAGGACATCCGGCGGCTGCTGCGTGCGTCGGTGCGCGGCGGCTGGTGCGTCAACCTCGTGGTGCACGAGGCGATGACGCCGGACGAACGCGGCAGCGAGCCGCTCGGTCCGCTGCTGCCGCCCGCTCTGCGCCACCGCGTCCTGGAGCACCGCGCGGCCCCGGACCAGCTGCGCATCGTCAACAGGGCGCTGCGCGAGTTCGACGTACAGGTTCCGCGCGGCGGCGCCGTGCTGCTGCCCACCCATCCGGCGCCGGACGGCTTCGACGGTGACGACTTCGCGGTACGGACCGTCTTCCTCGACGGTTCACGGCCGGCCGAGCTGGTCGACGCCCTCACGCGTTTCGTGGCGCTGCCCCTGCCGCTGCCGGACGGCGCCGAGGAGGCCGTGGCGGCGCTGCGGGACGACTGGCAGCTGATGACCCTCGAGGAGGAGCTGGCCCGGGAGCGCAGGCTGGTGGCGATGTACGCCGAGGCCCTTGAGGCGATGACGAAGTCCCGGGACCTGTACCGGGAGGCCGCCGAACGCGCGCACGAGGCGCTGACCGCCTACCGCGAGGCCGACACCGCTGCGCCCGCCCCGCCGCAGCAGCCCGCCACGCCCGCCGCCTCCCCGTTCCAGCAGCTCACCCGGACCCTGGAGCGCCTCAAGGGCTCGGCCCGCACCCGGCGCCCCGAAGCCGACGGCAAGCAGGACGGGGACACACCCGAGGACTGAGACGCCCGTCGCCCCGCGTGGCGGACGTGTCAGTCGGCGCAGGCTGGATACGCGGTGGGGACGGCACATCAGCCCGTCCGGAAGGGCCCCGCCATGGCCAGCAGTCAGCACCCGCACAGCGACCGGCACCGCTCCGACATGACCCTGCGGGTCAACGGCAAGCCGCACACGCTCACCGTCGACCACCGGCGCGTCCTGCTGGACCTGCTGCGCGAGGACCTGGGCCTGTTCGGCGCCAAGAAGGGCTGCGACCACGGGCAGTGCGGTGCGTGCACGGTGCTGGTGGACGGACGGCGCGTCAACAGCTGCCTGCTCCTCGCCGTCTCCCTGGACGGCCGCGAGGTCACGACCGTCGAGGGGCTGACCGGCGACGCGGAGCGCCTTCACCCGCTGCAGCAGGCCTTCCTGGACCGGGACGCCTTCCAGTGCGGGTACTGCACACCCGGCCAGATCTGCTCCGCCCTGGGAGCGATCGCCGAGGCCGCCGCCGGCCACCCCTCCCACGTCACCGACCCGGGCACGCCCTCGGGGCGGCCGGTGCCCCTGGACCGGGCCGAGATCCGGGAGCGGCTCAGCGGGAACCTGTGCCGCTGCGGGGCCTACCCCCACATCGTCGAGGCGGTCGAGGACGTGATCCCGTGAGGCCCTTCGCCTACGTCCGCGCCACCGGCGTCGAGGACGCCTGTGCCGCCCTCGCCTCCCGGCCCGGCGCCCGCCTGCTGGGCGGTGGCACCAACCTCGTCGACCTGATGAAGCTCGGCGTCGAGGAGCCCGCCGCCCTGGTCGACGTCAGCCGGCTGCCCCTGGACACGGTGGAGGAGCTGCCCGACGGCTCGCTGCGCGTCGGAGCCACGGTCCGCAACAGCGACCTGGCGGCGCATCCCGCCGTGCGCGACCGGTATCCCGCCCTCTCCCAGGCGCTGCTCGCGGGTGCCTCGGGCCAGCTGCGGAACGTGGCCACCACCGGCGGCAACCTGCTGCAACGCACCCGCTGCCCCTACTTCCAGGACGTCTCGAAACCGTGCAACAAGCGTGCGCCGGGCAGTGGTTGCGGTGCGCGCGAGGGCGTACACCGCGACCACGCGGTGCTCGGACACTCCGAGCAGTGCATCGCCACCCACCCGTCGGACATGGCGGTGGCCCTGGCGGCCCTCGACGCGCGGATCGAGCTGTACGGCCCCGCGGGCGCCCGTGACGTCGCCGCCGACGCGTTCCACCGGCTGCCGGGCGACCATCCGGAGCGGGACACGGAGATCCGGCCCGACGAGCTGGTCACGGCCGTGATGCTGCCGCCGGTCACGGCGGGACTGCCGTCGCTGTACCGCAAGGCGCGCGACCGGGCCTCGTACGCCTTCGCCCTGGCCTCCGTCGCCGGGGTGCTGCGGATCGCGGACGGCGTCGTCGTCCACGCCGGCCTCGCCTTCGGGGCGCTGGCCCACCGGCCCTGGCGGGCGCGGACGGCCGAGCGGACGCTGCTCGGTGCGGCGCCCACCCCGGCCGCGTTCGAACACGCCGTCGACCTGGAACTGTCCGCCGCCCGGCCGCTGCGGGACAACGCCTACAAGGTGCCGCTCGCCCGCGGTCTCGCCGTGGACGTCCTGACCCGGCTCGCCGGGATGTGAACCGTCAGCCGAGGAGGACCACATGGCCGCCGCCCTGGGCGCCCCCGCCGAGCGCCGGGAAGGTCTGCAGAAAATCACCGGCAGTGCCCGTTACGCCGCCGAGCACGTGCCGGACGGCCGGGCGTACGCCTGGCCGGTGCCGGCCACGGTCGCACGCGGCACGGTGACCGCCGTCGACGCCTCGGCCGCGCTGCGGGAGCCCGGGGTCCTGGCCGTGCTAACGCCCGAGAACGCGCCCCGTCTGGCCGAGCCCGACGACCCCACGCTCGCCGTGCTGCAGAACCCCCGTGTCCCGCACCGGGGTTGGTTCGTGGCCCTGGTCGTCGCCGAGACACTGGAGGACGCACGGGCGGGTGCCGCGGCGGTGCGGGTCTCCTACGACGTCGAGGAGCACGACGTCTCCCTCGCCGAGGACCACCCGGCGGCGTACGCCCCCGAGAAGGCCAACGCCGGATATCCCGGCAGCACGCGACGCGGGGATCCCGACGGTGCGTTCGGCTCGGCGGCCGTGCGCGTGGACACCCGTTACCGCGTCCCGCCGCTGCACAACCACCCCATGGAACCGCACGCGAGCACCGCGCACTGGGACGGCGAACGGCTCCTCGCGCACACCTCCAGCCAGGGCTCGACAGCGGTACGGGCCACACTCGCCAAGCTCTTCGAACTGCCCGAGGAGCGGATCGTCGTCGTCGCCGAGCAAGTCGGCGGGGGCTTCGGCTCCAAGGGCACCCCTCGTCCCGACGTGGTGCTGGCCGCGATGGCGGCCCGGCACACCGGCCGGCCCGTCACCCTCGCCCTGCCCCGCCGTCAGCTGCCTGCGGTGGTCGGGCACCGGGCGCCGACCCTGCACCGGATCCGGCTCGGCGCCGGAGCCGACGGCCGTCTGACGTGCCTGGTCCACGAGGTCACCACCCACACCTCCCAAGTCAAGGAGTTCGTGGAGCAGGCCGCCGTACCCGCCCGGGTCATGTACGCCGCGCCCCACAGCCGTACCGTCCACCGGGTGGCGGCCCTGGACGTGCCCACGCCGTCGTGGATGCGGGCGCCCGGCGAGGCGCCCGGCATGTACGCGCTGGAGTCCGCCATGGACGAGCTGGCCTGCGAACTCGGCATGGATCCGGTCGAGTTGCGGATCCTCAACGAGCCGGAGACGGAGCCCGACAGCGGCAAGCCGTTCAGCAGCCGGCATCTCGTGGAGTGCCTGCGCGAGGGCGCGCGCCGCTTCGACTGGGCCCGGCGCGATCCACGGCCGCGGGCCCGGCGCGAGGGCGCGCTGCTGATCGGGACGGGGGTGGCGGCGGCCATGTATCCCGTCAACATCTCGCCGTCGACCGCGACGGCGCGAGCGCTGCCCGACGGGACGTTCCTCGTCCGGGTCAACGCCACGGACATCGGCACGGGCGCCCGTACGGTCCTCGCGCAGGTCGCGGCCGACACCCTCGGGGTACCGCTGGAGCGGGTGCGTACGGAGGTGGGCCGCAGCGATCTGCCGTCGGCCTCGCTGGCGGGCGGCTCGTCCGGGACGGCCTCCTGGGGCTGGGCGGTGCACGGGGCCTGCGTCCGGCTGACGGCCCGTCTGGCCGAGCGCACGGGTCCACTGCCCGCCGAGGGCGTCGAGGCCCGCGCCGACACGGCGGGACAGGCCGACGCCGACAGCCCCTGGGCGCGCCACGCGTTCGGTGCCCACTTCGCCGAGGTGGCCGTCGACACGGTGAGCGGTGAGACGCGGGTACGGCGGCTGCTGGGGGTCTACGCCGCCGGGCACATCCTCAACGCCCGTACCGCGCGCTCCCAGTTCATCGGCGGCATGATCATGGGCCTGGGCATGGCGCTGACCGAGGGCAGCACCATGGACGCCGCGTTCGGCGACTTCACCGAGTCCGATCTGGCCTCCTACCACGTGCCGGCGCACGCCGACGTGCCGGAGGTCGAGGCGCACTGGATCGACGAGGACGATCCACATCTCAACCCCATGGGCAGCAAGGGCATCGGCGAGATCGGCATCGTCGGCACGGCGGCCGCGATCGGCAACGCCGTCCACCACGCCACCGGTATCCGCCTGCGCGAACTCCCGCTCACCCCGGACCGGGTGCTGACCGCCCTGACCTCGGTCTGACGGCCCGGGATCACTCCGGGGTGCGGCTGGGGGCGGCCAGCGGGCGCGGCGGCGCCGCGGCCTTCGGCTGCTGTGCCGCCAGCCGTACGAGCACGCCCGTCAGCGCGGCGAGTGCCGCGCACACCGCGGCGACACCGGCGATCCAGCTCGGTGCGAGCGTCAGGTCGAGCGCCCTTGACAGCGATTCCGTGTGGAAGCGCCCCTCGTACATCTGACCGGCCGCGAGCACCGTCGGCACCGCGGCCGCGACCGCGAAGGCGGGGAGCGTGGGCCGCAGGGTCAGCTGTACGGCCAGGAGGGTGCACAGTGCCGAGGCGCCGAGCGTGAGGCCGTACGACTGCGGGGGCGCGCCGTCGCGGTGGAGCGGGAACCAGAGCATCCCGCACAGCAGGAGGACGGCGGCGGCGAGGACGCCGGGCCACGAGTGGTGTACGGGGCGGCGGTTCGGCTTGCGCGGGAGTATGCGGGGTGCGAGGTCGACTTCGGCGGCGGCCGGGGCGCCGGACTCGGGTTCGTGCCCGGGCGGTGGGGTCCCGTCCTCGGGCATGGCCGGGATTCCGTGCGGCTGTTGCCGGGCCTCTGCCGTCATCCGGTCGGCGTGTGCGTCCCGTTCCTCGCTGAGGCGGCCGACGAGCTCCACGAGTTCCTCCACGGGCCGCGCGGTGGCGGCGACCCGGGCGGCCTCCTGACCGCAGTGGGGCTCCAGCGGCGTCCGGTGCAGCAGGGCCATCAGCCGGGTCACGTCCTCCACGGAGCGGTCCGTGCCCACCGCGCGAAGCGCGTCGACCGTGGCCCGCGCGTACTGCGGAGACTGCTCCAGCAGGGTGATCAGGCCGGCGACCTCCTCCAGCGGACGGTCGGCGACCGCGGCGTGCACCAGGGCGGTGACCGGGTCGTGGTGGCGTGCGGCTATGGAGGTGTCGTCGGGTTGGGGTGATGAAGAGCGGATGCTCACTTTCTGCTCCAGGGGTCATTACTAAGCGCTACGGGCGTGCGGTTCCACTCGGCGTGCGCCACCGGTATGAGCCCCCTGTCACAAGCCTGTGGACGTACCGGCGGCGGATGGGGGAATCCGTGAAGAGGGGCGCGCCGTTCGGCACGCCGGACGGAGGAAGGTCCGTGGATACGACCACAACGGTGATCGTCGTCGCCGCAGTCCTGGCGGCACTCCTGCTCGCCGCGGCCGTAGTCGTTCTGGTGCGACTGGTACGCACCCGGCGCGATCTGCGCCGGGCCGGCCTGCCGACCGGGCCGCGCTGGGTCTTCTGGGGCGCCGTCCTGTACTTCGTACTGCCGACGGACCTGCTGCCAGATCCGGTCTACCTGGACGACATCGGCGTTCTTCTTCTCGCACTGCACAGCCTTCGGGGGCCTCTGCGTGGGGCGTATGGGCACAAAATCCCCACGATTACGCAGAGTAAGGAAACCAATCACTCGTTCGATTCGTATAAGTGACTGGAAGGGCAAGGCAGTCGGCGGACCAAACGGCGCCCGAGGGGGCGCAACGCTTGGTCGGCGCAGACCGACGAGGGAGACACGATGCAACCGTTCGCGCTCAACTACGCACGTCCGGCGGTGGAGTTGGAGGCCACGACTCCGTACGTCTACGACACCGGACTGCAGTTGAACGTAACCATGGACGGCCGGATCGCCGCCGGGGACTTGGCACTGCTCAGAGAACTGGGGACCACGACGTCGACCGCGGGCTCCAAGACTCACTTCGACGACTGAACGCGGAACCGCCCACAATGACCGTACTGATCCTGACCTGTGAAGAGGATGTGACGGCCGACATGGTGGTCGTGCACCTCAACGCCTCCGGGGTCCCTGTGGTCCGTCTCGACCCGGCCGACCTGCCGGGCGCCGTCGCACTGTCCGGCGAGTACGTCCACGGCGCCTTCCGCGGGCATCTGCAGTCCGCGGGGCGCCTGGTGAGCATCTCCGGCCTGCGGTCCATCTGGGTCCGCAGGCCGGGCACCCCCGCCACCCGGGCGCCCGATCCCTCGGACTGGCTCACCGAGGAGTCCTCGCAGGCCCTGTACGGCATGCTGCGCGGCAGCGACGCACGCTGGATGAACCACCCCGACGCGGCCCGTCGCGCCCGCCACAAGCCCTGGCAGCTGCGGCTCGCCCAGCGCTGCGGGCTGCCGGTCCCCGCGACATTGATCACATCGTTCCCGCAGGCGGCGCGGGAGTTCGCCGAGCGGTATCCGGACCTGGTGGTCAAACCGGTCTCCGGGGCGCATCCGCAGGACCCCCCGCGGGCGGTGCCGACCAGCCGGGTCGCACCGGACACGGACTTCTCCGCCGTCGCCTTCGGCCCCACCCTGCTGCAGCGACGTGTGGCCAAACGCGCCGACATCCGGCTGACCGTGGTCGGTGAGCGGATGTTGGCGGCCCGCAAGACGGCCGACGAAGCGGACGAGGTCGACGTGCGGTTCGCCTCTGCGGACGTCCCGTGGCAGGCCACCGAGGTGCCGCCGCGCATCGCCACCGCTGTCGGCGCCTATCTGCGCGCGGCCGAACTGGCCTACGGGGCCTTCGACTTCGCCGAGGACGCGGACGGGACGTGGTGGTTCCTGGAGTGCAACCAGTCCGGACAGTTCGGCTTCGTCGAGGTCGAGACCGGCCAGCCCATCGCGCGGGCCGTCGCGGACTGGCTGGCGAGCCCCGGCACCGAGCCGTCGTCCCAGGTCAACGGGGCGAGCAGCACGGTGCGTTGAGTACGGTCAGTGGGGCATCGTGCCGGGCAGCAGCGCGGTCCGCTGCCACCCGGTACCCGGGGAGGCCTGGCGGTCGGGAGCCGGGCCGGCACCGAAGGACTGCAGCGGTCGCATGACGTACTCCAGTTCCCGGCTGACGCGCTCGGCCTCTCGGCGGGTCTGAGTGGGGACGTCGCCGCGTTCGGCGACGAGTCGGTCGTAGATGGGGGAATCCTGGAACACCCGTCAACGCGCCTTTCGTGTGGTGGCCCATCACTTGGGCACAGCTGACGAGTGTATGCGCCCCGGGATACCAGGGTGTGAATTCACCAAGAGCACTTGACGCCCAGGAGGGTGGGGTGAGCGCCCGGTCAGGCACCTGTGGTGGATCCGGGACGCACGATCATCAGGACGGTGACGGTCGCCCACAGCAGATTGAACAGGCCGGTGAACATGGCGAGTCGGACGGTGCCCGACCGCTCCACCGCCTGCCCGCCGTCCAGTTGGCCGAGGATCTCGTCCTGACGGGGCAGGACGAAGGCGATCAGGAGGCCGGCGGCCACGGCCGTCAGCGTGATCGACGCGATCAGCCAACCGCTGCCCAGCACCCCCATCGCGGCCGCGGTCGCGAACCCGAAGGCCGGAACCACCGCGCCGACAGCCGAGTAGAGCCGGCAGATCCGGTGCAGCAGCCGCAGGCTGGCGACCGCGGACTCCTCCTCACCGGCCCGGCGGGCCGCGGCCGGGAACATGCTCGCCGCGACGGTGACCGGGCCCACGGCCACGATGGCCGCCAGGACATGGAGGGTGAGCAGGAGCTTGGTCATGGGGAGCCTTCCGCAACGCGATCGATCAATCGAGCGCGGCTCACGCTAGGGATCTTCGAGACGACCGGAACAGGGGCTGAAACGACAGCTTCCAACGGATTCCCGCCAAAGACCTCACCTGTGGCTTTGCACGGAGACCCAGCTGACAGCACTGGCAGGAATCCGCCTATCGTGGCTCCATGCACACTGTGGCGATCCTGGTTCTGGACCATGTGGTGCCGTTCGACATGGCGGCACCCCTGGAGGTGTTCGGCCGCACCCGGCTGCCCGACGGACGCCGGCCCTACCGGCTGCGGGTGTGCGCGGAATCACCCGAGGTCAGGACGGACGGCTTCACCATCCGGGTCGACCAGGGCCTCGAAGCGGTGGCCGACGCCGACACCGTGATCGTGCCGGGATGCTCGGAGGCGGCCGGAGCGCCCTCGCCCCAGGCCCTCGACGCCCTGCGCCGGGCGGCCCGGGCCGGCGCCCGGATCGCCTCCGTCTGCTCCGGTGCCTTCGTCCTCGCGGAGGCGGGACTGCTGGACGGCCTGCGCGCCACCACGCACTGGGTGGCCGCCGGCCAACTGGCCCGGCGCTACCCACGGATCACGGTGGACCCGGACGTGCTCTACGTCGACAACGGCCGCATCCTCACCTCGGCCGGCGCCGCCGCCTCCCTGGACATGTGCCTGCACATGATCCGTGGCGATCTCGGCTCGGCGGTCGCCGCCGACGCCGCCCGCATGTCCGTCATGCCCCTCGAACGCGAAGGCGGCCAGGCCCAGTTCATCGTCCACGAGCAGCCGCCCGTACCGCGCGGCTCGACCCTGGAGCCGGTGCTGGAGTGGATCGAGGACAACCTGGGCGGCGAGATCACCCTCGGCGCGATGGCGGCCCGTTCCGGCATGAGCGAGCGGACCTTCAGCCGCCGCTTCCGTGAGCAGACCGGCACGACCCCGCTGCAGTGGCTGCTGCGTGCCCGGGTGCGCCGGGCACAGTACCTGCTGGAGAACAGCGACCATCCCGTCGAACGGATCGCGCGACAGGCGGGGTTCGGGTCGCCGACGGCGTTCCGGGAGCGGTTCCGCCGCGTGGTCGGCACCACCCCCCAGGCCTACCGCGGCTCCTTCCAGGGTGGAGCGGCCGTGGCCGCCGCACCGGCCTGAAACCGACGGCCGGTCAGGCGGCCGACTTCACGCCGTCCTCGCCGCGCCACTCCCCACCGGTCATCCCCCGCGCGGCACGCAGCAGGGCGTCGGCCCGGGCGATCGCCTCGTGCAGGTCCGTGGTTCCCATCGTGGCGCACAGTTCGCGCCTGACCTCCGCCAACGCGCGCGCCGTGTGCGGCCGGTCCCGCTCCGCCTGCGCGATGCGCAGCGATGCGTACGTGGTGAGCAACGTTCTGACGACCTTCGGGTCCGGAACGAGCACGAAGCGCCCCTCTCTCGATTTTCGCCTCGTATTCCCGGACAGGGCCGGACCATTCCCGTCTTCCTCCACGGCGCCCGGAATTGACGCAATACCGTCGGTCGACCCGATTCCCTCCCGCCCTCCCACGCGTTGAACAGAGTGCAACCATCCCTGCACGAACGGTGACCACCATGAACCGATCCGGCCGCCTCCTCTGCGCCCTCTATCTCGTCACCACCGGCGGGCTCGCCGCGACGGCGGTGCTCGACTTCGCTCATGGCCCGCTCTGGGTGGCGTTCCTGTTCGCCGCCGCGAGCGTGGTCCCGGTCATCGCCGTCGTACGCGAGACACTGATCCGCGATCTGCTGGCGGCGGGCACCGGGCCGCGTCGGCCGGTGCGTTCGGCGGCCGACCAGATCGTCCGGGAGGAGCTGTACGCGGCCTGCTGCGAGCGGTGGTGGACGAGCCTCGGGACCGATCACGACGCCGGCTGCCCGCACCGGGTCCCGCGCAGCAGCGCCGCCTGACCGGTAGCGGTGCGGGGGTCAGCCGGCGTCGAGCTGGGCGAGTTCCTCGGCGCTGAGTTCGAGGTCGGTGGCGGCGAGGGAGTCGCGGATCGTCTCCGGGCGGCTGGAGCCGGGGATGGGCACGACCACCGGGGACTTGGCGAGCATCCAGGCCAGGCACACCTGCTGCGGACTCACCCCGTGGGCCTTGGCGATGCGGTCGAACGGCGCGTAGGTGGAGCCCAGTTCGCCCGCCCGGGAGATTCCGCCGAGCGGGCTCCAGGGCAGGAAGGCGATGCCGAGTTCGTCGCAGAGGTCGAGTTCGGGCTCGCTGGAGCGGAAGGCCGGGGAGAACTGGTTCTGCACGGAGACCAGGCGTCCGCCGAGGATGTCGTTCGCCTGCCGGATCTGGTCGGGGTTGGCGTTGGAGATGCCGGCCATCCGGATCTTGCCCTCGTCGAGCAGGTCCCGCACGGCGCCGACGGACTCGGCGTAGGGCACCTTGGGGTCGGGGCGGTGGAACTGGTAGAGCCCGATCGCCTCGACGCCGAGACGGCGCAGGGACGCCTCGCAGGCCTCCTTCAGGTGACGGGGGCTGCCGTCGAGGGTCCAGCTGCCGTCGCCGGGGCGCAGATGGCCGCCCTTGGTGGCGACCAGGACGTCCCTGCCGCGGTCGTGGGAGGCGAGGGCCTTGGCGATGAGGGTCTCGTTGTGGCCGACCTCGTGGGCGTCACGGTGGTAGGCGTCGGCGGTGTCGATGAGGGTGACGCCGGCGTCGAGAGCGGCGTGGATGGTGGCCAGGGAGCGCGCCTCGTCCGGTCGCCCTTCGATGGACATGGGCATCCCGCCCAGTCCGATCGCGCTGACGTCGACGTCCCCGATGCGGCGGGTGTGCATGTGCTGGTGACCTCTCTCGGCTGTCGCGGGACCGGATGGCGTCCGGCCCGTCGGACATGGACCACGACGGTGCCGGACCGTCATCCAGCCTGACCCTGCCGGGGCCGAAGGTCCAATAGAGGAAAGCGAACGCATTCAGCAGCGGGTCCGCTGAATCGCGTGACACCGCGGCCGCCTTGCGCGGCGGGCCGGCCGGTGTGCGAGGCTCGCTGCCGTACAGCGGTGTTGTGGAGAGGCGGCGGCATGCGGATCGGACTGCTCGGTACCGGCCCCTGGGCGGAGATGGCTCATGCCCCCGCCCTGAGCGAGCACTCGGGGCTGGACTTCGCCGGGGTGTGGGGCCGGCGCCCGGAGGCGGCCAAGGCACTGGCCGACCGGTACGGCACGCGGACGTACGACGACGTGGACGCGTTGCTGGCGGACGTGGAGGCGGTCGCCGTGGCGCTGCCGCCGGCGGTGCAGGCGGAGCTGGCGGTGCGGGCCGCGCGGGCGGGACGTCATCTGCTGCTGGACAAGCCGCTGGCGACGACGGTGGAGCAGGGGCGGGCCGTGGTCGACGCCGTGCGGGAGGCCGGGGTGGCGTCGGTGGTCTTCTTCACCAGCCGCTTCGTCACGGAGACGGAGGCGTGGATCACCGAACAGGCGGCTGCCGGGGGCTGGTTCACCGGTCGGGCGGCGTGGCTGGGGTCGCTGTTCGGCAGCGACAGCAGCAGCCCGTTCGCCGACTCGCCGTGGCGGCAGGAGAAGGGCGCGCTGTGGGACGTGGGACCGCACGCGCTGTCCGTGCTGCTGCCGGTCCTGGGCGACGTCCGGCGGGTGGCCGCGGCCGCGCCCGGTCCCGGCGACACGGTCCACCTCGTCCTCGATCACGCGGGCGGGGCGTCCAGCACGGTCACCCTCAGCCTGTCGGCCCCGTCCGCGGCGGCGGGTGCGACGGTCGAGCTGCGCGGCGAGACGGGGGTGGCCGTGCTGCCGGAGAGCACCGAGGGAGCCGTCACCGCCCTCCTCGGCGCCGCGGACGCCCTGCTCGACGCGGCCGCGACCGGACGCCCGCACCCCTGCGACGCGGCCTTCGCCCTGCGCGTCACGGAGATCCTGACGGAGGCGGAGGCGTCGCTGGACCGCACGGCGGACTGACACTCCGTCAAGTCCGTTGGTCGTCCTCGAAGGGCTCGTCGCTCCAGCGGAACCAGGCCCGGTCGTTCTCGATGTGCAGCAGGAACTCGGGGACCGGGCCGTCCGGTGAGGACAGGGACACGCGGCGTCGGATCTCGTCGTACGCCGCTTCCCACTCCTCCCAGTCGTCGTCCTGTTCGGCGAGGGCGAGTTCGCGAACGAACAGGTCTCTGACGGCGTCGTACGCCTCGCCTGCCGTGAAGCGGCCGGACAGCCAGGGGAAGTCCGCGTCGTCGATCAGGATCTCCCCCACCGGCCCCGCCTGGCTGCCCACCCGCCAGACTCCTCCCGCCCAGCCCATCGCGCCTCCCCACCAGGTTGATCAGGTCTGCGGCCAGCATGCCGGCCGGCACTGACAGAGCGTGGCCGGCATGCGGGGCGCGCCCCGGCGTAGGAGCGTGGTGGTGTGGGAAGAACGATCGTGCTGTGGCCGCGCCGGGACCAGGCCCGGCGGAGCTGGCTGCGGGGAGCCCCGCCGCCGTGGTGGGTGAAGGCGCTGCCGGTCGCGCTGATCGCGGGCGTGTGCGTGGCGACGCTGGTGAGCCCGAACCGGCTCGACATCGGTTTCCTGCTGGGCGCGATCCCGCCGCTGGCCGTCCTGTCGTACGGCCCCTGGGCGACCGCGCTCCTGGGCGCCGGCGTGGTCGTCGTCCTCAACGTCCCCGCCTTCCAGCTCAACCGGCCCGGCAACACCGACCTGTTGACCATCGCCTTCGTGGCGGTGCTGAGCGTGTTCGTGTCGTATGTGCGCAGTCACCGCGACGCCCAGCTGGACCTGGAGCGGACCGTGGCCGAGGCCGCGCAGCGGGCGGTCGCGCCGCCGCTGCCCGAGCGGGTCGGCCCGGTCCGCTGCGTGGGCCTGTACCGGGCCGCGCAGCGCGGGACGCTGGTGGGCGGCGACTTCTTCGACGTGCGCGAGGGGCCGTACGGGGTCCGCGCCGTGCTGGGCGACGTCCAGGGGCACGGGCTGTCGGCGGTCGCCACGGTCGCCTCGCTGCTGGGCGCCTTCCGGGAGGCGGTGCTGGACCAGCCGGACCTGGAGTCGGTCGCCGCCCGGCTGGACCGCAGGCTGGCGGTCGACTCGGCGTCCTCCCGCTATGCGGAGCTGTTCGCGACGGCCGTCCTGGTGGAGTTCTCGCCCGACGCCCGCTCCGTGCGCCTGGTGTCCTGCGGGCATCCGGCGCCGCTGCTGCTGCGCGGCGGTCACGTCAGCGAAGTCGAGCTCACCGCGTGGACGCCGCTCGGGCTCGGTCTGGCCGACACCGGTCCGTCCGCCGGGCCGGCGCTGCGGCTGGAGCCGGGCCACACCCTGTTCCTCGCCTCGGACGGGGTGAGCGAGGCCCGTGACACCTCCGGCACCTTCTACCCGCTGACCGACCGCCTCGCCGCCCTCGCCGACGGCGACCCGGCCCTGCTCGCCGACCGGGTCTGGGGTGACCTCGTCCGGTACTGCCCCGACGTCGTCGACGACGTGACGATGCTCGTGCTCACGTCCGCGTCACACGACGCTCGCTGACGTCCTGCTGGGCGCTCTCCTCGTGGTCGCCCTCGGCGTCGATGTGCGGCAGCACCCGGTCCAGCCAGCGCGGTGTCCACCAGGCACGCGGGCCCAGCAGCGTCATCACGGCGGGCACCATCAGCAGCCGTACCACCGTCGCGTCGATCAGCACACTCACCGCGAGGCCGAGTCCGAGCATCTTGACCACGATGTTGTCGCTGACGATGAAGGCCGCGAACACGCTCACCATGATCAGTGCGGCGCAGGTGATGACCCGTGCGGTGATCTCCAGGGCGTGCGCGACCGAGGCCTTGGCGTCCCCGGTGCGCAGCCAGGCCTCGTGGACGCGGGAGAGCAGGAAGATCTCGTAGTCCATGCTCAGGCCGAAGATGATGGCGAACATCATCATCGGCACATAGCTCTCGATGGGCACCTTGCCGTTCACGCCCAGCGCGGGCCCGCCCCAGCCCCACTGGAAGACGGCGACCACGACACCGTACGAGGCTCCGATGGACAGGATGTTGAGGACGGCCGCCTTGACGGCGACGAGCAGGCCGCGGAAGACCGCGAGGATGACCAGGAAGGCGAGGCCGACCACGACGGCGATGATCAGGGGCAGACGGCTCGCGACGATGTCACGGAAGTCGACCTGGGCCGCGGTGGTGCCGGTGACGTAACCCTTGGCGCTCGTGCCGGAGACCGCGTCCGGGAGCGTGTGGTGGACCAGCCGGTTGGTCAGGTCCGTGGTGGTGGCGCTCTGCGGGGACTCCTTCGAGTAGACCGTGCCGATCAGGACGTCCCCGTCCTTGGTGGGGGTCAGCGGGGTGACGGTGGACGCGCCCGCGACGCCGTTGAGGGTCTTCTGGGCCTGGTCGGACAGGGAGGAGCGCTGGGAGGAGGGGACGGTGGTCTGGTCGATGACGACGGTCAGGGGGCCGTTGGAGCCGGGTCCGAAGGCGTCGGTCATCAGGTCGTAGGCGCGGCGGTCGGTGAAGGAGGTGGGGTCGGCTCCGTCGCCGATGTGGCCGAGCTGGATGGAGAAGAGCGGGATGGCGAGGACGACGACGGTCACGACTCCGGCCGTGAGGAACTGCCAGGGCCGGTGCTCCACGCGCTGGGCATAGCGGTGCCAGGTGCCCTGAGGCTCGGTCCCCGGCTCGGCGTTCGTCTCCGCGACGGGACGGCGGACGTGGTAGCGGTCGATGCGTCTGCCGACGAGCCCCAGCAGTGCCGGTACGAGGGTGAGCGCGCCGATGACCGCCGAGACGACCGTGATCGCGGCGGCGAGACCGAGCTTGCCGATGAAGCTCACGCCGGAGGCGTAGAGCCCGGTCAGGGCGATGATCACGGTGCAGCCGGAGACGAGGACGGCCCGGCCGCTGGTGGCGGTGGCGTGTCCGGCGGAGTGCACGGGATCGGCGCCGTTCATGAGGTTCTGGCGGTGCCGGGTGATCTGGAACAGGGCGTAGTCGATGCCGACGCCGAGGCCGATCATCGTGGCCAGGGTCGGGGAGACGGTGGCGAAGGTGAACGCGGCGGCGAACAGTCCGAGGATCGCCAGTCCGCCGACCGCGCTGACCAGGGCCGTGAGCAGCGGCATGCCGGCGGCGATGATGCTGCCGAAGCCGATCAGCAGGACGACGATGGCGACGCCGAAGCCGATCAGTTCGCTGACCCGGTCGTCGGCGGCGGGCCGGGCGAGTTCGCCGAGCGGTCCGCCGTACTCGACCTGGGCGCCGGCCGACCGCAGCGGCTGGACCGCCTTGTCGACGCCGTTCAGATAGCCGTCGCCCAGGGTGGAGGGCTGGACGTTGAAGCGGACCGTGATGTAGGCCGTCTTCCCGTCGGAGGACAGGGGTCCGACCTTGGACGCCTGTACGGACAGCGGGTTCTGGGCGGACAGGACGTGCGGAAGCTTCTGCAGGTCCCCGACGGTGGTGGACATCTGCGAGCTGAGCGAGGTCAGCGACTTCTGGCCGTCGTGCATGACGATCTGGCTGCTGTAGCCGCCGGCCGCCGGGTCGTGCGCCTTCAGCACGTCCAGGCCCTTCTGGGACTGCACACCGGGCAGCGAGAAGTTGTCGGAGTACTCGCCGCCGAAGGAGCGGTTGAGGACCTGCAGCGCCACGATGGCGACCAGCCAGGCGACGATGACGATCACGAAGTGGTGGGCGCACCACTCACCGAGGCGTCGCAGGAGACCTCCGCGGCTTGTGCTCTTCCCCCCTGTGCTGGTGCCGGTGGTACGTGACATAGCACTGGCCCTCTCCCGCAGCAGGGTCGCTCGTCCTCCCCATTAGACGCCCGTTGGATCACGTCGGCATCTCCGCCGGGACGGAGGTGCCCGCCCCTCCGGGTGCGGCGCGGGCCCGGGCGTTGAATCGTGTTTACAGAAGCTTCCGGACCCGAGGAGCACTCATGGAGATGTCACAGCCCGACGCGTCCGGGCCGTCCGAGGACCGCTGCACCCCGGACGCCCTGCTCCACACGAGCACCGGCACCGAGGTGTCCCCGGAGGATCTCGTCCTTGCCACGGGCAGGGACATCACCCCGCACAGCCTGGAATGGGCCAGGCGCAAGCTGGAGGCGGAGGGCCCCCTCGCCCTGGAGAAGCTACTGCCCTAACCGTCGCCGTCCGCTTCGAGGCACAGCACCGGTACCCGCTGGACCAGGTTGACGGCGAAGCCGCCGCGGTTCCAGGGCTGCGTCAGGGGCTGGGTGCGGCCCTCGGCGTCGGCGGCCCGGGCCGTCAGTTCGTGTTCGCCGGATGTGGCCGTCCAGTCGTGGTGCCAGCGGCGCCAGGCCCAGCGGCGGCCGCCGTCGGGCTCCAGTTCGGCCTCGTGCCAGGTGTGCCCGGCGTCGGTGCTGATCTCGACGCGCGTGACGGGCGCCCGTCCCGACCAGGCGCGTCCCTCCAGCCGCACAGGGCCGGGCCGCACCACCCGGGCCCGTGACATGAAGTCCGGGAAGCCGGGCGGCAGGAGCAGGGCGCGTGGTTCGATCCGGGTGACGGGCTCGCCCTCCTCGCCGGACTCCTGCCGCATCCGGTAGGCGACGCTCTGCTGGAAGCCGGTGAACGGCTCGTCCAGGACGTCGACTTGGCGCAGCCACTTCACATGCGCCATGCCGTACCAGCCCGGCACGACCAGCCGCAGCGGAAATCCGTGCTGCGGCGGCAGCGGGGCCCCGTTCATCGCGTACGCCAGCAGCACCTCGGGCTCGGTGCCCGTGGCCACGTCCATGGGGAGGGAGCGCTGGTAGTCCTGTTCGACTCCGCGTTCCACTCCGTGGTCGGCACCGGTGAACAGCACGTCGACGGCGTCCGCCTCCACACCGGCCTCGGCGAGCACCAGGCGCAGCGGCACGCCCGTCCACTCGGCGGTGCCGACCGCCTCGACGAGCCAGGGCTGGCTGACCGGGCGGGGTGTGAGCAGGGCCCGTCCGTTGCCCGCGCACTCCAGCGTCACCCGGGTGGTGACCTGGGGGAACGCGCGCAGATCGGCCAGGCTCAACTGCAGCTCGCGGCGGACGCGGCCTGCGACGGTCAGCTGCCAGGGCGTGCCGTCGGGGACGTACGGGATGTCGTAGTGCGTCAGTACGTAGTGCAGGCCGGGCGGGGTGACGTCGTAGCGCAGGGCCTCCAGCGGGAGACCGTGGTTACGGGTGGCCAGCGCGAGTTCGTCGCGGCCGATGCCCTCGTCGGGGGCGGCCAGCCGGGCGGGAGTGCTCGTGTCGGCGAGTCGATGGCCCATGGGCGCATTATCACGCCGGGTGGCCGCTCGGGCACCTGGTTCACGTCGGCGGGCAACCGGCCGCCGGTCGAGGGGAGTTCGATTCGATCAATGGGCGCCTCGTTGCCCGTTCACCCTTTCGAAGAGGGCCTTCGTGCTGACAGACTTCCGAGGGTGCCCGACTTCGACATGCTCGTCATCGGATCCGGCCCGGGCGGCCAGAAGGCCGCCATCGCCGCGGCCAAGCTCGGCCGCCGGGTCGCCGTCGTCGACCGCCCCGACATGGTCGGCGGGGTCTCCATCCACACCGGGACCATTCCCTCCAAGACCCTGCGCGAGGCGGTGCTGTACCTGACCGGCCTCACCCAGCGGGATCTGTACGGCCAGAGCTACCGGCTGAAGGAGGACATCACCGTCGCCGACCTGACCGCGCGCACCCAGCACGTGGTCAACCGCGAGGTCGACGTCATCCGCAGCCAGCTCTCCCGCAACCAGGTCGCCCTCTACGCCGGCACCGGCCGCTTCGTCGACCCGCACACGGTCGCGCTGCGCGAGGTCACCGGCAACGAACGGCTGCTGAGCGCGGAGAACATCGTCATCGCCACCGGCACCCGGCCGGCCCGGCCGGACAGCGTCGAGTTCGACGGCCGTACGATCATGGACTCGGACAACGTCCTCGCACTGGAACGCGTCCCGCGCTCCATGGTCATCGTCGGCGCCGGCGTCATCGGCATGGAGTACGCCTCCATGTTCGCCGCGCTCGGCAGCAAGGTGACGGTGGTGGAGAAGCGGCCCGGGATGCTCGACTTCTGCGACATCGAGATCATCGAGGCGCTCAAGTACCACCTGCGGGACCTCGCGGTGACCTTCCGCTTCGGGGAGACGGTGGCCGCCGTCGAACGCCATGCGCGCGGCACGCTGACCATCCTGGAGAGCGGCAAGAAGATCCCCGCGGACGCCGTGATGTACTCGGCGGGCCGGCAGGGCCTGACCGATGAACTCGACCTCGCCAAGGCCGGGTTGACGGCCGACCGGCGTGGCCGGATCACCGTCGACGAGCACTACCGCACCGAGGTGCCGCACATCTACGCCGTGGGCGACGTCATCGGCTTCCCGGCGCTGGCGGCGACCTCGATGGAGCAGGGCCGCTCGGCGACCTACCACGCCTTCGGCGAGCCGGTCGGGCAGATGTCCCACCTGCAGCCCATAGGCATCTACACGATCCCCGAGATCAGCTTCGTCGGCCGCACCGAGGACCAGCTCACCGAGGACAGCGTGCCGTTCGAGGTCGGCATCTCCCGCTACCGCGAACTGGCCCGCGGCCAGATCATCGGCGACTCGCACGGCATGCTGAAGCTGCTGGTCTCGCCCCAGGACCGCACGCTGCTGGGCGTGCACTGCTTCGGCAGCGGTGCCACCGAGCTGATCCACATCGGGCAGACCGTGATGGGCTGCGGCGGCACCGTCGACTACCTGGTCGACGCGGTGTTCAACTACCCGACCCTGGCGGAGTCCTACAAGGTCGCCGCCCTCGACGCCACCAACAAGCTGCGGCAGATCGACCGCATCGGCGACTGACGTCACAGGTCGGGCAGTTCCCTGTCCTCCACGACATGGACGGCGGCCTCCTCGGCGCCGGCCGCCCCGCCGTCGATGCCCACGTCCGAGGCGACCTCCTCCTTCGTGGTGTCGACGTGGGCGCCCTCGTCCGGGGCGACCAGGCGCCCGGCGCGGTCGGCACCGGCCTCGGGATCGACGGGTTCGCCCTCGCCGCCGGGCAGGTCGCCGACCTCGTCGCCCGGGGGCACGGTCACGTCGGGGACCTCCTCGGCGAGCCGCTCGTCGAGGCTCTCGCCGTCGTGCTGTTCGGCGGCCGTGGTGCCGTGCCGGGTGACGCCGAGCGGCTTCTCCGGCGGCGAGTAGCCCTCGTCGAGGATGTCGTCGTAGTCGCGCTCGTCGACGGCGTCCTGCAGGTCCAGCGGCGCCGCGTCCTCCTGCTCCTTGTTGCTCCCGGTGGGCTGGTAGACGTCGTCGGCCATCGGGTCGGTGCCCATGGATACCTCCTGGCGCCCTTGCGGCGGTTCGTTGTCCGTACGGTGTCCCGATCCGCGTTTCCCGTTGCGCGCCGCCCAACCTCATCGGTCCCCGGCGGCCCAGGAGGTTACCCCCTGGTCAATCTTGAAACGTCAATGAGTGCGGCTATCATCACTCGCACACACGCTGTGACCGCCCGGCGACGCATCGGCCGAGCGGATTCCTCCACGCCTTTGCCCACCTCCGGCCCGAGGCCAACCCTCTTCGGCCGGCGGTGAGTCCGCCACACCCCCACCCCTACGTCGTCGGGGCAAGGTCGTCCTCGCGTCGTGCACGACGGAAAGCAGCGCACCATGAGCAACATCAGGGGCAGAGGGCTGCAGGCCAATGCCCTCGGTACCTTCGACACGGTGGTGATGGCCGTCGCGGGCAGCGCCCCGGCCTACTCGATCGCCGCCACCACCGCCGTCCTCGTCGGCGCCGTGGGACTGGCCAGCCCCGCGGCGCTGCTGTACTGCGCGATACCCATGCTGGGCATCGCCCTGGCCTTCAGCTATCTCAGCCGCATCGACGTCAACGCGGGCGCCAGTTACTCCTGGGTGGGCCGCACCCTGCATCCCTTTCTCGGCTTCATCAGCGGCTGGGCGCTGGTGATCTCGGCGACCATCTTCATGGTGGCGGGCTCGCTGCCGGCCGGCTCCATGACCCTGTCCCTGTTCGACGCGAACCTGGCCGGGAACACCGCGCTGTCAACGGTGGTCGGGGCGGCCTGGTTCATCGTGATGCTGCTCGTGGTGCTGGGCGGCGCCCGGCTCACCGTCCGCGCCCAGCTGGTGATGTCCGGCATCGAGATCGCGATCCTGGCGCTGTTCGCCGTGCTCGCCCTGTTCCACACCGGCAACGTCCGCACCTTCGAGTGGTCCTGGCTGGGCTTCTCCCATTTCGACGGCGTCTCGGGCTTCGCCTCGGGCGCCCTGGTCGCCGCCTTCTACTACTGGGGCTGGGACGTCACCAGCAACCTCAGCGAGGAGACCCGCAACAGCCGTCGTACGACCGGACTCGCCGGTCTGATCGGGGTGGGCATCGTCTTCCTGCTGTTCGAGGTGTTCACCATCGCGGTCAACGTCATCCTCACCTCGAAGCAGATCGACGCCAACGACGCCAACGTGCTGGGCGTGCTCGGTGAGGAGATCTGGCCGGGCCTGGGCGGAAAGCTGCTGATCGTGGCGGTGATGCTGTCGACCATCGCCACCCTGGAGACCACCCTCATCCAGGTCACGCGCTCCCTGTTCGCGATGGGCCGCGACCGTACGATGCCCCCCGCGCTCGGCCGGGTGCACCGCACCTGGAACACGCCCCATGTGGCGATCGTCGTGGTCGGCGGGGTGGCGCTGGCGATGTTCATCGCCTCCAACGCCCTGGGCTCGGTGGGCGACATCCTCGCCGACGCGATCTCGGCGATCGGTCTGCAGATCGCCGTCTACTACGGCCTCGCGGGCCTCGCGGTCGTCGTCGCCTACCGCAAGATGCTGACGAAGTCCGTGGGCAACTTCCTCCTGGGCGGGCTGTGGCCGCTGTTCGGCGCGCTGTTCATGTTCTGGATCTTCGTCGAGTCGCTGGGCGAACTGGACACCGCGGCCATCGCGATCGGCATCGGCGGGCTCGCCGTCGGCCTCGTCCCGATGCTCTGGTACTGGAGACAGGGCAGCGACTACTATCGCCCCGCCCGGCTGGACGCCACCCGCACCGTGGAGGCGGAGTACGTCCTCGACCCGTACGCCGCCGCGAACTCCCGTGCCCACGAAGGTCTCTCCACCGACTTCTGAGGGAGACCCCGATGGCGCGCGACCGTTTCGCCCCCGACTTCGACCCCGACTGCGGGGACGGCGTCCTGACCAACGCCACCCACGACATCGTCATCGGCCGCTGGCAGGGCCTGCGGGACCTGCTGCGGGTCACCGGCGCGGACTGGCTCGCCCGCGGCCACCGCATCCGGCTGCTCGCCCAGGCCTGTGCGAGCACCTCGACGGCGGAGTCATGGCTGGCCGCCGAGCCGTACAGCGCCGACGCGCTGGTGCTGCGGGCGGCGACGGAGACGGCCAGGGCGTTCAACCTGGCGATCGCCGCGGGCCGGGGCACGCCGATCGACCCGCACCGCGTCGACACCGCGGTGACGGCGTGTCTGCAGGCGGCGGAGGCGTATCTGGACGATCCGACGCCGTGGATCTCGCTGATCTCGGTGGCCCGGCTGTACCCGTCGGGGGTGCGGCGGCAGGAACTGGCGCGCTGGTGGGACGAGTTGCACCGGCGCGACCCGTACAGCGTGGAGGGTCATCTGCAGATCCTGCACTACTACTCGGCGCGCTGGCACGGCTCGCACGGCCTGATGTACGACTTCGCCCGCGACGCGGCCGGTGTGGCACCCCAGGGCTCCGCGCTGCCGGTGCTGCTGCAGTACGCGCGCGTGGAGGAGTACCGCTACGCCCTCGACGCGGGCCACGCCGGCCAGAGCGCCGTGGGCCTGGGACAGCACTGGAGCCACGACGGCGCCGCCAGCGACGTGCGCCGGACCTGGCAGCGGTGGATCATCGGCCGGACGGACAACGAGGTCGCCCCCGGCGAACTGCGCGACCTCAACTACCTGGCGCACGCGGCCTGTCACGCGGGCGACAAGGAGGTCGCCGGTGCCGTGCTGCGGATGCTGGGACCCCGCGCCACCCGGACACCCTGGTCCTACACCGGTGATCCGGAGCTGCAGTTCGTGAAGTGGCGCAAGGAGATGCGGGTGCGCGGCTGAGGGGCGGGCGGGGCTACTCGGCGGGCTGTTCGGCCGGCCGGGCCAGGCCCGCCGTCCACTTCTCCTCGATCCGGCCGAACTTCCACACCAGCAGGGCCACCACCCAGGTGGCGAAGAACAGGCCGACGATCACGAACCCGACGACGTTGAGGTCGAGTCCGGCCACCCAGTCCCAGAAGAAGCCGTGCAGCTCCAGCTTCTCGGCGAGCAGGCCGAGGAGTTCGGCGGTGCCGATGAGCAGGGCGACGGCGACCGACAGGCCGGTGATGGTGAGGTTGTAGTAGACCTTGCGGACCGGCTTGGAGAAGGCCCAGCCGTAGGCGAAGTTCATGAACGAGCCGTCGATGGTGTCCAGCAGCGACATGCCCGCGGCGAACAGCACGGGCAGGCACAGGATCGCGTACCACGGCAGCCCCGAGGCGGCCCCGGAGCCGGCCAGCACCAGCAGGGCGATCTCGGTGGCGGTGTCGAAGCCCAGCCCGAAGAGCAGGCCCAGCGGGTACATCTGCCAGGACTTGGTGATCGACTTCATGACGCGGCCCAGCAGCCGGTTCATGAAGCCCCGGTTGTTGAGCTGCTCCTCCAGGGCGGCCTCGTCGAAGTGACCGTGGCGCATCTGCCGGAAGACCTTCCAGATGCCCGCCAGGATGACGAGGTTGATGGCGGCGATGACGTACAGGAAGGTCCCGGAGACGGTCGTGCCGATCAGGCCGGTGACGTCGTGCAGCTCGGAGTTGTCGTCGCGGACCGGTCCCGCCACCGCCCGCACCCCGAGGGAGAGCAGCAGCGCCAGCACGAAGACGACGCTGGAGTGGCCGAGCGAGAACCAGAAGCCGACCGACAGCGGCCGCTTGCCCTCCCCCATCAGCTTGCGGGTGGTGTTGTCGATCGCGGCGATGTGGTCGGCGTCGAAGGCGTGCCGCATGCCGAGCGTGTAGGCGGTGACGCCGATGCCGATGCCGAAGGACTTCTCGCCGATGCTGTAGTGCTGGGGCGCCACGATGCCGACGAGCGTGAACCAGCCGATGACGTGCAGGGCGATGACGAAGGCGGCCATCCCGCCGACCCTGGTCCACTCGTCCCGCGTCATGGAGGTGCGGAGGCGGTGCCAGGTCATACGGGACGTTCCTTCTCTCGGCTGCGCGGCAGCCGCCGTCGACCGCCTTGTGCCATCCTCCCGTACTTGCAAATGATGTGCAGTAAAGGGAAGGAAAAAAGCCGGGCAGAAGCCGTCAGGGCGTGGCGTTCGGTCCGTCCGGGCGGCTGCGGCGCTGCTCGACCATCTCGCGGCTGAGCTGCTCGGTCTCCTGTTCCGGCAAGCGCTCGAAGCCCTCCTCGGTGATCACCGAGACGATCGGGAAGATCCGCCGGCTGATGTCCGGACCGCCGGTCGCGGAGTCGTCGTCGGCCGCGTCGTACAGCGCCTGGAGCGCGGCCAGGGCGGACTCGCGCCGGTCCATGCCCGGCCGGAACAGCTTCTTCAGCGCGCCCCGGGCGTAGGGGGAGCCGGAGCCGTCGGCGTGGAAGTCCTGCTTCTCGTACAGCCCGCCGGCCACGTCGAAGCTGAAGATGCGGCCTCTGCGGCCCTCGGGCGCCGCCGGGTCGTAGCCCGCCAGCAGCGGTACGACGGCCAGGCCCTGCATGGCCTGCCCGAGGTTCTGGCGGATCATCCCGGCCAGCCGGTTCGCCTTGGCCCCGAGGGTCATGGGGATGCCCTCGACCTTCTCGAAGTGAACGAGTTCGACCTGGTACAGCTTCACCATGTCGAGGGCGAGACCGACCGAGCCCGCGAAGGCGACCGCCGTGTGGTGGTCCGCCGGGTGCACCTTCTCCAGATCGCGCTGCGCGATCAGATTGCCCATGGTCGCCCGGCGGTCACCGGCGATCATCACGCCGTCGCGGTAGGTCAGCGCGAGGACGGTGGTGCCGTGCGGGAACCGGTCGGGCGCGGCGCGGACGCCGTCCGGGAAGGGGCGGCGGGTGGGCAGCAGCTCGGGACGGTGGGCGGCCAGGAACTCGGTGAAGGACGCGCTGCCGGGGGTGAAGAACTCCTCCCCCAGCCGGCCCTCGCTGTCACTCGCCACCATGCCCGTCCCCCTCCGGTCGTCCAGCGCCGACACAGCACTCCTACCTGAAGCGGCCCGCCGGGAAACGCCACGAGCCGGCGAAAGCTACCGGTGGGCGTTCGGCCTGCGGTGCGGCGGCTGTTCCGGGGCCGGGCGCGAGGGCACGGGCGGGACGACGAGCACGGCCGGGGCGTCGGCCCGTACCGTCACCGGGGTGCCGTGGTGCTTGATGGTCAGCGGCGGGCCCGACAGGAGCGTGTACGTGGCCTTGTCCGGACCGATCTCCACCCGCAGCCGGCTCTCCAGCAGCTGGAGGCTGAAGGCGAGGCGGCTGAACCGCTCGGGCAGCCGGGGCGCGAAGCACAGGCCCGTGCCGTTGCGGCGCAGCCCGCCGAAGCCGGCGACCAGGGCCGTCCAGGTGCCGGCGAGCGAGGCGATGTGCAGTCCGTCGCGGGTGTTGTGCTCCAGGTCCGCCAGGTCCATCAGCGCGGCCTCGGCCGTGTAGTCGTAGGCGAGCCGCAGATGACCGGCCTGCGCCGCGATGACGGCCTGGCAGCAGGCGGACAGCGAGGAGTCGCGCACCGTCAGCGGCTCGTAGTAGGCGAAGTTGCGGGCGATGTGCTCCTCGTCGAACCAGCTGCCGCAGGTGTACATCGCCAGCACCAGGTCGGCCTGCTTGATGACCTGCTTGCGGTAGAGGTCGAAGTAGGGGAAGTGCAGCATCAGCGGGTACTGGTCCGCGCCGGTGGCCGCGAAGTCCCAGCGCTGGTAGCGGGTGAAGCCCTCGTGCTGCTCGTGCACCCCGAGTTCGTGGTTGTAGGGGATGTACATGGCCTCGGCGGCGTCCCGCCAGGCGGCGCTCTCCTCGTCGTCCACGCCCAGCTGCGCGGCCCGGTCCGCATGGCGTTCGCAGGCGTCGGCGGCGGCGAGGAGGTTCGCCCGGGCCATCAGATTGGTGTACGTGTTGTCGTCGGCGATCGCGCTGTACTCGTCGGGGCCGGTGACGCCGTCGATGTGGAAGGCGCCCCGGTGGTCGTGGTGGCCGAGCGAACGCCACAGCCGGGCCGTCTCCACCAGCAGTTCCGTGCCGGCCTCCCACTCGAACTGCGTGTCCCCCGTCGCCGCCGTGTAGCGCACGACGGCGTCGGCGATCGCCGCGTTCACATGGAAGGCCGCCGTGCCGGCCGGCCAGTACGCCGAGCCCTCCGAGCCCTCGATGGTGCGCCAGGGGAACGCGGCCCCCTTCAGGCCGAGTTGGGCCGCGCGCTCCCGGGCCGCGGGCAGGGTGCTGTGCCGCCAGCGGAGCGCCTCGGCCACGGCGCCCGGCGAGGTGTACGTGAGCAGCGGCAGGACGAAGGCCTCGGTGTCCCAGAAGGCGTGGCCGTCGTAGCCGGAGCCGGTCAAGCCCTTGGCGGGGATCGCCCGCTGCTCGGCGCGGGCGCCGGCCTGCAGGACGTGGAAGAGGGCGAACCGGACGGCCTGCTGGACCTCCTCGTCCCCGTCGACCTGGACGTCGGCGCGGGCCCAGAAGTCGTCCAGGTAGCCGCGCTGCTCCTCCAGGAGCCCGTCCCAGCCGCTGTGCCCGGCGGCCGCCAGGGCCGCCTCCACCTGGTCGCTCATCGCGGGCCGCGAGCGCACGGCGGACCAGCCGTGGGCGACCAGCTTCTCCACCCGCAGCTTCTCCCCCGGCTCCAGCACCGAGGTGACCGTCAGCCGGGCCACATCCACATTGCTCTCGCTGGCGTACGTGGTCCGTTCCGGGCCGGACACGATGTGGTCGGCGGCCACCGCCACCCGCAGTCCGCTGCGCCTGGTCCGGTGCACCAGGCGCAGCCGGTGCCCGACGGCGACGTCCTCCTCCGCCTCCAGCGGGGACTCCAGCGCCTTGGAGCCGCGCGGGTCTCCGTTGGATCCGGGCAGGCTCTCGTTGGCGACGAGCTCCGACTGGATCACCACACGGGAGCGGCTGTCGACGGCCTCCACCTCGTAGGCGACGGCGGCGATCGCCCGCTGGGTGAGCGAGACCAGGCGGGTGGAGCGCACCCGGACGGTGGTCCCGGCCGGCGACGTCCACTCGCACGTCCGCTCCAGCACCCCCCGTCGCAGGTCCAGCAGCCTCTCGTGCGAGGTCAGCCGCCCGTAGCGCAGGTCGAAGGGCTCGTCGTCGACGAGCAGGCGCAGCACCTTGCCGTTGGTGACGTTGATGACGGTCTGCCCCGACTCCGGATACCCGTAGCCGGCCTCCGCGTACGGCAGCGGGTGCAGTTCGTAGACGCCGCCCAGGTAGCTGCCGGGCAGGCCGTGCGGCTCGCCCTCGTCGAGGTTGCCGCGCCAGCCGACATGGCCGTTGGAGAGCGCGAAGACCGACTCGCTCTGCGCGAGGACGTCCAGGTCCAGACGGGTCTCGCGCACGGCCCAGGGCTCGACGGTGTAGGAGCGGTGGGTGATCATGCCCGGCCTCCCAGTTCGGAGAGGTCCTTCACGACGACGTCCGCGCCGTGCGCGGACAGCGCCTCGGCCTGTCCGACCCGGTCGACGCCGACGACGTAGCCGAAGTGGCCGGAGCGGCCCGCGTCCATCCCGGCCAGGGCGTCCTCGAAGACGGCCGCGTGCGACGGCTCGATCCCGAGGTCGCGTGCGGCCGCGAGGAAGGTGTCCGGGTGCGGCTTGCCCGGCAGTTTCCGCTCGGCGGCCACGACCCCGTCGATGCGGACGTCGAAGAGACCCTCGGCCTTGATCGAGCGCAGTACGTCCCGGGTGTTGGCGCTGGAGGAGACGATCGCCGTGCGCAGGCCCTGGGCCCGCACGGCCTCGATGTAGCGCAGGGTTCCGTCGTACGCCTCGACGCCCTCGGTGCGGATCTTCTCCAGCACCAGGAGGTTCTTGCGGTTGCCGACCCCGTTGACGGTCGCCGCCTGCGGCGGGTCGTCCGGCCGCCCCTCGGGCAGTTCGATGCCGCGGGAGGCGAGGAAGGTGCGCACGCCGTCGGCGCGCGGGCGGCCGTCGACGTACTCGTCGTAGTCGGCGCCGGCGTCGAAGGGACGGAAGTCCGCGCCCTCTCGCTCGCGCAGGAACGCGTCGAACGTCTCCTTCCAGGCGGCCGCGTGCACCACGGCCGTCTTGGTGACGACCCCGTCGAGGTCGAAGAGACAGGCCTGGATGTCTTCGGGGAGACCGAGTTGCGTCATAGAGCTACGGTTCCCCGCACACGCGACGCACACCTTGTGGCGCACGCCACATGGGTCAATCGTGCGGGGGCGCCGCGGGTGACACACTCTGCGGTGTGCCGCTGACGACGACCTTCGACGACCTGCTCCTGCGTGCCCGTGACCTCACCGGTTCAGGGCGGCGCGCGATCCTCGGGATCGCCGGCAGCCCCGGCGCGGGCAAGACGACGCTGGCCGAGCGGCTGGTGCGGGAGCTGAACGGCACCGGGCGCCCGTGGGTGGCGCAGGTGCCGATGGACGGTTTCCATCTCGCGGACGTCGAGCTGGACCGGCTGGGACTGCGTCGGCGCAAGGGCGCGCCGGAGACGTTCGACGCGGCGGGGTACGCGGCGCTGCTGCGGCGGCTGCGTGACGAGACGGAGAGCGAGGACATCGTCTACGCGCCCGGCTTCGAGCGGGTGCTGGAGCAGCCGATCGCGGGTGCGGTCCCGGTGCCGCCGACGGCCCGGCTGATCGTCACGGAGGGCAACTACCTGCTGCTGGACACGGGGGCGTGGAAGCGGGTGCGCGAGCAACTGGACGAGGTCTGGTTCTGCGAGCTCGACGAGGAGGAGCGGATCCGCCGCCTGGTGGCCCGGCACGAGGAGTTCGGCAAGGGCCACCAGGAGGCGGTGGACTGGGTCCTGGGCAGCGACCAGCGCAACGCCGAGCTGGTGGCGGCGACACGCGAGCGGGCGGACCTGGTGGTGCCCGGCGTGTGAGGCGGCCGGCTCAGGGCCGCAGTGTCAGTGCCGGTTCCCCCCGGTCGTCGTCGGCCCCGATCACGGCGGTGAAGGCGTCCGTCCGTACGGTCAGCCCTTCCCCGGTGGGTTCGACCGTCACGGTCAGCGGCTCCGCGGAGCCGTACCGTACGGCGAACACGTGCAGGTCTTCCGGCGCGTCCGGCACCGGGCCCGCTTCGTAGGCGGTGGAGCTGACGAGGTGGTGCCAGCCCTCGTCGGGGTTGCCGTAGCCGCGCGGGTCGGCGGCGAGGGCGAACGCGGCCTGTTCCTGGGTGAGTTCGGCGCGCGCGTCGAAGTGTTCCGGCCCCTTTGCCCGCGGGTGGGTCAGTCGCAGCGTCCCGGCCGACGCCACCGCGCCCGTCGCCGTCCGGCGGACCCGGTCCCCGTCGTCGGCGGCGTAGGGCAGTCCGGCGAGCAGGTACGGCTCCCCGGGGAGGCGTTCGAGGGCGACCGTCGTCCACAGCCGCGTGCCGTCGGTGACGTAGAGGGAGCGCACGTGCCGCAGGACGTGGTCACGGCCGACGACCGGTTTGGCGACGAGTTTCGCCGTCAGCGTGCCGGTGCGCACGTCCCGGACGCGGACCTCGCCCATGGGGCGGCAGAAGACGAAGCCGTCGAGCACCGGGCCGAAGCCGTGCTGGCGGTTGACGGCGGCGGGCAGGTAGTAGGTGCCGCCTGCCTCGACGACGGACGGTGTCATCCGGTCGTCGAAGGCCACCGAGACCGTGCCGGCGCGCAGTTGATGGCGGGCCGGTGCCGTGGACGGTTCGCGGTGCCAGCCGGTGGTGTCCTGGATCTGCCACACGAGCATCCAGGCGAAGTGGCCGTCGACCCCGCCGTCCGGTTGGGCCGCGTGCCGCGCCCAGCGGCTGTCGCCGCGGTAACGGCCGAGGTCGGAGCCGACGCGGGCGCTGAAGTAGCGCAGCCCGAGCACCGACTCGAAGGCGGAGTGCTGTTCGCTGTAGCGCGGTCCGCCGTTGTCGAAGCCGCCGCCCGTCAGACGGGCGTCGATGTAGCGGGCGAGCGCGTCGCCGTCCTCGGCGAAGACCGGCTCGCCACTGACGCGGTGGGCCTGGGCGAGGAAGGACAGGGAGATCGGACCGTAGTTGTTGTCGTAGGCGCCGCGGTGCTCGGGCGGCAGCAGCGCGCCCCGGTCCAGGACCCGGTGGGCGCGGATCTCGTCGAGGTACAGCCGCAGGGCGCGCTCGCGCATCGCGTCCGCCGGGGCGTGAGGCAGATGGCGGGCGAGCATCAGTCCGCCGACCACGCACCCGATGGCCTGGTTGCCGGCCTCCTGCGGGTTGAAGAAGGTCGCCTCGGTGAGCCAGCGCCAGTAGCCCCGCGCCACCTCCAGCAGCTCCGTCCGCTGCTCCTCCTCGACGAGTCCCTCGGCCAGGTCGAGTAGGTTGACCGCCTGCAGCAGCGCCCACACGGTGCTCGGCCAGTCGCCGATGGGGTGCGCACCGGCCTCGAGGACGTAACGGGCGTACGGCAGACCGGAGTTGCGGACCCTCAGGTTCGGGTAGCCGGGGTTGTCCTCGCGGTAGACCCGCTCGCGCAGATGGAAGGCGAGGCTGCGGTGCACCGCCTCGGGCAGGCGCGGATCCTTGGAGCGCTGCCAGGCGAGGGCCAGCAGGGAGGTGACGCCGAGCGAGGTGTCACCGATGTCGTCGTCGGCGTCCGGGTGCTCGAGGTTGCCCTCGGGGGTGAGGCGCGCGAGGGCCTGCTCGGTGACGTCGGCGAGGACCGCGTCGTATGCCTCCGGGGTGTCCGGCAGGTCGTGCAGCGGCCCGAGCTGGCGTGGGAGGTGCAAGGAGATCAGCCCTTCACGCCTGAGATGTGGCGCGCAGTGTGAGGGTCAGTGTCTGCGGTCCGTGTCCGCCGAGGTAGACGCGGTTCCCGGCCGTCGCGTCCGTGCCGCCGGCCACGGTGTAGTCCTGCCCCGGGTCGTAGCGCAGTACGTCGCTCCGCTCCGGTCCGGCGAGCGGTTCGCCCGTCTCGACTGCGGCCTCGACCCGGATCTCGTCGTCGCCGACGCGGTAGGTCATCGGCTCGGTCGTCAGGCACCAGCGTCCGTCGCCGAGCGGTACGGCGCCCTGCGGCTCGCCGCCCGGCCGGAAGGTCAGTTCGAGGGCCCAGGGCACCGCTGGGCCGCTGATGTCGATCCGCAGGTCGGCCCCGTCCTCCCGCAGGTCGACCTCGACCCGGGTCGTGTGGGAGACCTCGTCCTGAGGGCGGTCGGGGAAGGCCATCGCCGCGGAGAAGCGGCCCTCGTCCACCAGACGGTAGGCGCCGTCGTCGCTCCTGAGGTCCTTCGGGAGCGGCTGGTAGTAGGCCGTGGTGAGGGTCTGGGTGAGCCGGTACCGGTTGTCGGCGAGCTGTTCCATGTCGGCGGAGCGGAACGGGCCCAGGTCGAAGAACGCCCGCGAGAGGCGGACCGCGTCGAGGACGGCGGCACCGGCGAACAGGCGCAGGAAGGTGGGGTTGCAGGCGAGGCCCGAGCGGATGCGCCGGTGCTCGGGCACGTCGGAGCCGCCGTACACCACGGTGTGCGCGGTGGCCGAGACGTGTGCGGCGAGGCGTGCGGTGGGGAGGTACCGCTCGCGCGGGAGCTTCTCCGCGTCCGGGGCCGGCAGGGCGCGGCACAGATCCGGGGTGAGGAGGGTCTGGGCGAGCAGGTCGGGGTCGTTGATGCCGTCGGCGGCCGCCAGGCGGGCCGCGCGGGCGAAGTCGCCCCGGCCGGTGCGGATCGCGAGCAGCCGGTAGTGCGGCAGGTAGGGCCAGAGCGCGAACGACAGCCTCTGGTCCTGGCGGCGCGAGTGGACGGTCTCCACCGTGCCGTCCGGCCTGATCAGGTCCAGGGTCGCGGTGAGGTTGCGTTCGACGGCGTCCAGCAGGTCGGTACGCCCGAGCACCTCGGCCAGCAACAGCAGCGACGGGTTGGTCACGATGGACGCGTAGACGGCACTGCGTTCCGAGTACAGGCCGTCCGCGTCGATGTCGACGCCCTCGGCGAGCCACTCCTCGGCGCGGGCGAGCAGCCGGGCGTCCGGGAACGAGCGGTGCAGCCGGGCCAGCGCCGCGGACAGCTCCCAGCGGTGGTTCGGGGTGTGCACCCCGCCGGTCAGGAGAGGGCCGGTGGCGGCGCCCGCGATGTCGGCGAGCGCCGCCGTGACGTCAGCCAGTTCCGGCCCCGCGCCCGCGGCGAGGACATGCGCGTCGCACACGTCGTTGACGGTGAACGCGGAGTCCGGCGGCGACTCGACGTTGTCGCCGCCCGCGAAGAGGCCGGAGGCCGTCTGCAGGGACCGCAGGGCACGGAGGTGGGTCAGCGCGGCGGCGACGGCCCGCTCGCTGCCGTGCAGGGCCGACTCCGGCGAGCGGTACGCCGCGACCAGGGTCTTCACCCGCCGGGCCAGGGCGCGGTGCGGCCCGATGAATTCCGTCGACGGGTCGGCCTCGAGCAGGGCGGCCGATCCGTCGGCGGCGAGCGCCGCCGCGCGGACGAACTCGTGGTCGAGCGGGGCGGTCAAGGTCAGTCCTTCAGTCCGGCGTTGATGTCGGCACTCATGACGTAGCGCTGGAAGACCAGGAAGATCACGATCAGCGGGATCATGGAGATGACCGACGCGCCGAGCAGGACCGACCAGTTGATGTTCTGTGCGCCGACGATGCTCTGGATGCCGATCTGCACGGTGAACTTGTTGGGGTCGTTGAGCATCAGCAGGGGCCAGATGTAGTCGTTCCACCGCCACTGGAAGGACAGGATGGCGAGGGTCAGCATGATGGGCCGGGACAGCGGCACCATGATCCGCAGGAAGATCGACAGTTCGCGGGCGCCGTCGATGCGCGCGGCTTCCACGAGCTCGTCGGGCACCGTCAGGAAGAACTGGCGGAACATGAAGCATCCGGTCGCGGTGAGCACGGCCGGGAGGATGATGCCGGCGAATGAGTTGTAGAGGCCGAGGTTGCGGACCACCAGGAACTCGGGGGCGAGCATGACCTCGCCGGGCAGCATCGTGGTGGCCAGGATGCAGATGAAGAAGGCCTTGAGCCACCTGTTGTCGTACTTGGCCAGCGCGTATCCGGTGCAGCAGCTGACTCCCACGGTGAGGATCGTGGTGATCACGCACACGAGGGTCGTGTTGACGAAGTACTGGGAGAAGTTGGCGCTGCGCCACGCCGTGAAGTAGCCCGAGAGGGTGGGGTGGTGCGGGACCAGCGTCAGCGGATAGGAGAACAGGTCGCTGGCCGGCTTGAGGGAGCTGAGGATGAACCACAGCACCGGCAGCCCGTAGAGGCAGGCGAGGATCCACAGGAGTGTCGTCGCGGACACCGCCTGCCGCAGCCCACCGGTGGCGGTGCCGCCGGACCGCTTCTTGGAGACGGCCGGTCCGGAACCCTTCTCGACCGGGCGTGGGATGTCAGTGGTTGTCATCGGTTCTCCACCCGCCGGTTGACGATCAGCTGGACGATCGCGACGGCCATCAGGATGAGCATGAGCACGAACGACGCGGCGCTCGCGTAGCCGATCTGGCCCCGTTTGAAGCCGGTCTCGTAGATGTACTGGACGAGCAGGTTGTTCGAGGTTCCGGGTCCGCCGTTGTTGAGGGCGACGAACACCGGGTATTCCTTCATCGCGTTGATCGTGTTGAGCAGGATGACGATGAACGAGGTGGGCGCGATGCTCGGCAGCGTGATGCTGATGAACTGGCGCCACGGCCCGGCGCCGTCGAGCGAGGCCGCCTCGTAGTACGACACCGGCACGTTCTTGATCGCCGCTATGAACAGCAGCATCGTGAAACCCGTCCAGGCCCAGGACGCCGCCATCACCACCACCAGCAGCGACAGGTCCGCGTTCGACTGCCAGGGAACGGCGCTTCCGCCGAGCTTCTCGATGACGTAGTTGACCAGGCCGAAGTTCTCACCGAACAGCCACCGCCACAGGACACCCACGACGATGGGCGACAGCAGCCACGGGATGAAGAAGATGACGCGGGCGACCGACGCGCCCTTGGCGTGCTTGCTCACCACCAGGTTTGCGGCGAGCAGGGAGAGCGCGAAGTTCAGCGGGACGAAGAGGACGGCGTACAACACCGTCCGGGTCAGGGCGTCGTAGAAGGTGGAGTCCCCGAACAGGTGGTGGTAGTTGTCCAGTCCGATGAACTGGAACGCCCCCACACCGGTGTAGTTCGTGAAGGAGTAGACGAGCCCGATCACCGCCGGCCACACGAAGAACAGCCCGAAGAGCACGACGTTGCCCGCGATGAGGACGAGCGGCGCAAGGGTGTACTTACTGCGTCTCCTGGGCGGACTCACGGACACGTCCGAGGCGCTTTTGGTCATCTTCCTGACTCCGTGCTGGTGGAATGGATTCCTGTGGGCTCACGCCGATGAGCCCGACATCACGTGGGCACGCGCGGGGGCCGGGCGGCGGAGTCTCGGTCCGCCGCCCGGCCCACTGTCCTACGATGCGCCGCCGACCTGCTGGTTGTAGCCGGCCACGATGTTCTCCAGGGCCTTGTCGGGCGACTGCTGGCCGTTGATCGCCTTGCCGAGCTCCGTCTTGGTCGGGTCCTCGGTGATGCTCTTGCCCTTCAGCGCCCACTCGGTCTGCGCGCTGTTGAAGTAGCCCGAGATCGGGGCGTAGAGCGGGATCTCCTGGTTGTACAGCTTGAACGCCGCCTGCGCCGCCGGAGAGGTGAAGGGGTACTTCGGGTTCAGACCGCTCTCGACCGGGAGGAACCCGGAGGACTCCACCAGTTCGGTGTACTGCTTCGGGTCGTAGATCCAGTTCATGAACTTCTGCGCGGCGGTGGCCGCGGCGCCGTTGTTGTTGAAGCCGACCATCATGCCGCCGCTGTTGACGTCACTGGCCTGCACCGGCTGGGCGGGAGTCGGGACGCTCGCCCAGTCGAACTTCTTGATGCTCTCCGCGAAGGACGCGACCTGCCAGACGCCGGACCAGTAGGCGACCACGTCACCGCTCTGGAACATGGCGGACGGGTCGGCGCCGCTCGTCCACACCGACTTCGGCATGGTCTTGTCGTCGTTCCAGCCGACGAAGGTCTTCACGGCCTTCTTCGTCGCGTCGTCCACCGAGAACTTGCCGGAGGAGTCCGCGTGGACGTACTTGCCGCCCATCTCGTACACCATGGCCCGCAGCCGGGAGGGCGACTGGTCGAACGCCAGGGAGTACTTGGCGCCGGTCTTCTCGCGGACCTTGTTGGCCGCCGCGATGAAGTCGGTCCACGTCCAGGTCTTGTCGGGCGAGGTCGGGAAGGAGACGTTCGCCTTCTTGAACAGCGACTCGTTGATGAACAGGCCGGAGGCGGTGACGTCCGAGGGGATCGACAGCACCTTGCCGGAGGAGTCCTTGGCGAGGAAGTTGGCGTTGATGTTGTAGCTCTTGTTGTCGGCGATGGACTTGAGGTCGATCAGCTTGTTCGACCAGATCGGGTCCAGAGCCGGCACGGCCGCCACATCGGGCAGGGAGTTCGCCTGCGCGGCGTTGTGGAGCTTCGTCGTGTAGCCGTCGTAGGGGATGTTGACGAGCTTGACGGTGACGCCGGCTTCCTTCTTGTACTGGGAGACCAGCTTCTTCCAGCCCGCGTCCTGGCCCGGAACCGTGGAGATCCAGAACGTCAGCGACTTGGAGTTGCCGCCCGAGCCGGAACCCGACCCGCAGGCGGAGAGCAGCAGGGCACCTGCCGTGGCCACGGCAGCGAGGGGAACCAGGCGGCGTATACCGCCGCGGCCGAGTCGGCGGGAGCGCCGCACACCCACACGGGTCATTTCGATCCCTTTTCGTCGTAGCGGACGGAGCCCGGCGCCGGCCGCTGGTTGTTGCAGGTCCCCGTTTCCTATCACTGCGATGGAATACCCACAAGGGTTATCGCGGCCCGTTGCGGATCCGAAATCCTCGGCCGCCCTTGGCAACACGGCGAAGACTGGTAATCTCCGGACAGCCAGGGAACACGTATGCGGACGAGACTTATCCTCAGTCCGATGGATTATGGGGGAGGGTTGTGAAGCGACCGGCGCCACGCACGGCGACAACTCGGCACGTCACCCAGATCAACCGGACCGCGATACTAGACGTCCTGCGGGAGCACGGCCCACTGTCCCGGCGTGACATCCAGCAGCGCACCGGCCTCGGCTCGGCCACCATCGAGCGGCTGTGCGCCGCCCTCATGGAGGAGGGCGCGGTCGAGGCCGCGGGCCAGGTGCGCCAGTCGGTCGGCAGGCCCTCGACCCTGCTGCGCTTCGCCTCGTCGGCCCGGGCCATCATGGCCGTCGACGTCACCGAGTACACGGCCCGCGGGCGCCTCGTCGACCTGGGCGGAAGCACCCTCCACGAGGAGAGCCACACCTTCGCCCTGGAGGGCCAGGACGCGGGCGCCGCGCGCATCGACGGACTGCTCGCGCTCGTCGACCGGCTGACCTCGCCCGAGACGGGGGTGACGGCCCCGATCGTCGCCGTCGGCATCACCGTTCCCGGGATCGTGCACGAAGGCGTGGTGACCAAGGCGGTCGAGCTCGACTGGCAGGAGGTGCCGCTCGCCGACATCGTCTCGGCCCGCAGCGGACTGCCGATCCTCGTCGAGAACGACGCCAACGCGACGGCCTACGGCGAGTGGCACAGCGGCGCCCTCGCGAACGCGAACAGCGCCGTCGCACTGGTGCTCGGCGCCAGACTCGGCGCGGGCATCATCAACGAGGCGCGTCTGCACCGCGGGCACCGCTCGGCGGCGGGCGAGATCGGTTTCCTGCTCACCTCCAGCGCGTCCTTCTCCCGCTACTTCACGGAGCAGGGCGACGTCGACTCCACCCTGGCGGCGCAGGTGCTTCCGTTCGCCGCGCGGGAGGGTCTGCACGGCAAGCGCATCGGTCCCGCGTTCCGCGCGATGATGGCCTGCTGCCGGACCGGCGACAGCGAGGCCGAGCAGGCCCGCGACGAGTTCTTCGACTCCATCGCCCTCGCCCTCGTCGCCACCTCGGTCGTGCTCTCGCCCCAGGTCATCGTGCTCGCCGGCGCCTTCGCCCAGTACAGCGAGGAGTCGGCGGAGCAGCTGACCCGGCGCCTCGTCGGCCGCATCCCCTGGGTGCCGCGCATCGCGGTGAGCGACCTGGGCTTCGACGCGGCGATCACCGGCGTGAGCGCGCTGACGATCGAGCACGCCCGCTCCGCGACCTACCTCGCATGAGCCGCCCTCCAGCCCCCCACAAGCCCGATCAAGACGGAGCACGCGTGAAGGACGAAGAAATACGGATAGCGGTCGTGGGCACCGGCGACGTCGCCATGGACCACGCGGCCGCCCTCACCGCCCCGGGCCCGGTCCCCTCGAGGATCGTGGCCGCGGCGGACACCGACCGGACCCGGCTGGAGGCCTTCCTGGCCAAGCACGGGGCCCCGGCCGACTACGACGACCTCGACGTGCTGCTGGAGCGGTCCCGCCCCGACCTGGTGTACCTGTGCACACCTCCCGGTCTCCACCGCGACCAGGCCCTCGCCTGTCTGCGCGCCGGTGCCAGTGTGCTGGTGGAGAAGCCCCCCGCGCTGTCCCTGCGGGAGTTCGACGAGATCGCCGGTGCCGCGAGCGGACCGCCGTGGTTCGCGACCGTGTTCCAGCACCGTTTCGGCCGCGGCCAGGCCGCGCTCAAGTCCCTGGCCGCCTCGGGAGTGCTGGGCCGCCCGCTGCTGGCGGTCTGCCACACCACGTGGTTCCGCGACCAGTCGTACTTCGACGTGCCCTGGCGCGGCCGCTGGGACACCGAGGGCGGCGGGCCCACCATGGGGCTGGGCATCCACCAGATGGACATGATGCTGGACCTGCTGGGCGGCTGGACCGGGATACAGGCCCTCACCAGGACCCAGGCACGCCGTACCGAGACCGAGGACGTCTCGATGGCGCACGTGACGTTCGCGAACGGCGCCGTCGCCTCCGTGGTGAACAGCTCCCTCTCCCCGCGCCAGGAGTCCTACCTGCGCTACGACTTCGAGTACGCCACCGTCGAGGTCACCCACCTGTACGGCTACCGGGACGAGGACTGGCGGGTGACCCCGGCACCGGGACACGACCACGTCCTCACCGAGTGGAAGGCCGCCATGGCCGGCACCGGGGACGGGGCCGGCGCCCAGAACTCCCGCAGCGGTCACTGGGCGCAGTTCGCCAAGGTGCTGACCAGTCTGCGCGAGGGCACCCCGCCGCCCGTGCCGCTGGCCGAGTCCCGCCGCACCCTCTCCCTGGTGGCCGCCCTGTACGCCTCCGGCGCCGCCGGCCGTCCCGTCACGCCCTCGGACGTCGCTCCCGGCACGCCGTTCTACGACAGCATGTCCGGCCGGCGCCCCGGCTGACACCGCGTTCACCCGCACGACAGGTCCCGGCCGCCCAACCCCCTCCGCCGGGACACGAACCGGCCGTAGATCTTCGCACAGACGCGTCGGTCGACCCGGGCGGCTCACGCGCCGTCCACGAGTCCCCCACGAGCGCACGCCATGTCACCCCCTTCGGCCGCACGGCCGCAGAACTGAAGAGAGGCACACGCATGCCGTCATCTGCCGGGCACCGCTCCCCCTCCGTCGGCAGACGGGGCTTCCTGAAGACCTCCCTGGGCGCCTCGGCGGGTGTGCTGGCCGCGCCCACCTTCGCCTCCTGGCTGGCCGCCGCGGACGCCAAGGCCGCGACCGGCCCCGCCGCGTTCGTCGACGACTACAGGACCAACCTCCCGGCGAACCTCACGCCGGAGACGAACGCGGTCGTCCGGATCCTCGGCGGCTTCGCGCAGGTGTGGAAGACGGGCGGCGCCTGGAACACCGGCACGCCACTTCAGCCCGACCTGCTGCGCGCCAACGTCCGGTACAGCATCCGCATCACGCGTACGCGCACGGAGGAGCAGGCCAAGGAGGCGTTCATCTACGACCGCCAGCACCAGAGCTACGCGATGATCGCGGGACTTGGTCCGCTGGCCGACCTGTACAAGGCCGGCGCCAAGGCGGTCACCTCGATCACCAGCGCCCCCGACGGCACTCCGCCCACCACCGTCAGCGACGCCGTTCCGGCCGGCGCCCCGGCGGGCTCGGCGCAGGGGGCCGGTTCGCACGACTCCGATCTCGGCAAGGTGGCCGAGCTGGTCGACACCGTCCGCGGCACCTGGGCGTCGGGCAACCCGTCCAAGTACGCCTACCAGTACCCGCGGCCCTGGCGCATGAACGAGGACAGCCAGGTCGTCGACACCGGGAAAACGGACGCGTTCGGCTACCCCGTCTACGACTCCCAGGTGGTCGTCGCGCCCCAGCTGCTGCGCCAGCGCAACACCTCCCCCACCGACGACGGCGGCTTCCCCAGCGGCCACACCAACGCCTTCCACCTGGCCGGCCTCGCCTACGCGTACGCCGTGCCGGAGCGCTTCCAGGAGCTGGTGACGCGGTCCCTCGAACTCAGCCACACCCGGATCGTGGCGGGCATGCACTCCACGGTCGACGTGATCGGCGGCCGCATCATGGCCACCGCGCTGGCCGCCGCCACCCTGGCCGACCCGGCGAACGCGAGCCTGAAGGCGGCCGCACGCGCCCAGGCCCTGGCCTACTTCACCCAGAAGACCGGCACGAATGCCGACACCCTCTTCGCCTACGCGCACTCCGACGCCTCCGACCCCTACGCCGACCGGGACGCCAACGCCTGCGCGGTCGCGCCCCGCCTGACGTACGTGCTCACCCGCCGGGGCCGGAACGTGCCGCTGACCGTGCCCAAGGGCGCGGAGGTGCTGCTCGAGACGCGGCTGCCCTACCTCGACGCCGACCAGCGCCGGGAGGTGCTGCGGACCACCGCGCTGCCCTCCGGGTACGTGCTGCTGGACGGCTTCGAGCAGTGGGGGCGGCTGAACCTGTTCGCCGCCGCCGACGGTTACGGCGCCTTCGACACCGACGTGACGGTGACGCTGGACGCGGCCGCGGGCGGCTTCGGCGCGGCCGACAGCTGGCGCAACGACATCGACGGCGATGGCGGGCTGACCAAGCGGGGCACCGGCACGCTCACCCTGACCGGCCACAACACGTACACGGGCGGCACCGTGGTGAAGGACGGCACGCTGGTCGCCGCCTCGTCCCACGCGCTGGGCCACGGGGACGTGCGGGTGTCCGGCGGCACGCTGCGGGTGCAGCGCCCGGTGCAGGTGCACGGCGTCTACTCCCAGGAGTCCGCCACGCTGGCGCTCACGCTGCGCTCGGGCCACGAGCCCGCCCTGGAGGTGACGTGCCGGGCGCTGCTCGGCACGGGCAGCGTGCTGTCGCTGCAGCTCGACGCCGACCGGCCGCCGGCCGCGGGAAGCACGGTGCGCGTCCTGGCGGCTCCGGCGCTACGCGGCCAGTTCGACCGCGTGGAGCTGAACTCCGACCGGCTGCGGGCCGTACCCGTCTACACGACGGAAGGTCTGTCGGTACGACTCCTGAAGCGGTGACGCCCGAGGGCGGGAGCTGATGCGAGAGTGGGGCCCATGAGAAGGGCCCGGATCGCTCCCGCCCGCCCGCGGTCCCTGTCACCGCGGGGCGGATGATGGCGCACGAACAGCACTCGGTCCTCGATCCCCGGGCGCCGGACGGCGAGGAGCGGCCGCCACCCCCGGTGACGGCCGCCCCGCCGCCCGGCCGGCCCTGGCGGCGCCTGCTGCTGCCGCTCCTGGTGGTGGTGCTGCTCGCCCAGATGGCCGCCGCCATGGTCACCACGGCCGTGCAGCAGACGCCGACGATCGACGAGCCGATCTACGTCGCCACGGCCGCCGACTATCTCCACGAGCACCGCGTCCGCCTCAACCCCGAGCACCCCCCGCTCGGCAAGCTCGTCATCGCCGCCGGGGTGGCGATCGCCGACCCGCACCTGGACACGTCCTACAAGGGCAACCAGAGCCGGTTTGCCCAGCATCTGCTGTACGCCTCCGGCAACGACCCCTGGCGGCTGATGTTCTGGGCCCGTCTGCCGGTGATCGTGCTGACGCTCCTGTTCGGGCTCGTGGTGTTCGCGTTCGCCCGTGAACTGGCGGGCCCCGCGGCCGGGTTGGCGGCCCTGGCGCTGTACGCCTTCTCCCCCGACCTGATCGCCCACGGATCGCTGGCCACGCTGGACGTGCCGGCCGCGGGATTCGTGCTGACCTCGGCCTGGCTGCTGTGGCGATCCCGCAGGCGGCCCCGGCTGTACGTCCCCCTGGCCGGGCTGGCCCTCGGGGCGGGCCTGGCGACCAAGATGAGCGTGCTGCCGGCGGTTCCCGTGCTGGTGGCGCTGGCCGCCTGGGCGGTGTGGCGGCCGGGGTCCGCGGACCGGCGCCGGGCCCTTATGCGCTCGCTCGGGGCCGCCGGCTTCGTCGCGGTGGCCGCCGTGGCCGTCGTATGGGCGTCGTATCTCGTGGTCGATCCGCGGCTGCGGTGGTCGCCGGCCGGGCAGCAGGTGCCCGCCGTGCACGGGCTCAAGTCGCTGCTGGTGCAGCTCATGCCGGTCCCCGAGTCCTACCGGGACGGGATGCGCATCCAGTTCGGGCTGGAGAAGTACCCGTGGCAGGGCTTCCTGTTCGGGCATCTGTACACCGGGTCCCGCTGGTACTACCTGCCGGCCGCGCTGCTGGTGAAGACACCGCTCGGCATGCTCGCGCTGTGGGCGGCCGGTGCCGTCGCGATGGTGACCGTACGGCGGCTGCGGCCCGCCGCACCCTATGTGCTGGTCCCGGCCGCCGTGCTGATGGCCTCGGCGATGACCGGCTCGCGGGACTTCGGGACCCGCTACGCCCTCTTCATGCCGATGTTCCTGGCGGTGGCAGCGGGGTGTGTGCTCCTGGTGCGGTGGCGGTGGGCGTCGCTCGCGACGGGGGCGCTGGTGGTGTTCGTCGCGGTCAGTTCGCTGCGCACGTTCCCCTACTACCTGCCGTACTCCAACGAGGCGTTCGGCGGGCCGTCCAGGACCTATCTGCGGCTGCACGACTCCAACGTGGACTGGGGGCAGGACCTCGGCCGACTCGCCGACCGGCTGCGTGAGCGGTACCGGGGCGGGCGGGTCTGGCTGGTGTACAAGGGCAGCGGTGTTCCGGCGTACTACGGCATCGACGCGTCCGATCCGCGCAAGGTGCCGGCGGGTCAGGTGCACGGGCTGCTGGTCGTGTCGGACACGGCGGTCGACAAGGCGCGCGGGCAGCTCAGGACCCTGATCGACAGCAGCCGCCCGGTCGACGAGGTCGGTCATTCGATCACGATCTACCGCCGGTGACACGGTGTCCCGGCAGGCGAATCGTGGATCCGTCCGACGGTGCCGGATGCGCCCGTACAAGCCCTGGTCACGGCGGTGTGTGAGCTATGTTGAAGCACTGTGGGAGACAAAGGAGGCGCACCGGTGCCATCGCCGCAGCAGGCACGCGCACAGGCATCCGCGATCACCTCGGGCAGGACCGCTCCGGAGGCCGAGGCCGCACCGGCATCCCAGCTCAGAACCCTCTTCGACCGGCCCCGTCTCTCCCCGGGGCAGCGGCGCATCGCCCAGTACCTGATCGAGCACATCACCGAGGCGGCGTTCCTGTCGATCACCGATCTCGCCGAGCGCGTCGGCGTGAGCCAGCCGTCGGTGACCCGGTTCGCGGCGGCGGTCGGCTTCAGCGGCTATCCGGCGCTGCGCGAGAAGCTCCAGTCGATCGCCCTGGGCCACCTGGCGGGCGGGCCCGGAGCGCCCGAGGAGAACGGCAGCAACGAACTGCAGTCGGCGGTGGACGCCGAGATCGAGAACCTGGAGAACCTGCGGCGCGACTTCGCCGACCCGGACCAGCTGATCGACGTCGGCCGCAAGCTGTCGGGCTCCACTCCGCTGACCGTTCTCGGGCTGCGCATCTCGGTCTCGCTGGCCGAGTACTTCGCGTATGCCGCCCGGCGGATCCACCCGGACGTGCGGCTGGTGACGCGGGGCGGCAGTGTCGCCTACGACGCCCTGCTGCAGTCCCGGGAGGCGGGCGGCACCTGGGTGCTGGCGTTCTCGATGCCCCGGCACGCCCAGGAGACGCTCACGGCGGTGCAGGTGGCGCGCAGCGCCGGGCTGAAGGTCGCCCTGGTGACCGATCTGGCGCTGGGTCCGGTCGCCGACGAGGCGGACGTCGTCTTCGCCACCGGCACCGGCTCCCGGCTGGTCTTCGACTCCTATGCCGCGCCCGGCGTGATCGCCGCCGCGCTGCTGCAGGCCATGACCGACGCCGACCCGGAGCGCACCCAGGCCCGGCTGGAGGAGTACGAACAGATCTCCGACCAGCACCAGTTCTTCCTGCGGGACTGACGGCGGAGCGGGCCCACCGTAACCTTCGGTAACACCTTCCCCACGCGCTGTCTCGAATTACAAAGGGACCTTTCACAACATATCGCGCATGAATGTTTTCATACGTCTTGCAAACCGGTCGGCATATATAAATACTTCTCACGCGTCACCCGGACATCCGTAGCCGCCGTCTCCTACCCGCGTCGGCGCGCGGGCTTCCGGGCGGGCCTCGTCCGTGCGAGCGCCCGTGGTGGCCCCGGTCATCCCCTAGGCCGGGGCCGCCCGCACGCACCCGTCGGACCACCCCTCACGACGCCGCACACCCGGAAGCGATCACCGATGCAACTGACGACCACGCGCCTCAGCCCGGACTGGCCGTGCCAGGTCAAGCAGCCCGGCTCCTACGACTGGGAGCGCTCGGCGGCCAAGTGGCTGCGGGAGCTGGTTCCGGCGCGCTACGCCGGCTACCCGGCCATGCTCCGCCACCCCGTGCTGCTCGCCCGCCACGCGCAGATCCAGGTCCAGCACGAGATCCGGGTCGCCCGCACCGCGCTGCAGACCGCCCGCGCCGATCTGCCCCGCCTGGGCCTGCCCGAGTCGGTCATCGAGCACACGATCAAGCTGTACGCGGCCGAGGTCCTGCAGCTCCAGCACATCGCGCGCAGCGTCCGCGCGGTCACCCAGGCCCTGGTCGAGGCCGGACGCTGAACACCGGCCCGGCCACCCGCGCATGATCCGCGCCGCGCGTGGCACACGTGGTGACCATGAGCACCACCGAGCTGCGCGGAGGGGAACCGGTCACCACCGTCCTGACCTGGCAGGTGCGCCCCGGCCACGAGCGGGAGTTCGAGGAGTGGACCGAGGGCGTCACCCGCTGCGCCAGACGGTTCCCGGGCAACGAGGGCGTCTCCTGGCTGCGACCCGAGGACGGCCACCGCTACCACGCGGTGCTGCGCTGGTCGGATCCGCACCGGCTGACCCGCTGGCTGGAGTCCGCCGAGCGGGCCCGGTGGCACGAGCGGATCGAGGGCGTCGCCACCGAGGTCGGCAGCGAGCGGCAGTCGACCACCGGCCTGGAGACCTGGTTCAGCCTGCCGGGCACCACGGTGCGGTCCCCGCCACGCTGGAAGATGGTCCTCACCACCTTCCTCGGCGCCTACCCGTTCACCCTGCTCATACAGGCCCTGGTGACGCCCCGCACGGCGGCCTGGCCGCTGCCGCTGCGGGCGGCCGTCTTCCCCATCGTGCTGCTGCCGGTGCTGACGTACCTCGTCATGCCGGTGCTGAGCCGCATGGTGCGCCAGTGGCTGTACCGGCAGCCCGACGAGTGACCGGAGCACAACCGTCCGGGATGTCCACCACGGCACGACCATGGTCCTCTTTCGAGTGAAGCCCGGGCAGGCAAGGGTGCGATCGAAGCGCGTCCGATGTGCGATGCTCGACGCGTGACGAGCGAGCCCGCCACGCCAGCGGAGTCCCCGACCGCGGCTGACACCGTTGCGCTGGCCAAGATCGTCGCCAGGCAGCGAGCGGAACTGGACCGACTGCGCGACCTGGCGGCGACATCGGCCGTCCTGGAGCGGGCCAAGGGTGCCGTCATGGCGCTGACCGGCTGCTCTCCGAACACCGCCGAGGAGCAGTTGCAGAAGCGGGCCGAGGCGGGCCGTCACACGCTCCTGGAGGAGTGCTGGATCACGCTCGGCTCGCTGGCGCCGTCGTCCGCCCCGGCCCCGGAGCCCGACACCGCCGCCTTCACCGCCTCCGTCTCCCTGTCCCTCAGGGAGCCGTCCGTGGTCGAGGAGAGCTCCGCCACCCTGGCCACCCTCGGCAGGGAACTCGTCCATGTGGCCACCCCGCAGGAGCTCGCCGGCTGTCTGCTGGAGCACCTCGGGCCGGAGGTGGGCGCCGACGCGGTGATGCTCTACGCACTGATGCCCTCGGGCGGACTGGACCTGATCGGGCACGCCGGTGTCGACGACGAACTGGCCGCCCAGTGGCAGCACGTGCCGCCGCTGAGCGGGGTCGCCGCGCTAGACGCGCTGCGCGCGGGCGAGCCGCGTTGGCTGGAGGACCTGGAGTCGGACCGCAAGCGTTACCTGCTCATCGGGGATCCGCCCAGCCGCTGGCCCACCCGCGCCTGGCTGCCCGTACCGGCCCACGGACCGACGGCCACGCGCACGGCCACCGCCGCGGAACCGGGCGACGTGTGCATCGGCGTGCTGCGCGCCCGCGGCGGGCCGTTCGCCGACGAGACGCGCGGGCATCTGCGGGCAGTGGCCCGGCTGTGCGCCGGCCGGCTGCGCGCCCTCGACACCCGGCCCCCCGTCTCCCCCGACGAGGTCGTGGACGTCGTGCGGGCGGTGTTCGACGCGCTGCCCGGCGCCACCATGCTGCTCACCCCGCTGCGCACCCCCTCCGGGGACGTCAGGGACTACCGCATCGACGCCGCCACGGCCCACTCCCCGGACGTGGTCGGCCACGTGGGACGCGAACTGGTCGGCCGCGGGTTCCGGGAGTGCTGCCCGACGCTGCTGGGCGATCCGGTGTGGCAGGGCTTCCGGCGTGCGCTCACCACCGGAGAGCCGTACGAGAGCGAGCAGTTCGCGCACCAGGAGGTCGTGGACGGCGTCGCGGAGCTGTCCACCTACTCGGTGCGGGCGGCACGGCTGGACGAACGGCTCGTCGTCACCTGGGTCCGGCACGGCTCCTCGGACCGGCAGGAACAGCGGCTGGCCGACGTGCAGCGGCTGGGCAACCTGGGCTGGGCCAGCTGGAACCTGCTCACCCAGGAGGTCACCTGGTCCTCCCAGGTCTTCTCCCTGTTCGGCCGGGACCCGGCGGACGGCCCGATCGGCCTGATCCGGCTGCCCGACCTCGCGCTGCCCGAGGACGCGTCCGCCCTGACCCAGGCCATCGCCGAACTCCTGCGCGCGGGGCGGTCCTTCGACGTGCCCTTCCGCGCCCGGGTGGCGGGCAGGCTACGGCATCTGCGCGCCGTCGCGGAGGCCGTGCCGGACGCCCACGGCACGACCGTCGAGGTGCACGGCGTCATCCAGGACCTCACGGCCCAGCGCAGCGCGGAACTCGCCCTCATCGAGAGCGAACGGGCCATCCTCACCCAGCACGACGTGCTGCGCGCCGAGCGGACCCTGGCCGGCCGGCTCCAGCACGCGCTGCTGCCGCTGCCCACCCGTCCCGTACCGCTGGCCGGGCTGCGGGTCGACGTCGCCTATCTGCCCGCCCAGTCGGGCATCCACGTGGGCGGCGACTGGTTCAGCGCCATCGAACTGCCCAACGGGGATGCCCTGTTCGTGGTCGGCGACGTCGCCGGGCACGGCATCGACGCGGTGGCCTCGATGGCCCTGCTCCGCTTCACCGCCAAGGGCATGGTGATCACCGGCTCCTCGCTGACCGGCGCGCTGGCCCGCCTCAACACCCTGCTGCTGCACTCCCGGGACTCGCACGGCACCGCGACCATGGTGCTGGCCCGCTACAACACCGCCGAGCGGCGCCTGGTGTGGGCCCAGGCCGGTCATCCGCCGCCGCTGCTGCTGCGCGACGGAGTCGTGCGCTACCTCGACCGTCCCCGCGGCATGCTGCTGGGCGCGAGCGCAGCGCCCGCCTACGAGGAGGCGGAGTGCCGGCTGGAGCCCGGTGACCGCGTCGTCCTCTACACCGACGGCCTGGTCGAGCGGCCCGGGGAGGGCATCGACAAGGGCCTGACACGGCTCGCCGAGGCGGTGCTGACCCACCACACCGAGGAACCCGGCTCCCTGGCACCCCTGTTGGCCGGGATGCTGGAGGGCGACCGGCGCGACGACGTCTGCATCGTGGACATCAGGGTCCCGGTCGACCCGGCGTAGCCCCGGGCCCGCATCCTCCTCGTCCTGGTCCCACGGTGTCAGCCGGTGGCGGCACCGGTCCGGGATTCGAGGGCCTGCCGGGTGTCGTTGCCGTAGACGCCGGTCTCGTCGCCGCGGATGCCGTACCAGAGCTGGAAGCGGGCGACCGCCGCCTCGAGGGTGGCGTCGTAGCGGCCGTCGGTGGAGCCGTTGTCGTAGACGTCCGGGATGTCGCGCAGGCGTTGCTGCAGGTCGATGACGGCGGGGCCGCTGTCGCCCTCGCGCAGGGTGCCCGCGCCGTCGGGGTCGGCCGCGCCGGACGCCGTCGCCGTCGGCGTCGGCTCGGCCGAGGCCGTCGGGCTGGGTGACGGTGCGGTGGTGGCGGCCTCGCCGCTGCGGCTGGGCAGCAGCATGGCGCAGCCGAAGCCGACGAGGGCGGCCGCGGCGACGGCGACCGTGACGGCGGCGCGGCGCAGTCCCGATCCGAAGCCGAACCGGTGTCCGCCGTCCGGGGCGGGGACGCGCACCGGCGCGAGTTCCTGGGTCTCGCCCTCGTTCCAGGAGTGCGAGTCGGGCAGGGAGACCGGCTCGAGACCGGCGGCGCCCTGCTCCATCTCCTTGAAGAGCTCCGCCAGGGCGTCGGTGCGGCGCGGACGCAGGACGACGATGGGCTCCAGCGGCGGGCGGTCCTCGGGCGGTCCGGATGCCGGCGGTGCGGGCACAGTGCTCTCCTTCCGTGCCGGGACGGGACTCTTCGCCGTTCCCGGGGAGTGATACGCGCCCGCGCCCCCGGCAGTTCAGCCGAGGCCTCACCCATCCCTCGAGCGACACCGAGTTCCCTGCCATGAGCGCACTGAGTGCCATTCACCTCGCTCAGATGCTACGTTCGCGGTCATGAAGACGGAGCCGGCGGCCACACGGCCACCCATGCGGGACGCCCTGGTCGCGGCGGCCTTCCAGCTGTTTCTCGAGCGGGGCTACGAGCAGACGACCGTGGACGACATCGTGGCGCTCGCCGGCGTCGGACGGCGGTCGTTCTTCCGCTACTTCCCCTCCAAGGAGGACGTGGTCTTCCCCGACCACGAGCGGTGCCTGGCGGAGATGACGGCGTTCCTCGCCGAGAGCACCGACGACCAGGATCCGGTCCAGCGGGTGTGCGACGCGGTCCGGATCGTGCTGCGGATGTACACCGAGAACCCGACCTTCTCCGTGCAGCGCTACCGCCTGACGAAGAAGGTGCCCGGGCTGCGGGCGTACGAGCTGTCGGTGGTGTGGCGCTACGAGCGCGCCTTCGCCGACCATCTGCGCGGCCGCCTGGCCGGCCGGCAGGACGGGACACTGCGGGCCGACGTGATCGCGGCGGCGGTGGCGGCGGCGCACAACAACGCACTGCGCTCCTGGCTGCGTTCGGACGGACAGGGTGACGCCAGCGATGCGCTGGACCATGCCCTCGGATACGTGCAGTCGGCGTTCTCCGCCCCCTCGGCGCCGGACGGCGAGGAGGAGACCGAGGACGTCGTGGTGGTCGTCTCCCGGCGCGGCGCACCCCTGTGGCGGGTCGTCCAGGAGATCGAGGGCGCCCTCGAAAAGGAGTGACCGAAGGCGAGTTCATAGTGAGGGTACGCAGTGCCTTTACGGATGACACTGAGTGTCATACATTGATGCCGTGCACGGTGGTACGGCGAACCGCGCACGTGGGATTCCGGCCGAGCGCAGGGAGTTGACCAGCGTGTACCACCACTCAGTAGGCGTCGCCCGTCAGACCGCCGGCTCCGCGGCAGGCCTCCTCGACCCGGCCTCGCGCGACTCGGACACCATCCTCTTCCAGCGCTGCACCTGGTGCGGCACCGCCATGTACCACCGGCTGCTGTGTCCCGTCTGCCAGGGCAGTGACCTCAGGACGGAGCGCAGCGAGGGCACGGGCACCATCCGGCACGCCACGGTGGTGCACCGCAACACCCCCGCCGCGCGCAATGTCTCCCTCGTCGAGATGGCCGAGGGGTTCGTCGTGCGGGGCCGCGTCATGGGCCCGCTGATCGGCATCCACAGCGGCGACCGGGTACGCCTGTCGACGGTGAAGGACCCGGTGCGCGGTGAGCCCGTGTTCCAGCTGGTCGACGAGCCGTACCGCGCCTGGACCTGACCCCCGGCACTCCGATCGCCTGATCCTGTTGGCGCCCGGTGATCGAATCCGCGCACACAGGCAACCCACAGCTCCGACCCGCCGTCCTCAGGTACACGAGAGGCCCCCGCTGACCAACGGGGCGCCTGCGCTCGGTACTTGAGGAGGAAAGACCTTGTTCCGTGCCCGGCGAATAGCGGTGACCGCTGTGGCGGTGCTCGCGGTGGCGGGGGGATCGCCAGGGCTGGCGCAGGCGGCCGGACCGCCCGACGCCAGACCGCTCACGACGACGGCAGACAGCGACAGCCCCCTCCCGCCCGGCTGGCGGATCGCCGGGCAGGGGGCGGCGCGGCAGTTGGTGTGGCGCTCGACCGCGCCCGTGCCGATGGGGGACGCGCGCGTCGACTTCTACGCCGGCGGCCGGCTGCTCGGCCATCCGGCCCCCGGCAAGGACGGCAGGACCTTCCGGCTCGCGCTCGGCAGGACCGCCGGTCATCTGACGGGTCTTCAGGTACGGGCCGGCGGGCGGCAGTTGGACGCGGCGGGCCGCACCCGGGCGCCCGGCCGGGCTGACACGGCGGCCGCCCAGCCGCCCGCGCCGCTGCCGGCGAACTCCGTCGATCCCGGGAAGCCGGGCCCTTACCGTACGTCCACCGGCGAGTACGACCTGAACCCGGTGAAGCTGCCCGACTTCCCGCAGCCCGTCGAGATGAAGGCCGTGGTCGTCGCGCCCCGGGGCACCACCGGCAAGCGTCCGCTCGCGCTGTTCCTGCACGGCCGCCACAGCACCTGCTACAACGGCGACGACATCAGCGGCGGCTGGCCCTGCCCGGCCGGCACCAAGCCGATCCCGAGCTACCGCGGCTACCTGCGCGACCAGCAACTCCTGGCCTCCCAGGGCTATGTGACGGTCTCCATCTCCGCCAACGGCATCAACGGCCAGGACTGGGCGGCCGAGGACGGCGGCGCCCAGGCCCGCTCCTCGCTGGTCCGGCAGCACCTGGCCCGCTGGGCCGACTGGGCCGCCCACCCCGCCTCGGCCCCCGCGGTCGTCCGGGACGCCCCGACGGCGGATCTCTCGCACGTCCTGCTGGTCGGCCACTCCCGCGGCGGTGAGGGCGTCAACCGGGCGGCGATGGACAGCCTCTACCCGCCGCCGTCCGCACAGGACGGCTACCACGGGCCGGTGCGCTGGCACATCGGCGGCACCGTGCTCATCGGACCGACGATCTTCGGCCAGAATCCGGTCGCGGACGTCCCCTCGACGACGATCCTGCCGGGCTGCGACGGCGACGTCTCCGACCTGCAGGGCGAGGTGTACGTCGACGGCACCCGCTCGGTCAGCCGCGGCAGCGCGCTGCACAGCGCCGTCTACGTGGTCGGCGCCGACCACAACTTCTTCAACACCGAGTGGACGCCGGGCCAGTCCCAGGCACCCTCGGAGGACGACTTCTACGACGACCCCGAGAACCGGGACCCGGTGTGCTCGCCGGGCACCGCGACCCGGCTGACCGCCGACCAGCAGCACCGGGCGGGCAGCACGTACATCGCGGCGGCGGCACGGCTGTTCGTCGCCGGGGACGACCGGGTACGGCCGCTGCTGGACGGTTCCGGCAGGCGGGCACCCTCGGCGGACCCGGCGCGCGTGCTCACCCACGCCGTCGGGGCGAACCGCGTCGGCGGCCTCCTGCCGGACGGCAAGCTGTCGGTGACCGGGGGGCGGCTGTGCTCGGCCGTCGACCCGGACCAGCACATAGCCTGCCTCCCCTCGGGCGCGAAGGGCGTCTCCCCGCACTTCGCGACGTGGGAGCCCGCCCGCGAGGTCGGCCGTCGCGCCGTCGCGCTGAAGTGGTCGGCGGCCGGCTCCCCGACGCTGATCCGTCCTGCCGTCCCGGTCGCGCTCGCCGGCTCCACCGACCTGGCGCTGCGACTGATCGTCCCGCCGAACTCGACCGGCACCCGCTTCGACGTGTCCCTGACCGACACGCACGGCAGGCGGGCCGCCCTCGGCGCGGTCAAGGTCGACGGGCTGCCCGGCACCGAACGCACCGCCTCCTTCTGGGCCCGTGAGGTCCGCGTCCCGCTGACCGCCGCGTCCCGGACTGGCCTGGACCTGAAGCACGTCAAGTCCCTCGAGCTGACGCCCCGCTCGGCCGGGGGCCAGGCCTGGCTGATGGACGCCTGGGGCTGGCGCCCCGGCACTCCGGCGGTGCGGGAGGCCGCGCTGCCGCGCGTCGACATCGGCCGTACGACGGTGAAGGAGGGCGACTCGGGCGTCCGCACCTACCAGGTGCCCGTTCGGGTGTCCGGGCGGGGCGACGGACAGGTGCGGGTGTATGTCATCGACCCGGCCACCGGCAGGGAGAAGCAGAGCCTCGTGACGGTCCGTCCGGGCGGCCACGACATCGATGTGAAGGTGCAGGTCAAGGGCAACACGCGGTTCGCCTACGACGTCGACGACGCGGTGCTGGTCAAGGCCGTGCACGGCGCCGTCGTCGGCTCCTACCGGGGTGGGGTCACCGTGCAGAACGACGACCCGATGCCGACGGTCACCGTGACGCCGGTCGCGGACCGGGTGACCGAGGGGCAGCCCCTGAAGTGGAAGGTGACGCTGTCCGCCGCGGCGGACGTGGACCTCTTCGAGTTCTTCCGCGTGATGCCCGTCACCGTGGGGCCGGAGCTGTCCACGAAGGACGTGGATCCGCAGTGGCTGGAGAACGTCTCGGGCGAGCAGCCCGATCCCGAGCGGCCGCTGTCCTCGGTGCAGTACCTGGGCGTGGCCGCGGGCCTGCCGCCCGGGCAGGTCAGCGCCGAGGTGTCGCTGCCGACGGTCACGGACCAGGTGGCGGAGCCGGCGGAGTCGGTGCGGTTCCAGCTGAGCGACGAGGTCGGCAACCCGGTGCCGGGCGGGCCGGTGCTGGACGGCACGGTGCTGGACGCCTCGTAACCCGGGACGTGCCGTCGTGACGGCCGCGCGGTTCCTGCACAGGACCGCGCGGCCGTCCGCGTCTCAGGGTTGCGGCGTGACGCGGATGCCGACGGTGCCCTTCAGGCCCCGGCGCAGTCGGCTGCCCAGCAGGCTGAGCCGGCCGACGATGCCGTACTTGCGGGCGATGAGTTCGCGGTAGCGGGCGGCGGTCGCCTCGTCCGTGATCTCGGCGGTGGCGGGAATCTGCGCTCCTGTGGGATTGCCGCGCAGGTCGCAGGGGCCGACGAGGACGTCGCCGCGGGCCCTGATCCGCTTGACCTTCCAGGAGTCGGCGGCCGTCCACACACCGAGCGTGTCACCGTCGCGCACCACCCACACCGGCGTGGCGACCGGGGTGCCGTTCTTGCGGTAGCTGGTGATCAACAGGTACTTGCCCGAGCCGAGCCGTTCCAGTTGTCTGTCCTCCATGCCGGAAGTCTAGGCCCGGCTCAGCGGAGCGCCGCGGCCATCCGCCGTACGCCTTCCGTGATCACCTCGGGCGAGGTGGCCAGGTTCAGGCGTACGTGCCCCGCGCCCCCGGTGCCGAAGGGGATCCCGGAGTTCAGGGCCACCCTGCCGCGCTCCAGGAAGACGTCCGCCGGGTCCTGATCGAGGCCGAGCGCACGGCAGTCCAGCCAGGCCAGATAGGTGGCCTCGGCGGGGCGACAGGTGATGGCCGGGAGGTGCTCGGCGAGCAGGTCCGACAGCAGTCGCCGGTTGTCGTCGAGCCCGGCGAGCAGGGCGTCCAGCCAGGGCGTGCCCTCCGTCAGGGCGGCGGTGTGGGCGATGACACCGATGTGGCTGGGGCCGTGACCGACCTCCTCCGGCAGGCGAGCCAGGTCGGCCGCGGCTTCCGGGCCCGCGATCGCGAGCGCCGCCTTGAGGCCCGCGAGGTTCCACGCCTTGGACGCGGACATCAGCGACAGGCCGTTCTCCCCGCCGGGGACGCTCAGGTACGGCACGAAGTCCACGCCGGAGGCGGTCAGCGGCGCGTGGATCTCGTCGACGACCACACGGACGCCGTACCGGTCGGCGAGGGCGGCCACGGCGGCCAGATCCCCGGCGGTGTGCACGGCGCCGGTCGGGTTGTGCGGGCTGCACAGCAGGTAGGCGGCCCGGCGTCCGCCGGCGGCCGACCGCTCGAAGCCCTCCTCCAGAGTGCCGAAGTCGATGCGTCCGTCCGCGCCGAGCGGGGCCTCGACCACCTGCCGGTCCATGTGCGCGATGAACTGGTGGAACGGCGGGTACACCGGCGAGTTGACCACGACCGGGTCCCCGTGCCCGGTGACCAGCTTCAGCATCTCGACGACGCCGAGCATCACGTCGGGCACGATCGCCGTGCGCTGCACGGCGAGCCCGTCCCACCCCCACCGCTTGTCGGCGAAGGCGGCGAGCGCCTCGGCGTAGGCGGTGCCCGCCGGGTAGCCGGTGTCGCCGAGCGCGAGGGCGTCGGTGACCGCCCGGACGATCGGCTCGGCCAGCGGAACGTCCATCTCCGCCACCCACAACGGCAGCACGTCGGCCGGATAGGTGCGCCACTTCATGCTCGTACGGCGACGGAGCCGGTCCAGGGACAGGGCACGCAGGGGGTTCGGTTCGCCGGACGTGCCGTGCGGGATCCTGTTCATGACGCACAAGATAAGGGGGCCGTGCTGTGACCTGGAACGACCGTGAAGTCGCCTGCGACGAGTCGGGGTCGGACGGCGAGAACCTCACCGGCGGGAACACCGACGTGTTCGCGCACGCCGGGGTGGGGCTGCCGGTGGACGCCGCGACCGCGTGTGTGCGGGAGATCCGGGACCGCATCCGCTCGCCCGCGGAGGAGTACAAGGCGACCCACCTGCTGCGGGAGAAGCACCGGGCCGTGCTGGAATGGCTGCTCGCGCCGGGGGGTCCGATCCACGCCAGAGCCCATGTGCACCTGGTCGAGAAGGAGTTCTTCGTCGTCGACCGGACGGCCCACCTGCTGCTCGGCGACACGGCCGAGGCCCTGTTCCTGTACCGGGCCGGACGGCGGACGTTCGGGGAGGCGGGGTGGCGGGAGTTCGTGCGAGCGGCGAACCGGCTGCTGCGGGTACGGCACGACGGACAGCCCTCGGAGCCGGCGGAGCTGTTCTTCCGCACGGTGGACGACCTGCGGCGCGCGCATGCCCGTACGGCCGTCGCACCCGTCCTGGACAGGCTGGCGGCATCCCGTTCCCGGGCGGACGACTACCGGGCCGGACTGCTCGCCGGACCGCCGTTGATTCCGCTGCTCAATCCGCTGCTGCCGGCGATCGTGCGCACGGCCGCGTACTGGAGCGCGGGCGGCCAGGAGGTCCGGCTCGTGCACGACCGGCAGAACCTGCTGACGCCGGAGCGCATCGCGTGGATCGAGGAGACGGCCCGGCTGGCCGGGATCCGGCTGGTCGGGCTGCGGCTGGTGGTGGCCGGCGAGGATCCTCGGGTGCAGCTGGCCGACTTCCTCGCCGGGATCGCCCGCAAGCTCGCCTCGGACGAGCTGAACCGCCGGGCGGACCCGGCACTGACGGCGCTCCTGCGGCCGTACGTCGATCCGGCGTCCGTGTGGGGCGACGAGGCCGGCCATGCGGCACTTCTTGGGAAAATCTCTCCCGCCGTACCCTCGGCAGACATCAACTCCGCCGTCTAGATTGCCGGTTGCCCCCCGCGCCCGACCACCAGGCCCTCCAGGAGCTGAGCACGTGACGGACAACCCGGCAGCCACCGAAGATCCCGCCGAGGCGCTGCGCAGACGCATCGACACCCTGCGTCCGCACACGGCACGGATCTGGAACTACTGGCTCGGCGGCGGCGACTACTACGAGGTCGACCGGGTGGCCGGCGACCGCATCCGTGAACTGCACCCCTCCATCGACGAGTACGCCCGCGCCGACCGGCTCTTCCTGGGCCGCGCCGTGCGTCACCTGGTCGCAAACGCGGGCATCCGCCAGTTCCTCGACATCGGCACGGGGCTGCCGACCGCCGACAACACCCACGAGGTCGCCCAGCGGCTGGCCCCGGAGTCCCGGGTCGTGTACGTCGACAACGATCCGCTCGTCCTGGCGCACGCCCGCGCCCTGCTCACCAGCGCGCCGGAGGGCCGTACCGACCATCTGGACGAGGACCTGCGCAATGTCGAGGCGGTCCTGGAGCGCGCCGCCGCCACCCTGGACCTGTCCCGGCCGGTCGCGCTGATGCTGCTCGGGGTGGTCATCTTCGTCGGCGACGACGAGGACCCGTACGGCATCGTGCGGCGGTTCATGGAGGCCCTGCCCGCGGGCAGCCACCTGGTGCTGTCGCACACGATCACGACTCCGGCGCTGCCCGAGGTGGACGAGGCGGTGCGGTTCTGGAACGAGCACGGCACGCCGGCCCTGACGCAGCGCACTCCCGAGGCGGTGGCGCGGTTCTTCGACGGCCTGGAGCTGCTGGAACCGGGCGTGGTGTCGTGTTCGCGCTGGCGTCCGGAGGAGGGGGACGAGCCCGTTGAGGTGGCGATGTACGGCGGGGTGGCGCGCAAGCCGTAGAGGATCACCGGCGCGCTGAACGCGGTCGGCTCCCGGAACGTATGGAGAGAGGGTGCTCAACGACCGGAGGGCCCCGCGGTGTTGGCACCGCGCGTACTGGTTCGGGAGCCATGCATGAGGCACGCACGACGACGGATGGTCCGGCGAGTGACACGACTGGCGGCCGTCGGCGGACTCCTCCTGGGGGGAGCCATGGTGACGCAGGCCGCCATGGCGAGCGAGTCTCCCGGCACCTCCGCCCTTCCGTTCAGCGCCAAGGGGGACACGCCCGGCACGGGTGCCTCGCTGGTGGCGCAGCTGGGTACCGCCCGTACGGCGGGGACGTGGGTCGGCGCGGACGGGCGCACGGTGGTCGCGGTGACCGACAAGAAGGCGGCGTCCGAGGTCGAGCGGGCGGGCGCCGAGGCGAAGATGGTCGGCCACAGCATGAACGAGCTCAAGGCGGCCACGGCGACGCTGCGTTCGGCGCCCCGGGTGGCGGGCACGGCCTGGGCGATGGACTACCGGACGAACCAGGTGGTGGTGCAGGCCGACAGCACCGTCTCGGCCTCCGACTGGTCGGACATGACCAAGGTGGCGTCCGGCATCGGCAGTTTCGTGCGGATGGAGCGCACCAAGGGCACGTTCACGACCCGGCTCAACGGGGCGGTGCCGATCCTGTCGACCGGCGGGCGCTGCTCGGCGGGGTTCAACGTGACCAACGGGCAGACCGACTTCATCCTCACCGCCGGGCACTGCGGGCCGACCGGTTCCGTCTGGTTCGCCAACAGCCAGGGCAACCAGCAGCTCGGCACCACCGTGCAGCAGAACTTCCCGGGCAGCGACTTCTCCCTCGTGCAGTACGCGAGCGGTACGGCCGGACAGGGCGCGGACATCGTGGCCATCGGCAACGGCAACGGGGTGCGGATCACCGGCGTGAGCGATCCGGTGGTCGGGGAGCGCGTGTTCCGCAGCGGCAGCACCAGCGGTCTGCACGACGGCGAGGTCAAGGGCCTTGACGCGACGGTGAACTACCCCGAGGGCACGGTCACCGGGCTCATCGAGACGAACGTGTGCGCCGAACCCGGCGACAGTGGCGGCCCGCTGTTCTCCGAGGGCATCGCGCTGGGCATCACCTCGGGCGGCAGCGGCGACTGCACCTCGGGCGGTACGACGTTCTTCCAGCCGGTGACGAAGGCGATGCAGGCGCTCAACGTGCAGCTGATCGTCTCCAAGCAGGCGGCCGCCCAGCAGGGCGCCTCACCGGCGCCGTCCGCGTCGGCCACGCACAGCGCGATCGCGCCCACCACCACGTCCCCGGGTTCCACCACCCCGGCGACGGGCACCTCGACGGGCACGACCCTGCTGGCCCGGCTGAGCGACCCGCGGAACATCGGCCCCGGGATGCTGGTCATCGGCGGCAGCCTGATCGCGCTGGTGGCCACGCGGTGGATCCGGGCGGAGCAGGACCGCAAGGACTACCGGCGCGCCTACTCCGCGAGCTGGGGCTGACAGGTCAGCCGAGGGTGAGCAGGACGGTGGCGGCCGCCGCGCCGAGCAGTCCGGCGGTCTGCCGCGCGGTGATGCGCTCGTGCAGCAGCGCCAGACCGAGGATCACCGGGATGGCCGGATAGAGCGAGGCGAGCACGACGGCGACGGCCAGCAACTGCCGCTGGGCGGCGAGCAGATAGAGGATCAGACCGAGCGCGGCCCCGGCCCCGACGAGGAGCGCCTGGGCGGCGATCCGGGGCGGAAGTCGCAGGGGTCCGTGCCGCAGGGCGGTCGGCAGCAGCAGGAGCACGGCGGCGACCCGGCCGGCGACGACCGGCCACAGCCCGGCGGACGCACCTGCCAGGCCGAGGGCGACGTACTGCACGGCGACGCCCGCGCTGGCGAGCAGCCCGTCGCCGGCGCCGTGGGCCGCGCCGGCCCGGCCGCCGGAGACGAACCAGAGCGCGGGCACCGCCACGGCGATGCCCACCCAGGCCGAAGGGCCGGGCCGGTCGCCGAGGAGGAGGACGCCGCACAGGACGGACAGGGCGACCCCGGTCACCGCGCTCAGGGGGACGACGACGGTCATGGCCCCGCGGCTCAGGCCGCGGTTGAGGAAGTGCATGGCGGTGCCGCTGCCCAGGCCGGACAGAGCACCCCACAGCAGGTCTGCGGGGTGGACGGCGTCGGCGGGAACGAGGAGTGCGGCGACACAGGCGAGCGCGAGACCGCCGACCTGGCCGAGGAAGGTGACGGCCGTGAAGGAGGCCCGGCGGGAGAGGATCCCGCCGCTGAAGTCGACGACGCCGTAACAGACGGCCGAGGCCAGTGCGAGGAGGGGACCCATTCGATCAGGGGTGCCCCGGACCGACGCGCCGATGCGCGGCGGGCGTCAGACGAAGCTAGGCCGCCCGCGCGGGCTGGGGAGCCGCGGCGGCCCACTCCAGGACGAGCCGCTGGTACTCCTCGCGCTGCTCGACGCTCAGTGTCCCGCCCGACCGACGCCACAGGGCCCGGATCTCCTCGTTGACCTCGTCCGCCGAACGCTCGGAGACGGTTTCAACAGTGGTGGACATGGTGTGAAGCATACGGCGCCGGAGGTGAAGGCGCCGTGAGTAATCAGGCGGGAAACGGGCATATCCGACCGTGTTACTGATCACGTCCATCTGTCAAGATCCACCGGCCGGTTCGGACTCCGCCGCTCCCAGCACCAGCACCTGGATCGCCAACACGGCGGCACCGCGGGCCCAGTCGTGAAAGTCGGACACCTTCGTCTCCAGGGCGACCGGGGCGGCCATCGGGTGCCGGAGCGTCCTGATCGTCTCCCCCACCGTGTTCCCCGCCACATCCATCAGCCCGACCCCCTCTCCGGCGAGCAGGATCTTCTGCGGCATCACGAAGTTGGAGATCTGCGCGACCAGGGTGCCGAGGGCGCGCGCCGCCTCGTCGATGACGCGGGCGGGCATGGGGTCCCCGGCGGCGGCCCGGCCGAGGATCTCCTCGTAGGTCCAGTCCCGGCCGGTGGCGGCCCGGACCTGGTAGCGGATGCTCGGGATGGCGAGCAGGGAGACGGCGCTGCCGCGCTCCCCCTCCGGGGTGAGCGGGCCATGGGGGTCGACGATCCAGTGGCGGCCGAAGCCGCGGTCCTCCTCGGCGTTCGGCACCCGTCTGCCGCCCAGCACCAGCCCGTAGCCGATGCCGGCACCGATGGTCAGGACGACGAAGCGGTCCAGGCCCCGCCCGGCGCCGAACCAGGTCTCGGCCTCCACGAGGGCGGCGACGTCGTTCTCGACGACGACGGGCAGCCCCGTGCGTTCCCCGACGAGTCCGGCGAGCGGCACGCCCCGCCAGCCCAGGAAGGGGGACTCGGCGACCACGGCCCGGTCCTCGACCCGTCCGCCCACGCCGATGCCGATGCCCGCCGGGCACGGGTGCGCGGCGGTGAACCCGCCGGCCATCTCCGCGAGCACGTCGGCGACTTCGGCGGGGTCATGGGTGGTGAGCGGGCGGTCGTGACGGGCGACGATGTCGCTCCGGAGGGTGGTGACGACGCCGTAGACCATGTCCTCGGTGATCTTGAAGCCGATGAAGGACCAGGACTCGGCGACGACGTCGAGCGGTTGGGAGGGCCGCCCCTGGCGCACTTCCGCCGGGGCGCCGGCCTCGGGCACCTCGACCAGCAGGCCGGACTCGATCAGCGGCTTGGTGAGCCGGGTGAGGCTGCCCGCGGAGAGGTCGAGCCGCCGGGCGAGCTCGGTGCGCGACAGGGGGCCGTTGACGAGCACCTCGATCGCCACCGAGCGCTCGCCGGGGGTCAGCGGAAGCCAGCTGGCCGCAACTGTGGTCATGGAGGTCAGACTCCCACATGATTTTTTTCGTCACGGAATCAACGTGCTCACCCTAAGGTGCCACCGCTCCCGAGGAAAACATACTCACCGGACTCTTGACGCCAGGATTCTTTCGCGACAAAAGTAAGTGGTCGATCCTCTCCCAGTGAAGGGCACGCCTTTCATGACGTTCTCCCTCGGCGTCGTCGGCGCCGGCCAGTTCTCCGGTCAGTTCGCGACGCTGTTCCAGGCCCACCCCGGTGTCGGCGACGTGTACGTCACCGACCTGCTGCCCGAACGAGCCGGACAGCTCGTCGCCGCGCAGGGACTGGCGGGCACCTTCCCCAGCTACGAGGCGATGCTCGAGTCGCCGGCGGTCGACGCGGTCGCGATCTTCACCCAGCGGTGGACGCACGGCCCGCTGGTCCTGCAGGGCCTGAACGCCGGCAAGCACGTGTACTCGGCGGTCCCCATGGCGATCACCACGGAGGAGATCGCCGCGATCATCGACGCGGTCAGGACGACCGGACTGACGTACATGATGGGCGAGACCAGCCAGTACAACCCGGCGACGGTGCACGCCCGCAACCAGATCGCGGAGGGCGCCTTCGGGCGGCTCTTCTACGCCGAGGGCGACTACGTCCACGACATGGACCTCGGCTTCTACGACGCCTACCAGTACAGCGGCGGCGAGAACTGGAAGGCCACCGCCAGCTATCCCCCGCTGCTGTACCCGACGCACGCGGTCGGCGGGGTGCTGGGCGCCTGGCAGACGCACGCGGTGAGCGTGTCGGCGATCGGTGTCCGCGACGACCGCGGCGACGGCGTCTTCGACCGCTCCGTCAGCCAGTTCGACAACGACGTCTCCAACGCCACCGCGCTGTTCGAGGTCGCGGGAGGCGGATCGTTCCGTACGAACGAGTTCCGTCGCGTCGGCTACCCCTCGCACATCCGCGAGTCCCGGTTCCGCTTCTTCGGCACCGAGGCGAGCATGGAGCAGCTCGCCACGGTGGCCCTGTGGCAGGACAAGAAGGGCGTGAAGGACATCAGCGAACTGCTGGAGCCCAAGCCCACCATGTCCCCCGACGACCCGTCGCTCCAGCACATCGCGCCGGAGCTGCGGGCGGCCTTCACCTCCGGTTCGGCACCGGTGCACGACCGGGCGCGGCTGCCGCGGGCGTTCGACAACCTGCACAACGGGCACGAGGGCAGCCACCACTTCCTCGTCGACGACTTCGTGACCGCCGTCAACACGCGGTCCCTGCCGTCGGTCAACGCATGGGTGGCCGCCCGCTACACCCTGCCGGGCATCATCGCGCACGAGTCGGCGCGGCAGGGCGGGGTACGGCTGGAGATCCCGGACTTCGGGGACGCCCCGCAGTAGGCGGGACGCCGGGCCGGGTGCCCGCTCAGGTGCCCGGCTTGCGCCCGTACACGAAGACGTCGTCGCCGGTCTTCAGCAGGGACCAGTACTTCTTGGCGGTGGTCGTGGTCATGTTGACGCAGCCGTGCGAGCCCGGCGGGTTCCACATGCTGAGGTTGACCGAGTGGAAGGCCTGGCCGCCGTCGAAGAACTGGCTGTAGGGCATCGGCACGTTGTAGATGTTCGAGACGTGGTTCTTGTCACGCCAGTAGATCTTCTTCAGACCGGTGCGGGTGACGTACCCCTTGCGGCCGGTGCGGACCGGGACCGGGCCGTAGACGAGCCTGCTGCCGTCCTGGATCCAGCTGAGCTGGAGCGTGAGGTTCACGCAGGCTATGCGCCCCTTGTTCGTCGGGCACTTGCCTTCCTTGTTGGGGTTGTTCCCCACGGCCTTCTGCTTGTTCATGAGGTCCATCACGCCCCAGGTGACGGAACCCGCGTACCCGATGTTCGGGGTGATGCCGTGCTTGGTCTGGAAGGCCTTGATGGCCTGGCAGTCGGCGGCGGACTGCTTTCCGTCGACCGGCCGGCCGAGGAACTTCTCCACCTGCTTCTGATAGGGCCCGGCCTGCGTGGTGCAGCTCGTGGCCGCCTGGGCGGAACCGGTGCCCAGGGCGAGGGTGAGCGGTGCCACCAGTCCGGTGATCCCGAGTGCGACGGCTCCCCGTCTGCGGATGTCCCCCATGGTCTGCCTTTGCCTTTCGCGCGGAATGGTCGTCCGATCTGCGATCTCTGCCAGCTAGACCGATGTCCGCCGCGATCGGTTGTAAGTCGCCGCACGTTACGACGAAACGGTGACATTCGCAGTGCGCAAGGTCACAGCGGTCGTCCCCTGCCTACCCCGAGGACGCGCACCGCACACTCGCCCGGGGCCCGCCTCGGTCCCCCAACTCCTGCCTGCCGTAGGTGACTTCGCCGACCGCCGCGTCAGGGGTGAGGCGACGGTGAGGGTCAGGTGCTGCTGCGTACCCCCGTCACCGCGTTGAACCCCGTGTGGACCGCGGTCAGGCCGCCGTCGACGGTCAGTTCGGTACCGGTGATCCAGGCCGCGTCGCGGGAGGCGAGGAAGGCGACGGCCGCCGCGATGTCCTCCGGTTCCCCGACCCTGCCGAGCGGGTACAGCGGGCGCAGTGCCTCCAGGTCGTCCTCCCGGCCTTCCCACGCGGACGTGCGCACGGTCCCCGGCACGACCAGGTTGACGCGGACTCCCCGTCCGGCCGCCTGTCCGGCCAGGGTACGGGTGAGGGAGGCGAGGCCGGCCTTGGCGGCGCTGTAGGCCTGGTTGCCGAAGTCCATCCGGCCGTTGACGGAACCGATGCTGACGATCGCGCCGCGACCGGAGGCCGCCAGGTGCGGGAGCGCGGCCCGGCAGCAGCGGTAGGCGCCGGTGAGGGTGATGTCGAGGTCGCGGGCCCACGCCTCGTCCGGGCCGTCCTCGAAGAGCGGGGTGTCAGGGGTGCAGGAGGCCGCGCTGTTGACCAGGACGTCGAGGGAGCCGAAGGCGTCGACGGCGTGCGCGACAGCCGCCTCCACCGCCGCCCGGTCCCCCACGTCGCACGCCAACGCCTCGGTGGCCAGGCCCCGTTCGCGCAGTGCCCCCGCCGTCTTCTCGACCTCGGGCGGGTCCGCGTCGGTGAGCAGGACCCGCGCCCCCTCCTCGGCCAGGCGCCGGGCGACGGCGGCGCCGATGCCGCGGGCCGCGCCCGTGACGAGAACCCCGTACCCCTCGAAGCGCTTCGTGTCAGCCATGGCCCGAACCTACCCCCCGCAAGATCCACGGGACAGATAGCGTGCGTCCATGTCCGCTTTTCTGCAGCAGCTCCCCGCACTGATAGGTGTCGTGATCGGTGCTCTCGGCTCGTATCTGGCGGTGGTGCGGGGTGATCGGGCGCGGTTCCGGCGGGAGCGGGCGGCTCGGTGGGAGGAGCGGCGGTTCGCGGTGTACGCCGACTGGGCCCAGGCGCTGAAGCAGCAGGTGGCGCTGACCTACCGGGTGGCGGCGCACCTCGGCAACGACCCGCACCCGCACCCTTTGACCCCGCAGGAGGCGGAGCCGCTGCTGTCCGAGGTGCAGACCGCCCGCGAGCCGCACGGGGAGGCACTGATCCTGCTGGGCAGCCCGGAGGTCGTGGAGCGGGCCCGGGCATGGATCGTCACCGTGCTGGAGATGGAACGGTTCGTGCGGGACGGCACACGGGACCCGGCGGCCTGGCAGGCCCTGCTGGAGCGCCAGCGCGCCGGCCGCGAGGGCTACTACGAGGCCGTCCGAGAGGACCTCGCGCTGCCCCCGGGCCATTCCGCGCGCTGGCCGCTGCCGGTGATGCCGGGTTCCTGACCTCACCGGTACCCGGTCACGTCCGCCGGTTTCCCCGCGTCCTGCACCTCCACGAGATAGCGCCAGGCGTCCGGCCGGCTGCCGTCGAGGTCCGTGAAGCCGTAGACCTGGGCGAGGCCGCCGCTGGACAGGGAGCGGCCGTTGAAGCGGGCCACCTCCGGGTCGGCGGCGAGGGCGGCGACGGCGCGGCCGACGTAGCGCGGGGTCTCGGAGATCGCGAAGTGCGGGACCTCGGTAAGGGCGTCGCGCCAGTTGTCCTCGCGTACGCCGAACTGGTCGAGCATGATCTCCGAGCGCAGCCACCCCGGTGTCAGCGCGACGGCCGTGGCGCCGCGCGGGCCGAGTTCGTGGCCGAGGGCGAAGGCCATGCGCAGGACGGCGGTCTTGGCGAGGTCGTAGAAGAAGGAGACGCGGTAGGTGTCACGGTTGTACTCGGCGGTGCCGTCGGTGACCTCCACGGCCAGGCCGCCGGGCCGGCGCAGCAGCAGGGGCAGGGCGTGGTGGCTGGTGACGGCGTGCGTCTCGACGGCGAGCCGCAGCAGCCTGAGGCCCTTGTCCAGGTCGTGCTCCCAGACCGGACGGTCCCACTCGAAGAGACTCTCACCGCCCCAGATGTCGTTGACGAGGACGTCCAGGCGGCCCTGCTCGTCGGCGATGCGGTCGACCAGGGCGCGGACCTGGTCCGGTTCGAGGTGGTCGGTGGGTACGGCGATGCCCCGGCCGCCGGCTCGGGTGACGAGGTCGGCGGTGTCCTCGATGGTCTCGGGACGGTCGTACTCGGAGCGCCGTGCGCGGGTGCTGCGTCCGGTGACGTAAACGGTGGCGCCCGCCGCGCCGAGTTCCACCGCGATCCCGCGGCCCGCCCCCCGCGTCGCCCCGGCGACGAGCGCCACCTTGCCGTTCAGCGCTGCGGACATGTCCGGCCTCCCGTTGGCCTCGGTTGTCGGTCACTGCCGAGGGTGCCGTGGAAACCGGACATCTTCTGTCGCCTTTTTGCCGCCGGTGCGCGCCGGTTCAGCGCGGTGCGACCGCGCCGTCGTACACGTGGTCCGGGGTGACGATCGCCGTGACGGCCCGCGCGAGGAGGGTGGAGGGCTCCTGGCCCTGGACGGTCGAGTCCGTGTTGATCATGATGACCAGGGTGGCCCGCTGCGAGGGCAGGTACACGGTCACGGTCTCGTAGCCGGGGATGGAGCCGTTGTGCCCGATCCACCCGTTGGCGTCGAAGAGGCCGAGGCCGTAGCTGAGGCCGGGGAGACCGGTCGGCAGCATCCTGAGCCGCTGCGCCTGGGTACGGGGGCTGAGCAGTCTCCCGGTGGCGACGACCTCCGCCCAGCGGCGCAGATCATGCAGGTCGGAGATCATCGCCCCGGCCGCCCATGCCCAGCTGGGGTTCCAGTCGGTGGCGTCGGCCTCCGCGCCGGTCAGCGTCTGGTCCGTGTAGCCGTGCGGATGCGGCCGGGGGAACTCCGTCCCCCGCGGCAGCAGCGTGTGGTGCAGCCGGGCCGGCCGCAGGATCCTCGCGTCGACGAAGTCCGCGAGCCGCTGGCCGGAGACCTTCTCGACGACCAGCCCGAGCAGGACGAAGTTGGTGTTGGAGTACTGGAACCGCGTGCCCGGCGCGAAGGTGTTCTTGTGCTTGAACGCGTACGCGAGCAGTTGCCGGGGAGTGAAGGAGCGCTCCGGGTCGCTCAGCAGGTCATGCACGAAGTCCGGGTCGGAGCTGTACGGGAACAGGCCGCTGCGCATCTCGGCGAGGTGGCGCAGCGTGATCCGGCCGCCGTCCGGCACGCCGTGGACGTAGCGGGAGACGGGGTCGTCCAGCCGGACGCGATGGTCGTCGACGAGTTTCAGCAGGGCGGTGGCCGTGAAGGTCTTGGTCTCGCTGCCGATCCGCTCGTAGACGTCGGGGGTCATCGGCCTGCCGGTCGCCTTGTCGGCGACGCCGCTCGCCCGCACGTAGCACCCCTTGCCCGGCATCCACAGTCCCACGACGGCACCGGGGATGCCCGCCTGCCGGCGGACGTCCTCGATCGTCCGGTCCAGCCGTGCGGTCACGCCCGGCCCGAGACCGCCCGGCGGACACTGGTGCCGGCCGGTCGGGTGGGCGGTCCCGGCCGGGACGGCGGTGGCGGGGGCCACGGCCGTCGGGACCAGCAGGGACGCCACGAACAGTGTCGCGGCGAGCAGTCGCCGGCGGGGGGTACGTCGCATGCGGGGGCGCCTCTCCAGTCACGGGCCGGGACGGCAACATCACCATCGGCGGCCGATCGGGAAGGCGCCCTTCCCCGGGCATCGCAGCGAGTCCACTCGTTCGGAGCCACGCACCCGCACACGTACCCGGTGGGGCGAGCACGCTCAGTGGCCGCGGGCGATCCACTCCTCCAGGTGCGGTGCCTCGGCGCCGATCGTGGTCGGATCGCCGTGGCCGGTGAGGACCTTGGTCTGCGGTGGGAGGGTGAGCAGGCGGTCGCGGATGGAGTCGATGATCGTCGGGAAGTGGGAGTAGGAGCGGCCGGTGGCGCCCGGCCCGCCCTGGAAGAGGGTGTCGCCGGTGAAGACCGTGGCCAGGCCGGGGTCGTGGAGGCAGACCGCGCCGGGCGCGTGTCCCGGGGTGTGGATCACCGTGAGGTCGGCGCCGGCCGCTTCGATGACCTGGCCGTCGACGAGATGGGCGTCGGGGTCCCGGTCGGGGTGGGTGAGCTTCCACAGCGGCAGGTCGTCCGGGTGCAGCCAGATGGTGGCACCGGTGCGCTCCGCGAGGGCGGGTGCGGCATTGACGTGGTCGTTGTGGGCGTGGGTGCACACGATCGCCGTCAGCCGGCGGTCGCCCACCGCCTCGGCGATCGCGTCGGCGTTGTGGGCCGCGTCGATGACGACAACCTCGTGGTCGTCCCCGACGAGCCACACGTTGTTGTCCACCTCCCAGGTGCCGCCGTCCAGGGCGAAGGTGCCCGAGGTGACCAGGCGTTCGATGCGGGCGGCCATCACAGCACCACCACCGAGCGCAGCACGTCACCGTGGTGCATCCGCTCGAACGCCTTCTCCACCTCACCGAGTTCGATGGTCTCGGTGACGAACTTCTCCAGCGGCAGGCGGCCCTGCAGGTGCAGGTCGATCAGCAGGGGGAAGTCCCGGCTGGGCAGACAGTCGCCGTACCAGGACGACTTGAGCGCACCGCCACGGCCGAAGACGTCCAGCAGGGGCAGTTCTAGTTTCATCTCCGGGGTGGGCACGCCGACCAGCACCACCGTGCCGGCCAGGTCGCGGGCGTAGAAGGCCTGGTGGTACGTCTCGGGACGGCCGACCGCCTCGATGACGACGTCGGCGCCGAAGCCGCCGGTCAGCTCGCGGATCGCCTCCACCGGATCGCTCTCCCGCGAGTTCACGGTGTGGGTGGCGCCCAGTTCCCGGGCGGTGGCCAGCTTGCGGTCGTCGATGTCCACGGCGATGATCTTCGCCGCGCCCGCCAGCCGGGACCCGGCGATCGCCGCGTCGCCCACCCCGCCGCAGCCGATGACCGCCACGCTGTCCCCGCGCCCGACGTTGCCGGTGTTGATCGCCGCGCCGATCCCGGCCATCACCCCGCAGCCGAGGAGGCCGGCCACCTGCGGGGCCACGCCCGGGTCGACCTTGGTGCACTGTCCGGCGGCCACCAGCGTCTTGTCCGCGAAGGCGCCGATGCCCAGCGCCGGGGACAGTTCCTGACCCGTCGAGGCGAGCGTCATCCTCTGCTTCGCGTTGTGGGTGTTGAAGCAGTACCAGGGCCGCCCGCGCAGACACGCCCGGCACTGACCGCACACGGCACGCCAGTTGAGGATCACGAAGTCCCCGGGCGCCACGTCCGTGACACCCTCGCCCACCGACTCCACCACACCCGCGGCCTCATGACCGAGCAGGAAGGGGAAGTCGTCGCTGATGCCGCCCTGCTTGTAGTGCAGGTCGGTGTGGCACACCCCGCACGCCTGCACCTGGACGACCGCTTCCCCCGGGCCGGGATCGGGCACGACGATCGTCTCCATCCGCACCGGCTCGCCCTTGCCCGGTGCGATCACGCCGCGTACTTCCTGCGCCATGGTGCTGAACCCTTTCATCGGCCGCTTTCGGTCCATTCGACCCTACGCGTGACTGATCAGTAACGACACGACATCGGTCGCCGGAGGAACCACCCACGACCTGCAGCCGCTACGGTCCGCCGCGTACAGCCCGGCGACGGCGGCGGACTGGCCGCGGACGGCGGTCGGCGCCGACGTAGCCTGAATGCTCAACGACCGTCGAGGAGCGCCGTGAGCATCGCAGACACCGGGACCCGTCCGCCCGCCTGGCGGCTCCTCCTCGGCTATGTACGCCCGCACCGCTGCGCCCTGTTGGCCGGCGCGCTGCTGTCGCTGCTCACCGGTGCCGCCGGGCTGTTGCTGCCGCTGGTGGCCAGGCGGTTGATCGACGACCTGTCCCACGACCGGGCGATCACCGGCGCCCTGCTCGCCATGTCGGCCCTGGTGGTCGCCAACGCGGCGCTGGGCGCGCTGGGTTCGTACGTGCTGCGGCGCACGGCGGAGTCGGTGGTGCTCGGGGCGCGGCGCGCGCTGTCGTCGTATCTGCTGCGGCTGCGCATCACGGCGGTCGACCGCAGCGAACCCGGCGACCTGATGGCCCGGATCACCTCCGACACCACCCTGCTGCGCGAGGTCACCACCGACTCCCTGGTGGGCCTCGGCACGGGCGGGCTCACGCTGGTGGCGACCGTGGTCATGATGGGTCTGGTGGACCCGGTGCTGCTCGGGGTAACACTGGCGGTGATCCTGGGCGCGGGCACGGTGCTCGGCGTGATCGTGCCGCGCATCAACAGGGCGAGCCGGCAGGCTCAGGACGCGGTCGGGGTGATGGGTGCCTCGCTGGAACGCATCCTCGGCGCGCTGCGCACGGTGAAGGCGTCCGGCGCGGAGCACCGGGAGGAGCGGACGCTGCACGAGGCCGCCGAGGAATCGTGGCGGCAGAGCGTGCGGGCCGCCAAGTGGTCGGCCGCGGCGGGCAACACGGCCGGTCTGGCGATGCAGATCGCCTTCATCACGGTGCTGGCGGTGGGCGGGGCGCGGGTGGCGACCGGCGCCATCCAGGTCGGCACACTGGTGGCGTTCCTGCTGTACGTCTTCTACCTGATGTCCCCGATCCAGCAGGTGGTCGGCGCGATCACGCAGTACCAGACGGGCGCCGCCGCCCTGGCCCGTATCCAGGAGGCGCTGGCCCTGCCCGCCGAACCCCCGGCCGCAGCCGCGCCGTTGCCCGCGGCCGGCGCCGAGCCGGCCTCGCTCGCCTTCGACGAGGTCCGCTTCCGGTACGCCGACGACCTGCCGTACGTCCATCACGGGGTCACCTTCGAGGTGCCCGCGCGCGGCATGACGGCGTTCGTCGGTCCGTCCGGCGCGGGCAAGACCACGGTGTTCTCGCTCATCGAGCGGTTCTACGACCCGGAGTCCGGGACGATATCGCTCGACGGCCGTGATCTGGCCGAGTGGGAGCTGCCCCGGCTGCGCTCCGCGATCGGCTATGTGGAGCAGGACGCCCCGGTCCTGTCGGGTTCGCTGCGGGACAACCTGCTGCTGGGCAATCCGGAGGCCGACGAGGCGATGCTCACCCGGGTGCTGAAGACGACCCGGCTGGACGGGCTGGTCGCCCGGCTCCCCAAGGGGCTCGACACCCTGGTGGGGCACCGCGGCACCAAGCTCTCGGGCGGTGAGCGGCAGCGGGTCGCCATCGCCCGCGCGCTGCTGCGCCGCCCGCGCCTGCTGCTCCTGGACGAGGCGACCTCGCAACTGGACGCGGTGAACGAGGCGGCCCTGCGCGACACCGTCACGGACGTCGCCCGGACGACCACGGTCCTCGTCGTCGCCCACCGGCTGTCCACGGTGACGACGGCCGACCGGATCGTCGTCATGGACGCGGGCCGGGTACGGGCCGTGGGCACCCATCGTGAACTGGTGGCCGCCGACCCGCTCTACGCGGAGCTCGCCGCCACGCAGTTCCTGGCGACGGCGGGCTGACACGCGACGAGGGCCGCCCCGGATCCGGGGCGGCCCTCGTTCCGCGGTACGCGGCCGGCTACTCGATGCCGCCGAGCAGACCGGTCACGGGCGCGGCCATGTCGGTGAGCTGGTGCAGCTGGCCGAGGTCGTTGAGCCGGTTCAGCTGCTGCAGTTGCCCGGACGGCCGCGGAATCTCCGCCCTGTGCGCCGCGGGCAGGTCGCTCACGGTGAGTGAGTCGAGGGTGGCCATCGGTTTGACTGCGCCCGTGCCCGGTGCCGCCGCCCCGGCCGCGGAGGCCAGCGGCGCGGCCAGCCCGGTCAGGCCCGCGGCGAGACCGACGGCGGCGACGATACGTCGTGTTGAGATCATGCTGTGAGCAACGGCACCGCGGCGCCGCCGGACACGGGCGCTCGCCTCCCCTCACCCGCGAGGCGTAGCGTCCGGTTGCGCTTGCCGAGCCCGCCGGGGCGGAGGAGTCTCGAAGGTGAGGCCTTCGCGGCCCTCGAAGGAGGTCACCATGGGCACCGCGGCAAGCAGCAGCTTCAACGCCGACACGCTGAAGAAGGGCGTCGAGGGACACACGGCGGCAGACCTTCTGTCGCTCTACGCGGACGACGCGCAAGTGCGCATCGTGGACCGCAACACCCAGCCCAGCAAACCCCGGGTCCTGCACGGCCGCGACGAGATCGGCGCGCTGTTCGAGGACATCTACAGCCGGGACATGACGCACCGGGTCGACCAGTGCATCGTCCAGGGCGACCACGCCGCCTACAGCCAGTCGTGCGAGTACGCGGACGGGACCCGGGTCCTGGCCGAGTCGATGATCACGCTGCGGGACGGGAAGATCGCCGAGGAAATCCTGATCCAGGCATGGGACGAGTAGGAGCCAGAACCGCGAGGGTCCAGGTCAGCTCCCGGTTGACCTGGACCTTTTCGGCTCGGGCGGCTCTGGGCCGGACTCGGCGGCGACGACCAGCCTCCGCAGCAGGTCGGCCAGTGTCCGCCGTTCTTCCGCGGTCAGTACGGAGAGCAGCGCGACCTCGCCCGCTTCCTCCGACGCGGCATGCTGCTCGAAGGCCGCGTCTCCTGCCTCGGTGAGCCGCACCCGCACCCGCCGGCGGTCGCCCTCCTCGTGGGTACGGCAGATCAGGCCCGCCTCCTCCAGCGGTCCCAGCCGGGCCGACAGCGCGCCCCGGGTCAGCCCCAGCCGGTCGGCGAGCTGTGACGGGCTCGCGGTGTAGGGCGGGCCGAGCCGGCGCAGGGTGAGCAGCACCTTGTACTGCCAGTGGCGCAGCCCGTCGGAGTCGAGCATCTCGCGCCGCGCCTTGGACGCGTGCCGGGACAGGATGGCCAGGCGGACGAAGATCGCCTCCTTCACCGGGTCCATCCAGTCGAGTTCCTTCACCCATTCCTCGACATGCCGGTCCGCCGAGTCCTCCATCGTCTGTCTCCCGCAGTGGTTTTCTTGTGGATGGTTTTCCGCATAACTACCTTCTCCCATCATGACGAACACGACGAGCGCTTTGCGCATATCCGTCACCATCGATGAACTGATCGCCTCCGCCCAGGAGTTGTCCCTCGCCGGCCGCTGGCCCAGAGCCCTTCGACTGCTGGACTCGGCCGTCCCCGACGACCCGGCGGACCGAGCCCGGCTCGCCCGAGCCGCGGCCGAAGTCGCCCTGGAGAGCGACTGGTTCACGGGCAGCGACATCGCCGGTCCCCGCCTCGAGACCGCGGCCGAGGTGCTGCCCGAGGACGACTGGGACCTCGGCTTCGCACGGCTGCGGCACACCTACGGCCGTCTGCTGGTCGTCGACGGCGCTCTGTGCCTCGGCCCCGAGGGAAAGGACCCGGAGGTCCTCGCAGGGCTCAGGCGGCAGGCGCGGGACCTGCGCGACGGCGCGCCCGACGAGGTGCGAGGCGGCTGGGCCTCGATGTACCTGGGACTGATCACCGACAACCTCTTCGCCGACCTCGCCTCCGCGCCCGCCCACTACGCGGCCGCCCTGGCGGCCGGGGAGTCCGGCCCCGATCCGCTGCTGGCCCGGGAGGCACTGCGGCACCTCGGCATGCACGACCACGACGGCGGGAACCACGAGCGCGCCCTCGAACGCTGGCGGCGGGCCACCGCGCTCGGCGCCGGCGCGGGCCTCGTCGCGGGCACGCTGTCCCAGCAGCTGCTGCTGGCCGTGGTGGCGCGCGCCACGGGTGACGAGGCCGGGGCCAGGGCCCTCGCGGCAGAGGTCACCCGCTGGGCCGGCGCCGTCGGTGCCGGACGTCTGCACGCCCAGGCGTCCGGGTTCCTCGACGGTGTCGATCCGACGGCGGCCCCGCCGGTGCGGGAGGAGCCGGTCGGCTAGGGCCTGTTGCGAAAGTCCCGCCGTCCGCCCGGAGGGCGGGCCCTGCGGCGTGATGGGGGTCCCCCCGCGCGAGGTGGTTCGAGCGTGGGGGAGCGTGCTCTCGGCGTGCCGGGTGCACGCCCTCGTACTGGACGTACTTGGGTTTGTGCCCGGTGCGGCGAGTGGGGGTCCCCCCTCTGGGGGAGCGTGCCGGGCGTCGCGGGGCAGGCGGGACTTTCGCAACAGGCCCTAGGCTCATGGCGGGCCGTGACTGGCGCTGAGATGGAGCACCACCGGGGAGCGGCCGCGAACAGTCGATGCCGTGCGCCTGGGCGATCCCTTCACTCCAGCCCAGGAGTGGATCATGTCGCAGGCCCGGCTCATGGCAGGCACCGCGCTCGCGGGACGCATCATCGAGGACACCGCCAAGAAGGCGGCCGACCTCACCGCCCGACAGGGGAACGGCCCCCTGTCTCGCGACCGTTCTGGTCGGCGAGGACCCCGCCACCGTCACCTAGTCCGTATGAAGCAGAACCGCTGCCGCAGGGCCGGCATCGAGTCCCCGCACGTGGCCCTGCCGACCGCCACGACCACCGGGGAACTCGTCGCCGCTCTGCGGGAGTTATCCGCCCTGCACGGCATCCTGCTGCAGCATCCGGTGGGCGAACACATCGACGAGCGGGCCGCGTTCGAGGCGATCGCGCCCGAGAAGGACGTCGACGGCGTCACCTTCGCCTCGTTCGCCACGATGAGCTTCGGCCTGCCGGGGTTCGTCTCCTGCACGCCCGGCGGGATCATGCGACTCCTCGACGAGTACGACGTCGGTCCCGCCGGCAAACGCGCCGTCGTCGTGGGCCGCAGCGCCATCCTCGGCAAGCCGGTCGGCATGCTGCTGCTCGCCCGCGACGCGACGGTGACGTACTGCCACTCGCGCACCACCGGCCTGTCGTCGGTGGTGCGCGAGGCGGACATCGTGGTCGCCGCGGTGGGCCGGCCTCGGCTCGTCCGCGGTGAGGACATCAAGCCCGGCGCCGTCGTGATCGACGCCGGGTACAACCCGGGCAACGTGGGCGACGTCGACTTCGACTCCGCGGTCGAGCGGGCCGGGCTCATCACCCCGGTGCCCGGCGGCCATCGCCACGCTGCTGGAGCAGACCGTCGACGCCGCCGCCCGGCAGCTCGGGGTGTGATCAGCGCATCCAGGCGCTGTACGACATCACGTCGCCGGCCTTGACGCCGTACTTGGGATCGGCCCGGGAGAAGGTGGTCTCCAGGCCCAGTACGGCACCCTCGGACGGGTCCATGATGAGCATCGTGCGGGTGCCGGATCCGTCGTACACGTAGGCCTGTCCGCGCCGCCCGAGCCGGTCGGTGACCTCGCCGACCGGCCGCAGTCCCCGGGTGTCGGCCAGCAGCCGGGCGAGGGTGGCGTTCTCGCGGGCGCCCAGGGTCCAGTGGTCGAGCAGGTCGGCGACGGCGTGGAGGAGTTCCGGGGTCGTCAGGGCGGTGGGGGTGTACTCGGTCTCCTGGAGATAGGCGCGCAGCCCGGCCACGTCGTGCGGTGGCGGCGACTCGGGCGGGGCGTCGCTCCAACTCGGCGGATAGGTCCGCCGGTCGACGACATGGCCGTCCTCGACCAGGCGCGGGTCCCCGCCCTCGTCGCTGAGGACGGGCCGGCCGCGGTGGCGCGGATCGGTCGCCACGACGAGCTCCGTGTGGCTGCCGTCGGCCTTCCAGCGCACGATGCGTTCTTCGGGAAGGGTGATCGGGGGCTTGTCGTCGCTCATGCCCAGGCTCCAGGACTGCACATGGGTGCCCTTGCGCGGCTTGGTTGAGCCGTCGGCGGCGGCCGTCTCGGCGCGGCCGGCCAGTTGATCCAGGGGCATCGGCGTGGAGTCGGCCAGCACCACCAGGGGGCGGGGCGCGGCGACGGCTGGCTGTGTGCCGGGGCCACTGACGACCAGGGTCAGTGTGACGGCGGAGACGACGGCCGCGGTGACGAGTCCCCACGTCAGCCGGGAACGCCGGGTGTCGAGCAGCCGGGGCCGGCGCTGGGCGGGCCGCTCGCTCAGCAGGCCGGCGAGGTGCCGTTCGGCGCGGTGGTCGAGTGGTCCGTCGCCGAAGTGGGCGCCGCCGACGGGAACGGGGTTGGCGCGGCGCAGCAGGTCGAGTTCGTCAGCCATGGTCGTGCTCCTTCGTGGCCGCACCGGTCTTTAGCGGGGGACGCATACGGTCTATCTCGGCTCTCAGCCGGCGTCTGGCCCGGTGCAGCCGCATCGCCGCGGCCCGTCTGCCACAGCCGAGGGCGACGGCCACCTCGTCGATGTCCAGTTCCTCCCACGCCGTCAGGCGCAGCACCTCCTGGTCGGTCTCGGACAGCCTCCCCAGCGCCTCGTGCACCCAGGCGCCGGGCGACTCGGCGTCGGGGCTGTCCACGATGTGCCGCCCGTGTGCGCTCTCGTCGTTGCCCAGCCGGTCCACCAGCCGGCGCCGGCGCCCGTGTCCGCGTACCGCGTTGGCCAGGCAGTTGCGGGCCACCCCGTACAGCCAGGGCAGCGGGGACCCCGGCAGGTCGGCCCGGCGTCGCCAGGCGACCGTGAACACCTCCGCCACCACTTCCTCCACCTCGCCGGCCCGCCCGTCCAGTCGCCGCGCGACATAGCGGCTGACCGCCCAGTAGTGCTCGCGATAGGCAGCGGCGAAGATCTCGTCGTTGCTCATGTCCCGTTCGTGTCCGGCACCCGCCGGATCGTCACACCCGTCTGCGTGATTCTCGTCGCGTCACTGGAGTGTGACCGGCGGGCCGGGCCCGGACACAGGCGGGGCATGAGGCACCTCAGATGGCTTACGACCACCGACCACAAGACGATCGGGACGCTCTACCTCGTCACGTCGTTCGCGTTCTTCCTGATCGGCGGCGTGATGGCGCTGCTGATGCGCGCCGAGCTCGCCCGTCCTGGTCTGCAGATCATGTCGAA
>NZ_JBSFDB010000019.1:0-187962 GCF_053593695.1 Streptomyces sp. NPDC002144
GACCGTGGTCCCCGTCCGGCTTTCCAGCGTGACGATCGTGACCGTGACCGTGGCCCGCGTCGGGACGACCGTGACCGTGACCGCGGCGGCTTCCGTCGTGACGATCGCGGTGACCGGGGCGAGCGTCCCTCCTTCCGGCGTGATGACCGGGGCGAGCGGCGTGACAGCGACCGAGGCGGCTTCCGCCGTGACGACAACCGGAGCGGTGGCGGTGGGTACGGTCGCCGTGACGACCGTCCGCGCGACGACCGCGGTGACCGCGGTGGCCAGGGTGACCGTGGCGGTTTCCGCCGTGACGACCGGCGCGACGACCGCCGCGACGATCGTCGTGATGGCCGGCGGGATGACAATCGCGGTGGCGGTTACGGTCGTCGGGACGACCGGCGTGACGGTGACCGTGGTCCCCGTCCGGCTTTCCAGCGTGACGATCGTGACCGTGACCGTGGCCCGCGTCGGGACGACCGTGACCGTGACCGCGGCGGCTTCCGCCGTGACGACCGGGGCGACCGGGGCGAGCGCCCGTCCTTCCGCCGTGACGACCGCGGCGAACGCCCGTCCTTCCGGCGTGACGACCGCGGAGACCGAGGCGACCGCGGCGAGCGTCCGACCTTCCGTCGTGATGACCGGGGCGAGCGGCGTGACAGCGACCGGGGCGGCTTCCGCCGCGATGACAACCGCGGTGGTGGGTACGGTCGCCGTGACGACCGGCGAGACGGTGACCGTGACCGTGGTTCCCGCCCCGCGTACCAGCGCGACGACCGCGGTGGACGTGGTGGCCCCCGCCGTGACGACCGCGGTGGGCGCCCCGGGGGCTTCCGCGGGCGGGACGACCGGCAGGGCGGAAGCCGTTTCCGCGACGACCGCGACCGGGACCGTGGCGACCGGGAGCCGATCAAGCGGCTGCCGATCCCCGAGGACGTCACCGGCGAAGAGATCGACAAGGACGTACGGCAGGAGCTGCAGAGTCTGCCCAAGACGCTCGCCGAGGACGTCGCCAAGAACCTGGTGATGGTCGCCCGGCTCATCGACGAGGACCCCGAGGGCGCGTACGGATACTCAAAGGTGGCCCTGCGGCTCGCCTCGCGCGTGGCCGCCGTACGGGAGGCGGCCGGGTTCGCCGCGTACGCGAACCAGATGTACGCCGAGGCGCTCGCCGAGTTCCGGGCCGCGCGGCGGATGACCGGCAGCGCGGAGCTGTGGCCGCTGATGGCGGACTGCGAGCGTGGCCTTGGGCGTCCCGAGAAGGCGCTGGACATGGCCGGGGCGCCCGAGGTGCACAAGCTCGACAAGGCCGGGCAGGTCGAGATGCGGCTGGTCGCGGCCGGTGCCCGGCGTGACATGGGGCAGCTGGACGCGGCGATCGTGACGCTGCAGAGCCCCGAGCTGGCCTCCAACTCCGTTCAGCCGTGGACCGCTCGGCTGCGTTACGCCTACGCCGACGCGCTGCTCGCCGCCGGTCGTGAGGGTGAGGCGCGGGAGTGGTTCGCCAAGGCCGTCGAGGCCGACCGGGACGGCAGCACGGACGCCTCGGACCGGCTCGCCGAGATGGACGGGGTCGAGTTCGTCGACGCCTTCGACGAGAGCGACGACACCAACGGTGACGACGTTGACCTCGAAGCCGTCGACATCGAGGACAAGGACCGGGACGACAAGGACCGGGACGACAAGGACCGGGACGACGAGGACGGCAAGGGCTGACCCGGTCGGTCTGTGACGACGAAGGGCGGGGCCATACGGCCCCGCCCTTCTTTTGTGTCTTCTGTGTCGGACCGGTCAGAGGTCCAGTGCCCGCAGTACCAGACCCGACGCAGGCTTCGGGCCGAAGGACGTCGACTTGCGGGGCATGGTCACGCCCTGGCGGGCCAGGTCGCGGACGACCTCCTCGCGGACCGGGTGCATCAGGACCGCCGTACCGCCGTCGCGTTCCGCCTTCGCGACCGTGGCGGCCGTGTCGTGGATGTAGGCGATGTGGGCGGGGGAGTCCTCGGGGATGCGCCAGACGTGGTCGAGGAGGGTGGCGTGCAGGACGGTGGCGTCCAGGGTGCGCCAGGCCGCCGGGCGGCCGGCCGGGATCGTGCGGGCCAGTAGGGCCGGGTCGGGGTGGTCCAGCAGGTGGAAGGCGCCGTCTCCCGCCAGGAGGAAGGCGTTGCCCGCGCAGGCCGCGTCGGCCAGGGCCTCCAGGGCTTGTGACAGGGAGACGTCGAGACGTCGTACCCGGAACAGGCCTTCCACGGCCTCCAGTGCGTCCGCGACCGGCAGGCTGTGCAGGAGGCGGTGGATGGCGCGGACACGGAGGGGGTAGCGGGCGGTGTCGACCAGGAGGACCAGGCCGTAGTCCCAGGGACTGGGGGAGGGGTGCTCGGTGCGGAGCCGGCGGTAGGTCGCCCAGCGGTGGTGGCCGTCGGCGATCAGGGCCTGGTGCTCGGCCAGGTCGGTCTGTATGCGGGTCAGGTCGGAGGGGTCGGTGACCGACCAGAGGCGGTGACTGTAGCCGTCCTCCGTGGTGGTGGAGAGCAGGGGCGGGCGGCCGGCGACGCGTTCCACGATCTCGCTGGTGGCGGCCGACGAGCCGTTGCCGCGGTAGGTCAGCAGCAGGGGTTCGAGGTTCGCGGAGGTGGCGCGCATCAGGGCCGCACGGTCGGCGACCACATGCGGCATGACGTCCTCATGGGGCAGGACCACACCGTCCGACGGGTCGGAGACGCGTAGGGCGCCGATGATCCCGCGTTGCAGCATGCCGTCGTCGTGGCGCTGTTCGTAGACGTACAGGCCCGGTTCGGGGTCGGTGGTCAGGACGCCCTCGTCGAGCCAGCGGCGCAGGGTGTCCGAGGCCTGTTCGTTGCGGGCGTGCGGGGTGGGTGCCTGCGGGAGGATCAGGCGGACGATGTTGTGCGGGTCGGAATCCTGCAGGTGGTGCAGGCCGTCGGGGCGTACGACGACGTCGTAGGGCGGGGATGTCACGGCGGCCAGGCTGCCGACCCGGTCGGGGTCGTACCGCAGTCCTCGGAACGGGGTGAGTTCCAGGCCTCGGCGCGCCGTTGCTTCCGGGTGACCTGCAGTGTTCATCCCGGCATCGTACGTGTGTCAGTGGCGTGCGGGATGATCGGGGGAAAGCCGTCGAACGAGGAGCGATGCGGAATGAGCCAGAGCGTCAGGACGAGGCCCGAGGGCAGTGGGCAGGCCCTGAGCAAGGCGTACGACACCGCGCTGCTTGATCTCGACGGGGTGGTGTACGCCGGCGGCCTCGCCATCGCGCACGCGGTCGAGTCGCTGGCCACGGCCCGCGAGGGCGGAATGCATCTCGCGTACGTCACCAACAACGCGCTGCGTACGCCGGACACCGTGGCCGGGCACCTGACCGAGCTGGGGATCCCGACGGGCGCCGACGACGTCATCACCTCGGCCCAGGCGGTCGCGCGGCTGATCAGCGAGCAGGTGCCGGAGGGGAGCCGGGTCCTGGTGATCGGCGGTGAGGGGCTGCGGGTCGCGCTGCGGGAGCGGGGGCTTCAGCCCGTGGAGTCGGCGGAGGACGAGCCGGTGGCGGTCGTGCAGGGGTACGGCGGGCCCGAGTTGCCGTGGGGGCGTTTCGCCGAGGCCTGTTACGCCATCGCGCGCGGAGTGCCCTGGTACGCCTCCAACACCGACCTGACGATTCCGAGCGCCCGCGGTATCGCGCCCGGCAACGGCGCGGCCGTGGAGGTCGTGCGGATAGCGACCGGCGCCGAACCCCAGGTCGCGGGCAAGCCGTTGCCCCCGATGCATCGCGAGACCATCCTCCGCACAGGCGCCGAGCGGCCGTTGGTGGTCGGGGACCGGCTGGACACGGACATCGAGGGGGCGTTCAACGGCGAGGTCGACTCGCTGCTCGTCCTCACCGGTGTCACGGACGGCGCCCAACTGCTCGCCGCGCCCCCGCAGCACCGGCCGACGTACGTCGACGCCGACCTGCGCGGGCTCCTCACGGGACAGCCGGAGGTCGCCGAGGCGGGAGAGGGCTTCCGGTGCGGCGGCTGGACCGCGACGGCGGGTGCCGAGCGGCTGGAACTGGACGGTGATGGAGAGTCGTTGGACGGGCTGCGGGCGCTCTGTGCCGCCGCCTGGACGGTGGCCGGTGAGGGTGTGTGCGAGCTGGAGACGGGGAAGGCGCTGGCACGGCTGGGGTTCTGAGCACCGGGGATCGGGTTCTCAGCGCCGGGGATCGAGCGCCGATGCGAGGGTAGGCTAACCTAACCTCGTGTTGGTCGACAGTCCTCCCGAACAGCGCGCGGAGACCGCCCCCGCGCCCCCGACCCGCCGGGCGGTACGTGCCATTGGGCTGCTCGTGTCCGTCGCGGTCCTGGTGCTCGTCGCGCTGGCGAGCATCGCGATCGGCGCGAAGGGGCTCTCCCTGGAACAGGTCTGGCACGGGCTGTTCCAGGACACGGGCACCTACGGCGACGTCGTGGTCGACGAGCGGCTGTCGCGGACGGGCCTCGGGCTGCTCGCCGGCGCCGCGCTCGGCCTCTCCGGCGCGGTGCTCCAGGCGCTCACCCGCAATCCGCTGGCCGATCCGGGGCTGCTCGGCATCAACGCGGGCGCCTCGGCCGCGGTCGTCACGGCGATCACGTACTTCGGGGTCACCAGCCTCAGCGGCTACGTCTGGTTCGCCTTCGTCGGCGCGGCCGCGGTCGGCGCGCTGGTGTGGTTCCTCGGCGGCAGCCGGGGCGCGACCCCGGTGCGGCTCGCTCTCGCCGGTACCGCCATCAGTGCGGCCCTGTACGGCTATCTGCAGGCCGTGATGATCACCGACGACGCCGCGCTCGGCAGGATGCGCTTCTGGACGGTCGGTTCGCTGGCCGCGGCGACCGACTCGACGATCCTCCAGGTGCTGCCGTTCCTCGCCGTCGGCACACTCCTCGCCCTCGGACTCGCCCGGCCGCTCAACGCCGTGGCCATGGGCGACGACACCGCCAAGGCCCTCGGCGCCAACCTCAACCGCACCCGGGCGCTGTCCATGCTCGCCGCGACCGTGCTGTGCGGCGCGGCGACCGCCGCCTGCGGGCCGATCGCGTTCGTGGGGCTGATGGTCCCGCACGCCGTACGGTCCTTCACCGGTCCCGACCTGCGCTGGATCCTGCCGTACGCCACCATCCTGTCCCCCGTGCTGCTGCTCGGCGCCGACGTGATCGGCCGGATCCTCGCCCGCCCCTCTGAGCTGCAGGTCGGCGTCATCACCGCGCTCATCGGCGGCCCGGTCTTCATCTTTCTGGTACGACGGCGGAGGACGGCGCAGCTGTGAAGACCACCCGAGTCCTGCGGACCCCCGGCGGGCTGTCGCTGCGCCTGGACGTCCGCGCTGTCACCGTCGTCGCCCTGCTGCTGCTCGCCGCGCTCGCCGCGAGCGTCCTGCTCATCGGCACCGGCGACTTCCCGATCCCGGCCGGCGACGTGGTGAGGACGCTGCTCGGCGACGGCAACGCGGGCCAGGAGTTCATCGTCAGGGAGCTGCGGCTGCCCCGGGTCCTGGTCGGTCTGCTGGTCGGCGCCTCCCTCGGGCTCGGCGGGGCGCTGTTCCAGACCGTCACCCGCAATCCGCTGGGCAGCCCGGACGTCCTCGGCGTCGGGCAGGGGGCGACCGCCGGGGCCCTCACCATGATCGTGCTGTTCTCCGGGAGCGCGGCCCAGGTCACGCTGGGCGCGCTCGTGGGCGGCCTGGTGACCGGGCTGGCCATCTATCTGCTCGCCTGGAAGCGGGGCGTGCACGGATACCGGCTGGTCCTGGTCGGTATCGGCGTCTCCGCGGTCGTCACGGCGGTCAACGGCTATCTGCTCACCATCTCCGACCTGGTCGACGCGGCCCGCGCGGTGGTGTGGATGACCGGTTCGCTCAACGGCCGGGACTGGGACCAGGTCTGGCCGCTGCTCGCGCTGTGCGCGGTGCTCGTGCCGATCGTCCTCGCCAACGCCCGCGGGCTGCGGATGATGGAGATGGGCGACGACGTCTCGAACGCCCTCGGCGTGCGCGTCGAGCGCGTGCGGGCCCTGCTGATGGTGGCGGCCGTCCTGCTCGTCGCCACGGCCACCGCGGCCGCCGGCCCCGTCAGCTTCGTCGCCCTCACCGCCCCGCAGCTCGCCCGCCGGCTGACCGGCTCACCCGGCCCCAACCTGCTGCCGTCCCTGTGCATGGGCGCCGCCCTCCTGGTCACCGCCGACTGGGCCTCCCAGCGTCTCCTCGGCGCCGACCAGCTGCCCGTCGGCGTGGTCACCGGCGTCCTCGGCGGTGTCTACCTGCTGTGGCTGCTGGTCACCGAGCGCAAGGCGGGCCGGATATGAGCGGCTCGGCGAACCCGTACACCCGAAGGAGCACCGTGAACCGCCTGTCCGCCGAGAACGTCACCCTCGCCTACGACCAGCGGGTCATCGCCGAGCAGCTCTCGGTGGAGATCCCCGACAACTCCTTCACGGTGATCGTCGGCCCGAACGCCTGCGGCAAGTCCACGCTGCTGCGGGCGCTGTCGCGGATGCTCAGGCCCAGTCAGGGCCGGGTGCTCCTCGACGGGCAGGTCATCCAGTCGATGCCGGCGAAGAAGGTCGCCCGCACGCTGGGTCTGCTGCCGCAGTCGTCGATCGCGCCCGACGGGATCACCGTCGCCGACCTGGTCGGCCGCGGCCGCTACCCGCACCAGGGCCTCCTGCGCCAGTGGTCCGCCGAGGACGAGCGGGTCGTCCAGGAGTCCATGGCGCGGACCGGGGTCGCCGAGCTCGCCGAGCGGTACGTGGACGAGCTGTCCGGCGGGCAGCGGCAGCGGGTGTGGATCGCCATGGCGCTCGCCCAGCAGACCCCGCTGCTGCTGCTCGACGAGCCGACTACCTACCTCGACATCCAGCACCAGATCGACGTGCTCGACCTGTGCGCCGAGCTGCACGAGGAGCACGGGCGGACGCTGGTCGCCGTGCTGCACGACCTGAACCACGCCGCCCGGTACGCCACGCATCTGATCGCGCTGCGCGAGGGGACGGTCGTCGCCGAGGGCGCGCCGAAGGACATCGTCACTGCCGAGCTGGTGGAGGAGGTCTTCGGGCTGCGCTGCCAGGTGATCGACGACCCGGAGACGGGGACGCCGCTGGTGGTCCCGGCGGCGCGCACGGCACGCGCGCGCGTGGTGGCTGCAGAGGCTTCTTGAGACAGCGGCTGCAGAGGCTTCTTGAGGCGGCGGCTACAGAAGCTTCCTGAGCTGGAACAGGTCGCGCAGGCCCGCCTCCAGCTTCACCCGGCCCGAGCCCCACGCTTTGGCGAAGTTCAGCTCGCCGTTGACCAGGGCCACCAGGTCGTCGCCCTTCATGGTGAGTCTGATCTGGGCCTTCTCCGTCGGTGAGCCCTGGATCGTGTCGTGGACGACGATCCGGCCGCCGGTCATCCGGCCGACGAAGGTGATGTCGAGGTCGGTGATCCGGCAGCTCACCGAGCGGTCCAGGGACGCGGCGGTGCGGACGTCCCCCTCGGCGTGCTGCATGTTGTCCGAGAGCTTCTCGAGTGCGGCGCGGCACTCCTCGATCGTGGCCATCGGGATCGACGGTACCCCAGGGCTTCGGGGTAGCGTCTGGGCATGAGCGACACAGTGCCGGAGGGCGACGGCCCGCAGGAACCACCCGAGCCGGTGGACGAACCGGCGTACGACCCCGCCGCCCCCGCCCCGCTGAACGTCCCCCGCATCCCGACCGGCGACGCCGAGGTCGACGCCCAGCTGGAGCGGCTCGGCGACGCCGACCACCTCGCCACGGACGGACATCTCGAGGTGTACGAGGATGTGCACCGGGGGCTGCGCGACGCGCTGACCGCGCTCGACGCACGCCCGGGACCTCCGGCGCCCTCACCGTCGTACGGCACGAGGGGGCCTTCACCCTCGTATGGCAACAGGAGCTGAACCGAACGTGGCAGGAGTCGCACGTCGCCGTCTGGACGCGGAGCTGGTGCGCCGCAAGCTCGCGCGCTCGCGTGAGCACGCCGGGCAGCTGATCGCGGCCGGACGGGTCACCGTCGGCAAGACCGTCGCGACCAAGCCGGCCACCCAGGTGGAGACCGCCGCGGCGATCGTCGTCGCGGCCGACGACAACGACCCCGACTACGTCTCGCGCGGCGGGCACAAGCTCGCGGGCGCCCTGCAGGCGTTCGTGCCGCGGGGGCTCGTCGTCGAGGGGCGGCGGGCGCTGGACGCAGGCGCCTCCACCGGTGGTTTCACGGATGTGCTGCTGCGCTCGGGGGCCGCGCACGTCGTCGCCGTCGACGTCGGCTACGGACAACTCGCGTGGACTCTGCAGAGCGATGAACGCGTCACCGTCAAGGACCGTACGAACGTACGCGAGTTGACGCTCGAAGCGATCGATGGGGAGCCTGTGGATCTTGTCGTGGGGGATCTGTCCTTCATCCCGCTCGGCCTGGTACTGCCCGCCCTGGTGCGGTGTGTGAAGCCGGATGCCGATCTGGTGATGATGGTCAAGCCGCAGTTCGAGGTGGGGAAGGAACGGCTGGGCAGCGGGGGAGTGGTACGGAGTCCGCAGTTGCGGGCGGAGGCTGTGCGGGGTGTCGCCCACAAGGCGTGGGAACTCGGACTCGGGGTGAAGGGTGTCACCGCCAGTCCGCTGCCCGGACCCTCCGGGAACGTCGAGTACTTTCTGTGGCTGCGGGCCGGAGCACCCGAACTGGACCCGGCCGATGTCGATCGTGCAGTTGCGGAGGGGCCGCGTTGACACAGAACCGAGCTCGTACGGTTTTCCTGCTCGCCCACACGGGACGGCCGGCGGCCATCCGTAGCGCCGAGTTGGTCGTGAAGGGGCTGCTGCGCGAGGGGATCGGGGTACGGGTCCTGGAGTACGAGGCCGCCGACCTGCCGCTGCCGGAGGAGGTGGAGCTGGTCAAGGAGGCCACCGCCCAGTGCCTCGAGGGGTGCGAGCTGCTGATCGTGCTCGGCGGCGACGGGACGCTGCTGCGCGGAGCCGAGTTCGCTCGCGCGTCCGGGGTGCCGATGCTGGGCGTCAACCTCGGGAGCGTGGGGTTCCTCGCGGAGGCCGAGCGGGACGACCTCGACAAGGTGGTCGACCGGGTGGTGTCGAAGTCGTACGAGGTCGAGGAGCGGATGACCGTCGACGTCGTCGTTCACCGCAATGGGGACATCGTCCACACGGACTGGGCGCTGAACGAGGCGGCCGTGCAGAAGGCCGGGGCCGAGAAGCTGCTCGAGGTCGTCCTCGAGATCGACGGGCGGCCGGTCACGGGGTTCGGCTGCGACGGGATCGTGCTGTCCACGCCCACCGGGTCGACCGCTTACGCGTTCTCGGCGGGCGGGCCCGTGGTGTGGCCCGAGGTCGAGGCGCTGCTGATGGTGCCGATCTCCGCGCACGCGCTGTTCGCGAAGCCGCTGGTGACCTCGCCGAACTCCGTGCTCGCCGTCGAGCTGCTGCCCCACATTCCGCCGGGTGTGCTGTGGTGCGACGGACGGCGGACGTTCGAGCTGCCGCCGGGGGCGCGGGTGGAGGTGCGGCGGGGCGCGGTGCCGGTGCGGCTGGCTCGGCTGCATCACGCGTCCTTCACCGACCGGCTGGTGGCGAAGTTCGCGCTGCCGGTTTCCGGATGGCGGGGAGCGCCGCACTGACCCCCCGGGACATCCACTCGCCCGAGTGACAGGGTGCCTCGCGTATCTCCGTCCCTACCTCGTAAGGTCGTAGCCGTGCTGGAAGAGATGCGGATACGGTCGCTCGGTGTCATCGACGACGCGGTCGTCGAGCTGTCGCCCGGGTTCACCGCCGTCACCGGTGAGACGGGTGCGGGCAAGACCATGGTCGTCACCAGTCTCGGGCTGTTGCTCGGCGGCCGGGCGGACGCGGCGTTGGTGCGGATCGGGGCCGAGAAGGCCGTCGTCGAGGGCCGGATCACCGTGCCCGCGGACGCCTCCGCCGTGGTGCGGGCCGAGGAGGCCGGGGCCGAGCTCGACGACGGGGCCCTGTTGATCAGCCGTACCGTTTCCGCCGAGGGGCGGTCGCGGGCGCACGTGGGCGGGCGGAGCGTGCCGGTGGGGCTGCTCGCCGACCTCGCCGACGACCTGGTGGCCGTGCACGGTCAGACCGACCAGCAGGGACTGCTGAAGCTGTCCCGGCAGCGGCAGGCGCTCGACCGGTACGCCGGTGAGGCCGTGGCCGGGCCGCTCGCCAAGTACGGCGAGGCCTATCGCCGGCTGCGGGCCGTCTCCGTCGAGCTGGAGGAGATCGTCACGCGCGCGCGTGAGCGGGCCCAGGAGGCCGACATGCTGCGCTACGGCCTCGAGGAGATCGCCGGCGTCGAGCCGCGGGCCGGGGAGGACGTCGAGCTGGCCGAGGAGGCGGAGCGGCTCGGGCACGCGGAGGCGCTGTCGTCCGCCGCCACGGCCGCGCACGCCGCCCTCGCCGGGAATCCCGAGGACCCCGAGGGCATCGACGCCGCCACGCTCGTCGCGGGCGCCCAGCGGGCACTGGACGCCGTGCGGTCGCACGATCCCGCGCTGTCCGCGCTCGCCGACCGGATCGGGGAGATCGGGATCCTCCTGGGCGACGTGGCCGGGGAGTTGGCGGGATACGCCGACGACCTGGACGCCGATCCCCTGCGGCTGGCGGCGGTTGAGGAACGGCGGGCCGCGCTCACCGGGTTGACCCGGAAGTACGGCGAGGACGTCAACGCCGTGCTGGCGTGGGCCGAGCGGAGCGCGGCACGGCTGACCGAGCTGGACGGAGACGACGAGCGGATCGACGAGCTCACCGCGGAGCGGGACGCGCTGCGTTCCGAACTGGGCGGGCTGGCGCAGGCGTTGACGGACGCGCGGGCGGAGGCCGCCGAGCGGTTCGCCGCGGCCGTGACCGCGGAGCTTGCCTCGCTCGCCATGCCGCACGCGCGCGTGTCGTTCGAGATCCGGCAGACCGAGGATCCCGAGGGCGTGGAGGTCGGCGGGCGCACGGTCGCCTACGGGCCGTCCGGTGCCGACGAGGTGGAGCTGCTGCTCGCCCCGCATCCGGGGGCGCCGCCGCGGCCCATCGCCAAGGGGGCGTCCGGCGGTGAGCTCTCGCGCGTGATGCTCGCCGTCGAGGTCGTCTTCGCGGGGACGGATCCGGTGCCGACCTACCTCTTCGACGAGGTCGACGCCGGTGTCGGCGGCAAGGCGGCCGTCGAGATCGGGCGGCGGCTGGCCAGGCTCGCCAAGACCGCGCAGGTCGTCGTCGTGACCCATCTCCCGCAGGTCGCCGCCTTCGCCGACCGGCAGTTGCTGGTCGAGAAGACCAACGACGGGTCCGTGACCCGCTCCGGCGTGAAGGTGCTGGAGGGCGAGGAGCGGGTGCGGGAGCTGTCCCGGATGCTCGCCGGGCAGGAGGACTCGGAGACGGCGCGGGCGCATGCGGAGGAACTGCTGGCCACGGCTCGCGCGGACGTGTAGGAGCCGGTGGGGGTGAGTCTCATCACGCGGTCCGTGGGCGGCCGTTGGGGCGGGGCGAGCGGTCGCTGAGGCCGGTGGTGCGCCAGGGGCGCCTGTGCCGTCCGCGCGCACCAACCCTCCACCGGACCGTCGCGGAACGCCCCCTTCTCACTCGTGTGAGTGACCCGGCCCCGGTCTCCGGCGGTTGCCCGGCGCCTCCGCGGTGCCGGAACACCCGTACGTGCTGGCATCCTTGAGTTGGTACGTGGAGGAAACAGCGCGGTACACCCCCACCGCCCGGTCCTTCTGTACCTTCTTCGTGACCGCCCGACGCCGAACCAGGAGCCCCGGCCACGTGAGCCCCGTCAGCAGCCCTACGCCGCACGGTCAGTCGTCGCTGCGCACCGTGCAGGTGCTGGGCGGCGGCAACGCCGGCAGCAGCGCGCATGTGCGCTCGCTGGCCTCCGGGCTCGTCGCGAGGGGCGTGCGGGTGACAGTGTGCGCCCCGGTCGAGGCCGATCACCTCTACGACTTCACGGGCACCGGCGCCGAACACGTGCACGTGCCCCGCAGCAGCGACCCGGGGTCCGTGGCCGTGCTGCGGGAGGCCTGCAGGAACGCCGACCTGGTGCACGCCCATGGACTGCACGCCTCCTTCCGGGCCGCCCTCGCGCTCAGCGGACGGCGCACCCCGCTGGTCGTCACCTGGCACAACCACGCGCGGGCTGAGGGGGCCCGGGCCCATCTGCTGCGTCTGCTGGAGCGGCGGGTGGTGAAGGCGGCCACCGTGGTGCTCGGCACGACCTCGGACCTCGTGGACCGCGCCCGCCGCACCGGAGCGCGCGACGCACGGCTCGCCGCCGTGGCGCTGCCCGGCCGCCGCGGCACCGCCGAGCACGACGACCCGGAGCGGCTCGGCTCCAAGATCCGGGCCGAACTCGGCGCCACCGGGCGCCCGTTGCTGATGGCCGTCGGCTCGCTCGACCGGCACCGCGGCTACGACACCCTCCTGGACGCCACCCGCGCCTGGTGCCGCCTCGACCCCGTGCCGCTCGTCGTCATCGCCGGCGAAGGACCGCTGCGGGGCATGCTGCAGCGCCGTATCGAGGACGAGGAACTGCCCGTACGGCTCCTCGGGCGGCGCGACGACGCGAGCGAACTGCTCACCGCCGCCGATGTCGCGCTGCTGCCCAGCAGTTGGGAGTCCCGCTCCGTGCTCGCGCAGGAAGCCCTGCACGCGCGTGTGCCGCTCGTCGCGACCCGCGTCGGCGGCGTCCCCGAACTCGTCGGCGACGCCGCGGAACTCGTCCCGTACGGCGACGCGAAGGCCCTCGCCGACGCCGTCACCCGGCTCCTGACCGACCCCGCCCGCTGTGAGCTCCTGAAGGACCGGGGCACCCGGCAGGCCGCCACCTGGCCGACCGAGGACGAGACGGTCGCCCAGGTACTGAGCGTCTACGACGAGTTGACGCAGCCCCGGCCCCTCATCTAGCGATCTGGGGCACGTGCCGGCGCGCCCTGAGCGCCAGGCTCAACGCCAGTACGGTCTGCGGGTCTTCGAGGTCCGTGCCGAGCAACTCGCCGATGCGGGCGAGACGGTTGTAGAGCGTCTGCCGGTTGAGGTGGAGTTCGCGGGCCGTTTCCGCCTTGCGGCCCGCGTGTGCCAGGTACGTCTCCAGGGTGGGCAGCAGGGGCGGCCGGGAGCGCTCGTCGTGGTCGCGCAGGGGGCCGATCGCGCGGTCGACGAAGGCCGCGAGGTCGGGGTGGTCCCGCAGCCGCCACAGCAGGAGGTCGATGTCCAGGCGGCGGGCGTCGTACCAGGGGCGGTCCGTCAGGCCCTGCGCCGCCGTCGCGGTCTCCGCCGCGTGCCGCAGCCCCGCCGACGCAGCCGCCCAGCCGCCCGCGACGCCCACGACCACCACCGGCGGCTGCGCCCCCGGCCGCTGCATGCCGGCCCGCTCCACCCCGGCCCGCAGCGCCGCAGCCACCCGGTCCGCGACCGCCGGCCGCTCCGACTCCGACCGCAGGCCCAGCAGGACGAGGACACGGCCCTCCACCGGCCGTACACCCAGCAGCACCGGCACCCCCACCGAGGCCAGCTCCTCGGAGACGGCACGCGCCAGCACCGCCCAGCCGCCCCCGGGCGACAGGGCGTCCCCGAGCCGCATGACGACCGGCAGCAGCGGGCTGGTGCCCGGCTTGAAGCCCAGCACGCGCGCCTGCGCGGGAGCGTCCTCGGCGGTGATCCGGCCCTCGGCGAGGTCGGTGAGGAAGTCGCCGCGTCCGCGCGCCGCCAGTTCCTCCTCCTGGCGGGCCTGCATCAGCACGACGGCGAGGATGCCCGCGGTCCGCTCGGCCGCCATCCGGTGGACGGGCCCCAGCGGGGCCCGTACGGGCAGCAGCACCAGCCGTGCGCGCACCGAACCGGTCCCCGGGCCGCCCCCGGGCACGTCCACGAGCACGGAGCCGGACGGCGGGGTGTCCTTGTGCTGGCCGCGCAGCCCCTCCCACACCTGGAGCGGGTCCGCGCCCTCGGGGCCCTCCCCGGCGGCGTACAGGAGCTGGCCGTCGGGTGTCTCCAGGAAGACCGGGTTGCCGCCGAAGCCGGCCAGGATGCCGAGCACCTGGGGCACCCCGCCGCCGCCCAGCAGGGCCTCCGTACAGCGGCGGTGCACCTCCTCGGCCCGCTGGAGCAGCGCGTAGTGGCCGTTGACGATCTCGGTGTGGATCTCCTCGGTGACCGTCACGAAGGGCACCTCGCGGTGCAGCTGGACCAGGGGCAGACCGGCCGCGCGTGCCGTGTCGACGAGGGCCGCGGGCAGACGGGTGAAGCGCGGGCCCAGCTCGACGACGAGGGCGGCGATGCCGCGTTCGGCGAGGGTGCGGACGAACACGCGCTGGTCGGCCGGGCGGGTGCCGAGCCCGTAGCCGGTGGTCAGCAGCAGCTCGCCGCCCTTGAGCAGCGAGGCGATGTTGGGCACTTCGCCGGCGTGCACCCAGCGCACGGTGCGCTGCAGCCGGTCGGCGCCCGCGAGCACCTCGGGCAGCCCGCTGCGCAGCCCGGGCAGCTCCAGCGCCCGCTGAACGGTGATGCCGGCGCCCTGGGTGGCGAGTCTGCTGTCCGTGCCGCTGTCCATAGCCGGACGCTACCTGCGCGGATGCCACCGCAACAGCTCGGGCCCGACGCAAGCGCCCCCGGGCGGCACCGAGGGCGAACGTCGTCCGCGGTCCGCTGGCCGCGAGCACCTGGGCGGCGCCCCGGTGCGCCCGCGGGCGGCCACGGCAGCGCCCCGAAGGGGCGCGCCGAGCCGCGGTCGTCATGCGCTCGGCCGCGGGCCTGACCAGCCACGACGGTGGCGCGGAGGACAGACGGCCGCCACGGCGTCCGGCTTCCCGCGTCCGCGGCGGAGCGTCTAGCCGCCGTACGCCCCCGACGCCGTCAGACGCAGGGCCGTGTCGATGAGCGGCACGTGGCTGAAGGCCTGGGGGAAGTTGCCCACCTGGCGCTTGAGACGCGGGTCCCACTCCTCGGCGAGCAGCCCGAGGTCGTTGCGGAGCGAGAGCAGCTTCTCGAAGAGCTTCCTCGCCTCGTCCACGCGGCCGATCATCGCGAGGTCGTCGGCCATCCAGAACGAGCAGGCCAGGAAGGCCCCCTCGTCGCCGGGGAGGCCGTCGACGCCCTCGCTGTCGCCCTCGGTCGGGTAGCGCAGGATGAAGCCGTCGGGGGTCGACAGCTCGCGCTGGATGGCCTCGATGGTGCCGATGACGCGCTTGTCGTCGGGCGGCAGAAAACCCATCTGCGGGATCAGCAGCAGCGAGGCGTCGAGCTCCCTGGAGCCGTACGACTGCGTGAAGGTGTTGCGCTCCTTGTCGTAACCCTTTTCGCACACGTCCCGGTGGATCTCGTCGCGCAGCTCCTTCCAGCGCTCCAGCGGGCCGTCCGCGTCGCCGGACTCGATGAGCTTGATGGTGCGGTCCACGGCGACCCAGGCCATGACCTTGGAGTGCACGAAGTGCCGGCGCGGACCGCGCACCTCCCAGATGCCCTCGTCCGGCTCGTCCCAGTGCTGCTCCAGGTAGCGGATCAGCTTCAGCTGGAGGAGGGAGGCGTAGTCGCTGCGGGCCAGGCCCGTCATGTGGCCGAGGTGCAGGGCCTCGGTGACCTCGCCGTACACGTCGAGCTGGAGCTGGTGGGCGGCGCCGTTGCCGACGCGCACCGGCGCCGAGTTCTCGTAGCCGGGCAGCCAGTCCAGCTCCGCCTCGCCCAGCTCGCGCTCGCCCGCGATGCCGTACATGATCTGCAGGTTCTCGGGGTCGCCGGCGACCGCCCGCAGCAGCCACTCGCGCCAGGCGCGGGCCTCCTCGCGGTAACCGGTGCGCAGCAGCGAGGACAGGGTGATGGCCGCGTCGCGCAGCCAGGTGTAGCGGTAGTCCCAGTTGCGGACGCCGCCGATGTCCTCGGGGAGGGAGGTCGTCGGTGCGGCGACGATGCCGCCGGTCGGGGCGTACGTCAGCGCCTTCAGCGTGATCAGCGAGCGGATCACCGCCTCGCGGTAGGGGCCGTGGTACGTACAGTGCTCGACCCACTCGCGCCAGAAGTCCTCCGTGGCCTCCAGGGACGCCTCCGGCTCCGGCAGCGGCGGGGGCTCCTTGTGCGAGGGCTGCCAGGAGATGGTGAAGGCGATCCGGTCCCCGGGGGCGACCGTGAAGTCCGAGTACGTCGTCAGCGACTTGCCGTAGGTCTCGCACTCGGTGTCGTACCAGACCGAGTCGGGGCCTGCGACGGCGACCGTGCGGCCGTCGTGCTTGTGCACCCAGGGCACGACACGGCCGTACGAGAAACGCATGCGCAGGGCCGAGCGCATGGGGACGCGGCCCGAGACGCCCTCGACGATCCGGATCAGCTGCGGGGCGCCGTCACGCGGGGGCATGAAATCGGTCACTCGGACCGTGCCGCGCGGGGTGTCCCACTCGGATTCCAGGATCAGCGAGTCGCCGCGGTAGCCGCGCCGGGCCGCCCGCGGGGGCTGGGCGTCGGAGGCGTGGGCGGGGCCCAGCCGCCAGAAGCCGTGCTCCTCGGTGCCCAGCAGACCGGCGAAGATGGCATGCGAGTCGAAGCGGGGCAGGCACAGCCAGTCCACCGTGCCGTCCCGGCAGACCAGGGCAGCGGTCTGCATGTCTCCGATGAGTGCGTAGTCTTCGATGCGCCCGGCCACGTGCAACTCCAGTCGAACGGCCACGTCACCCCCAGCAGGGGGCTGTCGCTATTGCGGTCAAGGGGTCGTTGTAATGCGTCGTTGAGCGGTGAAGCAAAGCAGTCGTGCCTGCCGTGTGGCAAAACGACAATTGATGCTCAACGAACTGACGAGCTCTCGTTGTTCCGGTCATCACGTGCGGGGGTGGTGACGTGTATCCGGCCGGGCTCGGCAGTGAGTGTCCGAGCAGGATACGACGCACGTAGATGATCTGTGTGCCGCTCCCGGCAACCGAGATCGGCCGAACGGGTGAGCAACCGCCGGGAAACAGCGGAAGACGTGCACGTCCGTGGCGGCCCGTGTGCGGAGCGTGGCCGGAAGCCGCCGGCTGCGGTCGCTGATACCCTGGTAGCCCGTGGACCGGTGGGCGAGAAAACCCCGGAACCGCAACCCAGACCGCGACCACGGGAGCCCCCTCTTGGCCATGCCGCCGCATGTTTTTCGAAACAGCACAGCCACGACGACCAAGCACATCTTCGTCACCGGGGGTGTCGCCTCCTCCCTGGGCAAGGGACTGACGGCCTCCAGCCTCGGCATGCTGCTCAAGGCGCGCGGCCTCAGGGTCGTGATGCAGAAGCTCGACCCGTATCTGAACGTGGACCCGGGCACGATGAACCCCTTCCAGCACGGTGAGGTCTTCGTCACGAACGACGGGGCGGAGACCGACCTGGACATCGGACACTACGAGCGCTTCCTCGACCGTGACTTGGACGGCTCCGCCAATGTCACTACGGGACAGGTGTACTCGACGGTGATCGCCAAGGAGCGGCGCGGCGAGTACCTCGGTGACACCGTGCAGGTCATCCCGCACATCACCAACGAGATCAAGCACCGGATCCGCCGGATGGCGACCGACGAGGTCGACGTCGTCATCACGGAGGTCGGCGGCACGGTCGGCGACATCGAGTCGCTGCCGTTCCTGGAGACGGTGCGCCAGGTGCGGCACGAGGTCGGCCGTGACAACGTCTTCGTCGTCCACATCTCCCTCCTGCCCTACATCGGCCCGTCGGGAGAGCTGAAGACGAAGCCGACCCAGCACTCGGTTGCGGCCCTGCGCAACATCGGTATCCAGCCGGACGCCATCGTGCTGCGCTGCGACCGCGAGGTGCCGACCGCGATCAAGCGCAAGATCTCCCTGATGTGCGACGTCGACGAGGCCGCCGTGGTGGCCTGTCCCGACGCCCGCTCGATCTACGACATCCCGAAGACCGTGCACGGCGAGGGCCTGGACGCCTATGTCGTCCGCAAGCTGGACCTGCCCTTCCGCGACGTGGACTGGACGACCTGGGACGACCTGCTCGACCGCGTCCACAACCCCGACCACGAGATCACCCTCGCCCTGGTCGGCAAGTACATCGACCTGCCCGACGCCTACCTCTCGGTCACCGAGGCCCTGCGCGCCGGCGGCTTCGCCAACAAGGCCCGCGTGAAGATCAAGTGGGTCACCTCCGACGACTGCAAGACCCCGGCCGGCGCCAAGGCGCAGCTGGCGGACGTCGACGGCATCTGCATCCCCGGCGGCTTCGGCGACCGCGGTGTGCTCGGCAAGGTCGGCGCGATCAGGTATGCCCGCGAGAACAGGATCCCGCTGCTCGGCCTCTGCCTGGGCCTGCAGTGCATCGTGATCGAGGCCGCGCGCAACCTGGCCGACATCGGCGACGCCAACTCCACCGAGTTCGACCCGGCCACCGCCCACCCGGTGATCTCCACCATGGCCGAGCAGCTGGACATCGTCGCCGGTGAGGGCGACATGGGCGGAACGATGCGCCTGGGCATGTACCCGGCCAAGCTGGCCGAGGGCTCCATCGTGCGCGAGGTGTACGACGGCAAGGAGTACGTCGAGGAGCGGCACCGCCACCGCTACGAGGTCAACAACGCCTACCGCGCGGAGCTGGAGAAGAAGGCGGGCATCCTGTTCTCCGGCACGTCGCCGGACGGCAAGCTCGTGGAGTACGTGGAGTACCCCCGCGAGGTGCACCCTTACCTGGTCGCCACCCAGGCGCACCCCGAACTGCGCTCGCGTCCGACCAGGCCGCACCCGCTGTTCGCGGGCCTGGTGAAGGCCGCCGTCGAGCGGAAGAACTCCGACTGACACAACAGTTGTACGGTGGCCGGGGCGCTCGCATTCAAAAGGTGAGCGCCCCGGCTGCTCTTTTTTGCACGTGGGGAAGGACAGGGCATGACGATCAAGGACACTCCCGAGGAGTGGGAGATCCGGGCGACGAGGACCCCGTTCGTGGGCAACAAGACCTCCGTCCGCACGGACGACGTGGTCATGTCCGACGGAACGGTCGTCCACCGCGACTACCAGGTCCATCCGGGCTCGGTCGGCGTCCTCGCCCTGGACGACGAGGGACGTGTCCTGGTGATCCGCCAGTACCGCCACCCCGTGCGCCAGAAGCTCTGGGAGATCCCGGCCGGCCTGCTCGACGTGCCCGGCGAGAACCCGCTGCACGCGGCCCAGCGCGAGCTGTACGAGGAGGCGCACGTCAAGGCCGAGGACTGGCGGGTGCTGGCCGACGTCTACACCACCCCGGGCGGCTCCGACGAGGCCGTGCGGATCTTCCTGGCCCGGGATCTGTCCGAGGCGGAGGGCGAGCGCTTCGCGGTCGAGCACGAGGAGATCGACCTGGAGTACGACCGTGTGCCGCTCGACGAGCTGGCCCGGGGCGTCCTCGCGGGTGAACTGCACAACAACTGCCTCGTGGTGGGCGTCCTTTCGCTCATCGCGGCGCAGAACGGCGACGGGCTCGACGCGCTGCGTCCGGCCGAGGCGCCGTGGCCCGCGCGTCCGTTCGAGTCCTGAACACTTCCCGGCGTGTCGGTGTGACCATCGGCTGATCCGATCGAGGGACCTGTCCGCCGCGCTCCACCAGGAACGTTGCAGAGCGTGAACTAGGCTCTGACCCATGCCCGGACCGGGGTCCCGGCGGGCTTGCGTGCGGTGGGACGGGAGTGTGGCCCGTGACGGATCAGGCGGTGGACACGGAAGGCGGCGCACGGCTGTCGGAAAGTCAGTTCCTGGGCCGTACAAGGGAGTTGAAGGAGCTGCGCGCCGACATCGAGCGCGCGGGGCTGGACACCCTGTCCGGGAAGAAACCCCCACGCGCGCGTGTCCTGCTCATCGCCGGAAAGCCCGGCTCCGGACGCACCGCGCTCGCCGAGGAACTCGTACGACAGGTCGCGGACCGTTACGACGACGGAGTGCTGCGCGCCCGGCTGAGCGAGCCCGACGGCACCCCCGTCCCCGTCGAGCGTGCCGCCCGTGAGCTGCTGGCCGCCCTGGACCTGCCCACCCCTGCCGGAGCCGCCGCCGACGACCTGACCCAGGCCCTGCGCACCGCCCTCGCCGACCGGCGGGTCCTGCTGCTGCTCGACGACGCGGCCGACGCCGAGCAGGTCGACGCTCTCCTCCCGGACACCCCCGACTGCCTGGTCGTCGCCGTGTCCGGCGGCCCTCTCACCGGCATCTCCGACGTCCGCCCCTGCACCCTGGGCGGCCTCGACACCAAGTCCGGCCTGGAGCTGCTCACCCGCCACACCGGCTCGGTCCGCATCACCGTCGACCCCCGTGCCGCCGAGGGCCTGGTCGAGGAGTGCCAGGGGCAGCCCGCGGCGCTGACGCTGGCCGGCGGCTGGCTCGCCGCGCGCCCCAAGGCGGCCGTCGCCGACCTGGCCAAGCAGCTGCACAGCGAGGACGGCGAGGGCACCCCGCTCAGCCGGGTCTTCCGGCTCGTCCACGGCTCGCTGCCCTCCGCCTCCGCCCGGATTCTGCGACTGCTCTCGCTGGCCCCGGCCGGCCTCGTCGACCCGCACACCGCCGCCGCGCTGGCCGGCTGCTCCGTCGACGGCGCGCGCTCCGCCCTGGACGACTTCGTCGCCCTCGGCCTGCTGCACACCGTGGACTCGCCGCTGCCCCAGTACGAGGTGCCCGGCTGTCTGCACCCCCTGCTCAGAAAGCTGGCCGTGGCCCAGGACCGCCCCGGCGAGCTCCAGCTGGCCCGCGCCCGGATGCTGGAGCGGACGGTACGCCTGCTGCAGTCCTGCCGGACCATCACCGAGACCGACGACCCCGAGGCCCGCGAGAAGCTCCAGGCCATGCCCCGCTGGCTGCGCTTCCCGAGCCCCCGGGCCGCCGAGGAGTGGCTGCGCATCCGGCGGCCCGCCCTGCTGGCCTCCGCCCGGGCCGCGGTGGCCGACGGGGAGCTGGACACCCTCGCCAGACGCCTGATGTCCCAGCTGGTCAGGGCGATGGTGGCGCACTTCGGCACCCAGGCCGCCGCGCCCGACCTGTACGGCGTCCACGCGCTGGTCCTCGACGTCGCCGAGCGCCGGAGGCTGCCCCGGGAGAAGGCCGCCGCGCTGCTGAACCTGGGCGATCTGGACGGCCAGACCGGCCGCACGGCGCAGGCCCTGGTGCGGTACCGGGCCGCGCTGGACGCCGGACGCGAGGCGAACGACCCGTACGCGACCGGGCGCGCGATGGAATCCGTAGGCGGCGCGCATCTGGAGCTCGAGGACTACGACCGGGCCGCCGACTGGTTCGGCCGGGCCCTGGCCCAGCGGCTGGCCCGGGACGAGCGCGCCGAGGCCGCGCGGCTGTACGGCCGTATCGCCGCCGCTCACACCTACGCGGGCCGCTACGGCGAGGCGCAGCGCAACTGGCGGGCCGCTGCCGCCGGGTACCGCAAGAACGGCGATGTGGCGGCCCACGCCCGGGCGTTGAGCGAGCTCGCGCGCGTCCAGGAGTACGCGGGGCGGCCCGAGGAGTCGCTGCGCACCTGCCACGAGGCGCTGGAGTGGGCGCGCCGGGCCGAGGACCAGCGGCTGCAGGCCGCGCTGCAGCTGCGGCTCGCCGACACGCTGGAGCACCTCGGCGATCCGGCGGCCGCCGCACTGCACCGGGGACGGGCCGAGCGCCTCCTCGGTGACGAGCCGGAACAGTCCGATGACACGAAACCTGCCGCTGATGCCTGCGAAATCCGTAGTACATCCGCTGGAGATTGATGCAATGAAAGGCTAGACAGCGGGAACACCTTCATTAAACTGGCTCTGCCGCACCTTCTCCTGCGGTGTCTCCCGGTGTGTTCCGTCATGCCTGGGTACGTGTTGTATTGCCCCACATCCACTGAGCCAAGGACCGTGATCCACGTGAAGGTCGGCATCCCCCGCGAGGTCAAGAACAACGAGTTCCGGGTGGCCATCACCCCCGCCGGGGTGCACGAGCTCGTGCGCCACGGCCACCAGGTCGTCATCGAGCGGGGCGCCGGCCTCGGCTCGTCGATCCCGGACGAGGAGTACACCGCCGAGGGTGCCCAGATCCTGGACACCGCCGACGAGGTCTGGGCCGCCGCCGACCTGCTGCTGAAGGTCAAGGAGCCGATCGCCGAGGAGTACCACCGCCTCCGCAAGGACCAGACGCTCTTCACCTACCTGCACCTGGCCGCCTCCAAGGAGTGCACCGACGCGCTCATCGAGTCCGGCACCACGGCGATCGCCTACGAGACCGTCGAGCTGCCCAGCCGCGCCCTGCCGCTGCTCGCGCCCATGTCCGAGGTCGCGGGCCGGCTGGCCCCGCAGGTCGGCGCCTACCACCTGATGCGCTCGGTCGGCGGCCGCGGTGTGCTGCCCGGCGGCGTGCCCGGCACCCAGCCCGCGCGTGCCGTCGTCATCGGCGGCGGTGTCTCCGGCTGGAACGCCACCCAGATCGCCGTCGGCATGGGCTTCCACGTCACGCTGCTCGACCGCGACATCAACAAGCTCCGTGAGGCCGACAAGGTCTTCGGCACCAAGGTCCGGGCGATCATGTCGAACGCCTTCGAGCTGGAGAAGGCCGTCCTGGACGCCGACCTCGTCATCGGCGCCGTGCTCATCCCGGGCGCCAAGGCCCCGAAGCTGGTCACCAACGAGCTGGTCGCCCGGATGAAGCCCGGAAGTGTCCTTGTCGACATCGCGATCGACCAGGGCGGCTGCTTCGAGGACTCCCGTCCGACCACCCACGCCGACCCGACCTTCACGGTCCACGACTCGGTCTTCTACTGCGTCGCCAACATGCCCGGCGCGGTGCCCAACACCTCCACCTACGCGCTCACCAACGCCACGCTGCCCTACATCGTCGAACTCGCCGACCACGGCTGGGTGGAGGCGCTGCGCCGCGACCCCGCGCTGGCCAAGGGGCTCAACACCCATGAGGGCAAGGTCGTTTACCGCGAGGTCGCGGAGGCGCACGGACTGGAGCACGTGGAGCTGGAGACGCTGCTCGGCTGAGCCCGATCGAGCCGAAAACGTAAGTCACCTTTTCGTAAAGGCGATACGTCAACAAGGCGTGTCAACCGTTCGCACCCGGCCGGACCTTGCCCCACAAGGTCCGGCCGGATGTGTGTATGGTCACTTTGCGCCTCTCGGTCAACTCGCCTCGAACGTAACCCTTCGACCGATTCGCACACCGGCGAAACCTGCCGTGCGACGGCCGTACGCCCTTGACAGCGGGATGTTTCATTGCCGACACATCGGGCCGGGTCCGGCGGATTGTGTTGCTGCGGACGCCCGACACGCCATAGAGTCGCCAACCGTCGGCATGGTGCCACGCTGACCTTGTCTAGAAGTTTCCTGGTCACCAAGGAGGTAAGACGACTTGTGAATGAGTCGACATTTTCTCCCGGGGGTGGTCAACCAGGAATGCCTACGCGGGACCCCGGTCCCGCGGGGCTCGAGGCTGTCGGCTCCGTCGCTGTCCGAACCTTCGCAGCCCAACAGAGCCAGACCGGCCCCCGCATGGTTCTGTCAGCACCCCAGAGCATGGATGGCCATCACGTGAACGCCATGGCCGGCGACGGAAGTGGCGCGCCCCACAACCACTTCGCCGACTACGACGAACTGCCCGAAGGGCACTTCTACGACCCCGACGCGGAGTACGAGCCGGATCCCGAGTACGCGGCCACGCTCGCGCCCGACGCTGCCCGTCAGCGCCGTGAGCGCATCGGCCCGACCGGGCGCCCGCTGCCGTACTTCCCGATCCCGGGCCCGCTGACCGACCACGGCCCCGCGAAGATCATCGCGATGTGCAACCAGAAGGGCGGCGTGGGCAAGACGACGTCGACCATCAACCTGGGTGCCGCGCTCGCGGAGTACGGCCGGCGTGTGCTGCTCGTGGACTTCGACCCGCAGGGCGCGCTGTCGGTGGGCCTCGGTGTCAACCCGATGGAGCTCGACCTCACCGTCTACAACCTGCTCATGGAGCGGGGCATGGCGGCCGACGAGGTGCTCCTGAAGACGGCGGTCCCCAACATGGACCTGCTGCCCAGCAACATCGACCTGTCGGCGGCGGAGGTCCAGCTGGTCTCCGAGGTCGCGCGCGAGTCCACGCTGCAGCGCGCCCTGAAGCCGCTCATGGCCGACTACGACTACATCGTGATCGACTGTCAGCCCTCGCTGGGTCTGCTCACCGTGAACGCGCTGACGGCGGCGCACAAGGTGATAGTGCCCCTCGAGTGCGAGTTCTTCGCGCTGCGCGGTGTCGCGCTGCTCACCGAGACCATCGAGAAGGTCCAGGAGCGGCTCAACCCGGAGCTGGAGCTCGACGGGATCCTCGCCACGATGTACGACTCGCGCACGGTCCACAGCCGCGAGGTGCTGGCCCGCGTGGTCGAGGCCTTCGACGACCACGTCTACCACACGGTCATCGGCCGCACGGTCCGCTTCCCGGAGACCACGGTCGCGGGCGAGCCGATCACCACCTACGCCTCCAACTCCGTCGGCGCCGCCGCCTACCGCCAGCTCGCCAGGGAGGTGCTCGCCCGGTGTCACGCCGAGTGAGTCTGCCGGGGGCCGACGAACTCTTCCGTACGACAGGGGGAATGGCGCTCCAGCCGTCCACTCCGCGGCGGGGGGCCAACGGCGAAGCCCGTGTGCCCGCGCCCGCCGGGGAGAGCGACCCGGCCGCCGCCGGGCCCGAGGACGCGCCGCAGTCGGTGCCCGCGCAGGGCGGCGACGGCGAGGGCGCGGAGCATGTGGCGGCGGAGCCGGAGCCGTCCGACGAGGGCGAGTCCCGGGACCGGCCGGCACGCCGTCAGACGGCGCAGGAAGGTTCTGCCCCGGCCGGCGCGGGCGCTCAGCCGCGCAAGCGCGGGCGGGCGGCCAACCGGCGCCCCAGCGGGCGGGAACGGCACGACGAGAAGATCACCGTGTACGTGTCCGCCGAGGAGCTGATGGATCTGGAGCACGCGCGGCTGGTGCTCCGGGGCGAGCACGGGCTGGCCGTGGACCGGGGGCGCATCGTGCGCGAGGCGGTCGCCGTGGTCCTGGCCGACCTGGAGTCCCGCGGGGACGCGAGCATTCTCGTACGCCGACTGCGCGGGCGGTAGACGGTAGCCTGCGGGGGCCATGACCTCGAACGACGTTTCCAGCCCCGGCCCCGGCGCCGGCCGTCGGCGTGCGCTGGGGCGGGGACCGGGCGCGAGCGCTCAGCGGGCCGAGCCGACGCCCCCGACACCGGAGGAACAGCCCGCGACGCATCCGACGCCCCCGGAAACCGTGCCCGAGGCCGCCGAGAAACGCACCGAGGAGCGACCCACATCCACGGAGACGGGGTCCGGGCCGGTCGAGTCGGGGGTGCGCGAGCGGGGGGCGGTCGAGGCGGAGGCCGTCGATCCCGCCGTTACCGGAGTCGAGGCCGCTGGGCTCGGCGCTCGATCGAAGTCAGCGGAGATGGGGTCCGGGCCGGTCGAGCGGGAGGTGCGCGAGCGGGGGGCGGTCGAGGCGGAGGCCGTCGGTGCTGCGGCAGTCGCGTTCGAGGCCGTCGATCCTGCGGCAGCCGTATTTGAGGCCCTCCAGCCCGGGGTGGCGGGAGCAGAGGTGCTCGGGCCCAGGGGGGCCGGGGTGGAGGTGCTCGGGCCCGGGGCGGCTGGGGCAGGGGTCGTCCAGCCTGAGGCGGTCGACTCCCTGACGGACGAAGGAGCCGGGGGGCCCGTGCGGGTGGTCGGCGGGGCTGAAGTGCTCGCCGAGCCGGCGGACAAGTCGGGCGAGCCCGGGGACGCCCCGCAGAAGGCGGAGCCGGGCGGCAAGAGCGCACCATCCGATCCGCCGCAGGGCGCGGCCTCCGAACCCGTCGCCGATCCGGGCAAAGCCGACGACGGTGTCTTCAAGGTTCGGCTCTCCAACTTCGAGGGGCCCTTCGATCTGCTGCTGCAGCTGATCTCCAAGCACAAGCTGGACGTCACCGAGGTCGCGCTGTCCAAGGTGACCGACGAGTTCATGGCGCACATCCGCGCCATGGGGCCGGACTGGGACCTCGATCAGACGACCGAGTTCCTGGTCGTCGCGGCCACGTTGCTCGATCTCAAGGCGGCCCGGCTGCTGCCGTCCGCGGAGGTCGAGGACGAGGCCGATCTCGCCCTCCTCGAAGCACGCGACCTGCTCTTCGCCCGGCTGCTGCAGTACCGCGCGTACAAACAGATCGCCGACATCTTCAGCCGCCGACTGGAGGACGAGGCCCGCCGCTACCCCCGCACCGTCGGACTGGAGCCGCACCACGCCGAGCTGCTGCCCGAGGTCGTCATCAGCATCGGCCCGGAGGGGTTCGCCCGGCTCGCGGTCAAGGCCATGCAGCCCAAGCCCAAGCCGCAGGTCTACGTCGACCACATCCACGCCCCCCTGGTCAGCGTCCAGGAGCAGGCCCGCATCGTGATCGACCGGCTCCGGGAACTCGGCGAGGCCAGCTTCCGCTCCCTCGTCGAGGACACCGACGACACCCTCACCGTCGTAGCCAGGTTCCTGGCGCTCCTGGAGCTGTACCGGGAGAAGGCCGTCGCGCTGGAGCAGGAGACCGCCCTCGGCGAGCTGATCGTGCGGTGGACCGGCGGCGAGGGGGAGACCCGGCCGATGGTGACCGACGAGTTCGACCGACCGCCCGAGCCGCCCAAGGAGGACAAGCCGTGAGCGAGGAGACGACCGAGCTGCCGGCCGGCCTGCGAGCCGTCGCCGATCTCGAGCTGGGGCCCGCCCTGGAGGCCGTCCTGATGGTCGTGGACGAGCCCGCCACCGAGGAGCACCTCGCGAAGATCCTGGAGCGCCCGAAGCGCCAGATCGGCGACGCGCTGCGGGCGCTGGCCGACGACTACACCGTGCAGGGCCGCGGCTTCGAGCTGCGCTTCGTCGCGGGCGGCTGGCGCTTCTACAGCCGCGCCGAGTACGCCCCGGCCGTGGAGCGCCTGGTCCTGGAGGGCCAGACGGCCCGGCTCACCCAGGCCGCCCTGGAGACGCTCGCGGTCGTCGCCTACCGCCAGCCGGTCAGCCGCAGCCGCGTCTCGGCCGTCCGCGGGGTCAACTGCGACGGGGTCATGCGAACCCTGCTGCAACGCGGTCTGGTCGAGGAGGCGGGCGCGGAACCCGAAACAGGTGCGATCCTGTACAGGACGACGAACTACTTCCTGGAGCGGATGGGCCTGCGCGGTCTGGACGAGCTCCCGGAGCTCGCGCCCTTCCTCCCGGAGGCGGAGGCGATCGAGGCCGAGACCCAGGAAGGCGTTCCCTCGTTCGACCCGGACGCACCCGATGACGGTCCGGGCGCCCACGACGAACACACGACGACGACGGAACTTTGATGCGAAGCAGCGGCAGCGGCAAGAGCGGCGGGCGCGGTAACCACCGCGGAGCCGGCAACAACAGGGACCAGAAGCAGGGTCAGGGCCAGAGTCAGGGCCGCCCCCGCAAGCCCCGCCCCGAGGAGCGCCGCTACGACGTGGGCCCCGGCGCCACCCAGGACGGTCCCAAGTCAGGGCGCGGCGGCGCGGCCCGCGGCGGCGCCAAGGGCGGCCCCAAGCAGGGACAGCAGCGCGGCGGCCGCACGGCTCCCGCCCGCTCCCGTGAGTACGACGCACGGACCGAGGAGCGCAACCGGGACCGGTACGCGGGCAAGAAGGACATCAAGCTGCCCAAGACCTTCCCGGGCGCCGAGCAGGAGGGCGAGCGGCTGCAGAAGGTCCTCGCGCGCGCGGGCTACGGCTCCCGGCGCGCCTGCGAGGAGCTGATCGAGCAGGCCCGGGTCGAGGTCAACGGCGAGATCGTGCTGGAGCAGGGCAAGCGGGTCGACCCGGAGAAGGACGAGGTCAAGGTCGACGGCCTGACGGTCGCCACGCAGTCGTACCAGTTCTTCTCGCTCAACAAGCCCGCCGGTGTCGTCTCGACGATGGAGGACCCGGAGGGGCGCCAGTGCCTCGGGGACTACGTCACCAACCGCGAGACCCGGCTCTTCCACGTCGGGCGCCTCGACACCGAGACCGAGGGCGTCATCCTGCTCACCAACCACGGCGAGCTGGCGCACCGGCTGACCCACCCCAAGTACGGCGTGAAGAAGACCTACCTCGCCGCCATCGTCGGCCCGATCCCGCGCGACCTGGGCAAGAAGCTCAAGGACGGCATCCAGCTGGAGGACGGCTACGCGCGCGCGGACCACTTCCGGGTCGTCGAGCAGACCGGCAAGAACTACCTGGTCGAGGTGACCCTGCACGAGGGCCGCAAGCACATCGTGCGCCGCATGCTCGCGGAGGCCGGTTTCCCCGTCGAGAAGCTGGTGCGCACCTCCTTCGGCCCGATCACCCTGGGCGACCAGAAGTCGGGCTGGCTGCGGCGGCTGTCCAACACCGAGGTCGGCATGCTGATGAAGGAAGTCGACCTCTAGCCGATGCTTTTCCGCCCTCTCGCCGGTCTGTACTGCGTGACCGGCGAGAGGAGTGTGCAGGAATGCCTGCTACGACGACGGACCGCGACGAGTTCGTCCGGCTGACGGACCCGTACCGGCGGGAGCTGCTCGCGCACTGCTACCGGATGCTGGGCTCGGTCGACGAGGCCGAGGACCTGGTGCAGGAGACGTATCTGCGGGCCTGGCGGTCCTACGACGGCTACGAGGGCCGCGCGAGCCTGCGGACCTGGCTGCACCGGATCGCCACCAACACGTGTCTGACGGCCCTGGAGAGCCGTGCGAGGCGTCCGCTGCCCTCCGGGCTCGGCGGGCCGTCACAGGCGCCCGAGGAGCCGCTGAGGGGCGCCGCGACGGACGTGCCGTGGCTCCAGCCGCTGCCGGACGCCCTCGTCGACCCGGCGACCGTGGTGGCGGCCCGGGGCAGCCTGCGGCTCGCCCTGGTCGCCGCGCTCCAGCATCTGCCCGCCCGGCAGCGGGCGGTGCTCATCCTGCGGGACGTGCTGGCCTGGCGGGCGCCCGAGGTGGCCGCGCTGCTCGGGACGTCGACCGCGGCCGTCAAGAGCACCCTGCAGCGCGCGCGTGCCCGGCTCGACGAGGTGGCCCCCGAGGAGGACCTCGTCGTCGAACCCGGCGGTGCGGCGGACCGCGAGGTGCTGGACCGCTACATGGCCGCCTTCGAGCACGCCGACCTGGACGCGCTGGTCGACCTCCTGCAGGACGGCGTGGAGCTGGAGATGCCGCCCAACCTGGAGTGGTTCCGCGGCCGCAAGGACGTGCTGCGGTTCCTGCACGCGCGCGTGCACGAGGAGGGCGGACTGCGGATGCTGCCCACGCGCGCGAACGGGCAGCCGGCTCTCGTCATGTACGTGCGCGGGGTGGACGGCGTGCTGCGCGCGCACTCGGTGCAGGTGCTCACCGTGGTGGACGGGACGGTGGCCCGGGTCACCGCCTTCCTCGACGTGGAGCAGGTCGTCCGCTTCGGGTTCCCGCGGGTGCTGTCGTGAACGCCGGTGAGCTGCTGGAGCGTTCGCTCGCCTACGCGCTGGGGTGCGTCGCCGGGGTGGGGGCCGGGCGGCTGGAGCGGGGCACGCCGTGCGCGGAGTGGGACCTGGGGGAGTTGCTCGGGCATCTCGACGACTCGCTCGACGCCCTGCACGAGGGGCTGACGGGCGGGCGGATCGGGCTGACGCCGGGGACCGCCGACCCGGCCTGTGCGTTCCGCACACGCGCGTGTGCCGTGCTCGGCGCCTGGGCCGCCTGGCCCGGGGAGCGGGTGGTGGTGGGCGAACTGCCGCTGGACGTGCGGGTGATGGCCGCCGTGGGGGCCGTGGAGATCGCCGTGCACGGATGGGACGTGGCGCAGGCCTGCGGGCGCCGGCGGCCCATCCCGGCCGCGCTCGCCGCCGAACTGCTGCCCGTCGCGCGGTGCGTGGTCGCGGCGGAGGACCGGGGCGTGCGGTTCGGCGCGCCGGTCGCCGTGCCGCTGGGCGCGGGGCCCGACGGGCGGCTGCTGGCCTTCCTGGGGCGGCGCGATTCCTTTGCGGGGTGAGGGTGGTCTGCCTTCCGTGAGCGACCTCATGAGCTCATGGAAGGAACCCCCGTCATGACCGACACACTGAGTGTCTCCGTGCACGAACCACCCGTGGCGACCGGTCCGTCCCGCCGCGGCTGGACCGTTCTGTTGGCCGGACTCGGCGCGCTGCTGTGCTCCCTGGACGTCGTGGTCGTCGCCACCGCGCTGCCCGCGCTGCGGGCCGATTTCGGGGCGAGCCTGTCGGACCTGGAGTGGACGATCAACGCCTACAACCTGGTCTTCGCCTGCCTCACCCTGACCGGCGCCGCACTCGGCGACCGCTTCGGACGCCGGCGGATGTACGTCGTCGGGCTCGCCGTCTTCACCCTCGCCTCCGCCACCGCCGCCCTGTCGAACGGGCCGGAACAGCTCATCGGCGCCCGGATCGTGCAGGGCGCCGGGGCGGCCGTCCTGCTTCCGCTCACCCTGACCCTGATCAGCGAGGCGTTCCCGGCCGAGAAGAGGGGCGTCGCCATCGGGGTGTGGGGCGGGGTGACCGGGCTCGGGGTGGCCGCCGGGCCCGTGCTCGGCGGGGCCGTCACCGAGGGGCTGTCCTGGCAGTGGATCTTCTGGCTGAACGTGCCGATCGGCCTGGCGATGCTGCCCTTCGCCGCCACCAAGCTCCGCGAGAGTCACGGCACCCGGCCCCAACTCGACCTGGTGGGGCTGGTGCTGGCGGCCGTCGGGCTGACCGGGCTGGCCTGGGCGCCGGTCCGGGCGCCGCAGGCGGGGTGGGGGAGCGCCGAGGTGCTGGGCGCGCTGGCCGCGGGAGTCGTGTTCGTCGCGGCCTTCCTCCTGTGGGAGCGCAAGGGCGCCCGTCACCCGATGCTGCCGCTCGCGCACTTCCGCAACCGCGGCTTCACCACCGCCAACGCGGCCGGCTTCCTGGTCTTCGGCTCGCTCCTGGGCGCCCTCTTCATGATCACGCAGCTCTTCCAGACCGGACTCGGCTACTCCCCGCTCCAGGCCGGCGTGCGCATCCTCGTCTGGAACGCCATGCCGCTGCTGGTCGCCCCGGTCGCGGGCGCCCTCGCGGACCGCTTCGGCACCCGGCCCTTTATGCTGATCGGACTGCTGCTGCAGGCAACCGGCCTCGCCCTGCTCGCCTGGCAGGTCGAACCCGGTGTCAGCTACGGACAGTTGGTGCTGCCGCTGATCATCGCCGGCATCGGTATCTCCATGGTCTTCCCGAGCGTCGCCAACGCCGTGACGTCCTCCGTCCCGCTCGGCGAGGCGGGCGTCGCGGCCGGCGTCAACAACGCCCTGCGGGAACTGGGCGGAGTCTTCGGCGTCGCCGTCGCCGCCCTGGTCTTCACCCGGTACGGCGGCTACGGCTCCCCGGCGTCGTTCCTGGACGGCTGCGCGCCTGCCCTGTGGGTGTCGGCGGGGGCCGCGGGAGCGGGCGCGCTGGTGGCGGCGTTCGCGCCGTCCCGCACGCGCGCGTGAGCCCGGTCCGTGCCGTCGAGCAGCCCGCGCATGCGCTCGGCGGCACGGACCGCGGCCGCGCCGCAGCAGTTGTTGAACAGCACGTGCAGCCGGCCGACCCGCTCGGCGAGCCCGCGCAAGCGGGGCAGCCACTCGGCGAGTTCGGCCTCCCCGTAGTCGTACCGGAAGCGGTCCTCCTTGCTCCCCGAGCCCCAGGCGGGGCTGCGGCCGTGGAAGCGGACGACGGACAGGTCCGGTGAAGTGACCGGTGTGACGGGCGGGATGGACGAGGGAAGCGTCTGCGTCATGTCGACGGCCACGGCGGCCATGCCGTACCGCGCAAGCAGGGCGCGTGTCGCGTCCGCCCACTCCGCGCGCCACCAGTCGGGATGCCGGAACTCCACGGAGAGGGGCCATCCCGCGGTCCGTTCGGCGCATTCCCTCAGGAACCGCCCGGCCCGCCGTCCGGGCCGGAACCACGGCGGGAACTGGAACAGCACGGCGCCGAGCCGTCCCGCCGCCCGCAGGGGCTCGACGCCCTCGGTGAAGCGCGCCCACACCGCGTCGAGCACCTTCGGGTCCCGGGGGTCGGCGGGCAGCCCGTCCGGCATCACGGACCCGCGGGTCGGGTGACCGGTCAGCAGCGAGAACGCCTTCACGTCGAAGACGAAGCCCTCGGGCGTGCGATCCGCCCACAGCTGGGAGTTGCGGGCGCTGGGCAGGGCGTAGTACGCCGAGTCGACCTCGACCACCGGGAACCGGTCCGCGTAGTACCGCAATCGCCCCTCGGCGTCCCTGCTTCCCACCGGGTACCAGCCGCTGCCGACCAGCGCGCGGTCCGTCCACGAACACGTGCCCACCAGGATCTCGCCCATGCGGGGCCGGTTACCCGCGCGGGGGTTGTGGAAGCACGCCCATGCTGTTTATAGTCGTAATGACTATTAAAGATGACCGTCAAGGGGGTGGTGAACATGGCGTTCGACAAGGCGAGTTACGACAAGTACGCCTACGAACCCTTCGCCGTCACCGTCGACCTCGCCGTCCTCACCATCCGGGACGGCGCGCTGCAGGTGCTGCTGGTCGAGCGCGGGCAGGAGCCGTACGCCGGGCACTGGGCGCTGCCCGGCGGCTTCGTCGAGCCGGACGAGTCGGCGGAGACGGCCGCCGGACGTGAACTCGCCGAGGAGACGGGCCTGTCGGACGTCACCGGACTCCATCTGGAGCAGCTGCGCACCTACAGCGAGCCCGACCGGGACCCCCGGATGCGGGTCGTGTCCGTCGCCTTCACCGCGCTGCTGCCCCACGCGCCCGAACCGCACGCCGGGAGCGACGCGGCCCGGGCGAGCTGGCTGCCGTACCACGTGGACCGGCCGCTCGCCTTCGACCACGACCGGATCCTGGCCGACGCCCATGAACGCGTCGGTGCCAAGCTCGAGTACACCTGCCTCGCCACCGCCTTCTGCCCGCCCGAGTTCACCCTCGGCGAGCTGCAGCAGGTCTACGAGACGGTCTGGGGCACGCCCCTCGACCGGCCCAACTTCCGCCGCAAGGTGCTCGCGACACCCGGGTTCGTCGAACCGGTGCCGGGCGGCGCCCGACTGACCGGAGGGCGCGGCAAACCCGCCGCCCTCTACCGCGCGGGTCGGGCCACCGCCCTGCACCCGCCCCTCCTCCGACCGTCCCGGGAAGGACGCCCCGCATGACCGCAACCATCGTCGACAAGCGCGCCGCCACCGGCGCGTTGATCGGCCTCGCCCTCGGGGACGCGCTCGGCTTCCCCACCGAGTTCAACGACGTCCCCTCGATCCTCGCCAAGTGCGGGCCGTGGCGGGAGATGCGACTGCCGACGCCGGCGATCGTCTCCGACGACACGCAGATGACGCTGGCCGTCGCGCACGGCATGCGCACGGCGATGGACCGCGGGGTACTCGCGCCCGAGCGGCTGGAGCGGCCGCTGCGCAAGGAGTTCGTGAACTGGTACCAGTCGCCGGACAACAACCGGGCACCCGGGAACACCTGTCTGCGGGCGTGCGACCTGCTCAAGGACGAGAACCGGCCCTGGCAGGACGCCAGCCAGATCGGCTCCAAGGGCTGCGGCGCCAACATGCGCGTGGCGCCCGTGGGGCTCGCACCGGGACTGAGCGACGAACAGCGGGCCGGCGCGGCCCAGTTGCAGGCCGGGCTCACCCACGGCCACCCCACGGCGCTCGCCGCGTCCGACCTGACGGCGAGGACGGTACGACTGCTCGCGCTGGGCACCGAACCGGCGGCCCTGGTCGGACTGCTGCGGACGTACGCCCGCGACAACCGCAGCCGCTACCACCACCCCTGGCTCGGCGACCTGTGGACCCGGGCCGACGACTCCACGGCCGAGGAGTTCATCGCCCGCGGCTGGGACGAGTGCCTGGAGGTACTCGACCGTCTCGACGAGGCCGTGCGCACCGCCGACCCCGAGACCGACCCGTGCCTGGCCACCGGCGCGGGCTGGATCGCCGAAGAGGCGCTGGCGACCGGCCTGTTGTGCTTCCTGCTCTTCCCCGACGAACCGGTCACCGCCATCCGCCGCGCCGCCTGCACCTCCGGCGACTCGGACTCCATCGCCTGCCTGACGGGCGCGTTCGCGGGCGCGTACCTGGGCGCGGAGGCCTGGCCGACCGACTGGGCGGACCGCATCGAGTACCGGGGCGACCTGATGACACTCGGCGCCCTCTGGGACGCTTGACCCGTGACCGACACCCTGCCCCTCGACCTGACCCCGGTGATCGCCGAACAGCCCGACCCGGTCCTCTTCGCGACCGTCTCCGGCGCGCACCTCTACGGCTTCCCGTCCCGTGACTCGGACGTCGACCTGCGGGGCGCGCACCTGCTGCCGGCCGCCGACCTCGTCGGGCTGCGTGAGCCGGAGGAGACGCGGTCACGGATGTGGGACCGGGACGGCGTCGAGATGGACCTCGTCACCCACGACGTACGCAAGTTCGTCCGGCTGATGCTGCGCCGCAACGGCTATGTGCTGGAGCAGCTGCTCTCACCCCTGGTCGTCCACACCACGGACGCGCACCGGGAGCTGACCGCACTCGCGCCCGGTGTGCTCACCGCGCACCACGCCCACCACTACCGCGGATTCGCCACCACCCAGTGGCGGCTCTTCGAGAAGACCGGCGAGCTCAAGCCGCTGCTCTACACCTTCCGGGTGCTGCTCACCGGCATTCATCTGATGCGCTCCGGTGAAGTGCAGGCCCATCTGCCCACGCTGCTCGGGGAGGTGACCGAGGCACCCGCGTACCTGCCGGAGCTCATCACCGCCAAGGCGGAGCGGGAGCACGGGGACGCCGATGTCGACCACGCGCGCGTGCAGGCCGACGTCGAGCGGTTGCACGGGCTGCTCGACCGGGCGCAGGAGGCGTCAGAGCTGCCGGACGCCCCGCGCGGGTACGACGCCCTGCACGACTTCGTCGTACGGGTCCGGCTGGAGGGCTGAGGCGCGGCGGACGCGGAGGAGGAAGTCCTCCACGCGGTGCTGGTCCGGGGCTTCGGGCAGGGGGGTGTGCGCGGACGCCTCGTCCGCCTCCGCCGCCAGGCGGTTCATCCACGACTCGACCTCGGGCCAGGCGAGTTCGCCGCGTTTCACGGCGAGCAGGGGCTCGCGCTGTTCGCACACGTCGATGGTGAGGGTGCCCGTGCGCAGCAGGTCGCGGGAGCTCATCAGCAGGCGCAGCAGGTGCATCGCGTGCTTCCAGCGCGGGGCGCCGTGGGCGCGGACGTCCGCCTCCAGCTTCTTGCGCTGGCCGAGCGCGTAGCGGGTGAAGGTCTCGTGGGCCCGGCGGGAGAGGAACGCCTCGCGCAGGGAGAGGAGTTCGCGGCCCACGGGGTCGACGTGCTCCACCAGGGGGGAGTGCAGGCACTCCAGGATGTTCGGGTTCGCGCGCAGGGCCAGTTCGCAGAAGCGTTCCAGTTCCCAGCTGAACTGTTCGTCCGCCGGGCCCTCGACATGCGTCGGCGGCTTCTCGAAACGCCAGAACAGGGGAGTGGGGGCGAGGTACACGCCCCGGCGGTCGGTGTCGCTGCCATCCGTCGCCAGCCCGAAGGCGCGCGACCCCATGACGCAGGAGTAGATCGTGTGGTCGCGCACCAGGGCCTCGGGCTGCATGTCCGCGAGCGTACGTGGCGCCTCACGCCAGGTGGATCGAATTTCCCTCCACCTCGATCTGCTCCGGCGGCAGCGGCTTCGGCGCCGGTCCGCCCGCCACCGAACCGTCGGCGATGCGGTACTTGCTGCCGTGGCACGGGCAGTCGATGGTGCCGTCGGCGACCGTGCTCACCGTGCAGCCCTGATGCGTGCAGATCGCCGAGAACGCCTTGAACTCGCCCTTCGCCGGCTGGGTGACGACGACCTTCTCGTCCTTGAAGATCTTGCCCCCGCCGACCGGGATCTCGGCGGTCTTCGCGAGCTCCTGCCCGGCCGAGGCCTTCACCGACGAGGAGCCCGAACCGCCTCCGCTGTCGCCGTACTTGCTGCAGCCCGCGGCCAGCGGCACCGCACCTGTGGCGAGCAGAACCGTGCGTCGCGTCGAGCGGTGGGTCATGTCGTCACTCCGAACGTTCGGAAGAACCAGAGGGCGGACGTCAGCCAGATGAGGGTGAGAACGGTGAAGACCAGCCCGCCGACGAACGGCAGCAGCCAGCCCGGCAGCCGCTCCGAGCGGAGCAGCAGCATCTTGGCACTGAAGGCACCGAAGAAGAAGCAACCGAGGACGGAGTGCCACATGACGCGCGTGCTGTACGTCTGGTAGCCCAGCGCGTACAGACAGTGCACCGCCACCGGGACCGCCACCAGGAACGCGATTCGCCCCGACCAGCGGTGCAGCGTCGGCGCCCAGCCCGGTCCCCGGAGCTTGCCGTAGACCATGAACGCGGACACCAACTGGACGAGCGCGAAGAAGAAGGCGGTCGTCGCCAGCCACGACTTCACCGCTCCCGTGCTGCTGAACCCGGCGAGGTTGAAGGCGGTGCCGGCCGGGTGGTGGGCCTTTCCGTAGACGCCGAGGCCGACGGCCACCGCGGCGGCGACCAGGGCCGGGACCAGATAGCGGGCCGGGCTCGGCGCCCGATGGGCCGGCCCCGGAGGCGGAAAGCTCTGTGTGGCGGCGTTCGGATCGACGGTCATGGTCGGCTCCCCGGGCAGAAGGATCTCAGAAGGATCAAGGAGTTACGGGACGTGCCGTGAGCTGCTCTCCGTCGACCGTCACCGCGCCCGTGGCCGGGTCGATGGCGGGCGCGGCCGTGCGCTTGCCGTCACGGGTGAGCAGACCGACCTGGCGACCGTTCGGCAGGACGATCCAGCCGCCGACGATCCGGGCGCCGCGCACCTGGCTGTTGGCCCGGTACAGACCGGACGGCTTCTTGGCCTTGGCCAGGGTGAAGGTGTAGTGGCCGCCACCGAGGTCGGCGGTACCGCTCAGCCGCGCGCTTCCCTTCAGGGTGCCGTTCAACCGCGCGCCGTTCTCGCCGGTCAGCGCCATGCTGCCGTCGTCGCGGACATCGCCCTTCAGCCAGGACTCGATGTTGTGGCCGTCGCAGAAGTACGCGATCGCCTTGCCGCCGCGCAGCGAGACGGCGACGGCGGAGGAGTCGTCGTCCGTGCGGCCGGTGTAGACGCCGGTCGACGCCGCCGTGCGCGTCGGAGTCGGGCTGGGAGTCGGCGGTGCGCTGGTCCTCGTGGGCGCGGGAGACGCGGCCGGCGACTCCTCCTTGTACGTCGACGAGGCGGTCTTGGTGCCGGTGGTCGAGTTGAGCGTGAGCATGAACAGACCGAACAGCAGTCCCGCGAGCAAGGTCAGCAGCGGTCCTGGACGCTTCATGAAGGCCTCCCCCGAGGCGAGTTTCCTGTCATGAGAGCGGACCGGCGGCCACGGCGTAAAGAGGCGCACGGGGTGTTCCGCCCCCAAGTATCGGAATAGAGACATTCGGGTGACATTGTCGGAGATCGTCGGGCCGTCTCAGCGGGCGGGCGCCGACGGCCGCCGCCGCGCGGGCTGACTAGGCTGGACGGTCGTAGAGCCGATACGTGAGCGAGGAGCAGCGCCGTGGCGGTACGAGCGGTCCGGGGAGCCGTCCAACTGGAACGGGACGAGGCCGGACACATGGACGAGCAGGTCGGAGCCCTGCTCACCGCCGTCCTGGAGCGGAACGGCCTGACCGCCGACGACCTGATCAGCATCTGGTTCACGGCCACGCCCGACCTGCACAGCGACTTCCCGGCGGCCGCCGCCCGCAAGCTCGGCATCGTCGACGTCCCCCTGATCTGCGCGCAGGAACTCGACATCGCGGGCGCCATGCCCCGGGTCGTGCGGATACTCGCGCACATCGAGACCGACCGGTCCCGCGCCGAGATCAACCACGTCTACCTCGGCGCCGCGGCCGCCCTGCGCAAGGACATCGCCCAGTGAGAACCGCACTCGTCATCGGCACCGGCCTCATCGGTACGTCCGCGGCCCTCGCCCTGTCCCAGCGGGGCGTCGTGGTCCACCTCACCGACCACGACCCGGAGCAGGCCCGCACCGCGGCCGCCCTGGGCGCCGGCACGGACGAGGCCCCCGAAGGGCCCGTCGACCTCGCGATCGTCGCCGCCCCGCCGGCCCATGTCGCCGCCGTGCTCGCCGACGCCATGCGCCGGGGCGTGGCCCGCGGCTACATCGACGTGGCCAGCGTCAAGGGCGGCCCGCGCCGCGAGCTGGAGGCGCTGGGCCTGGACCTGTCGTCGTACATCGGCACGCACCCCATGTCCGGCCGTGAGAAGTCCGGCCCGCTGGCCGCCACCGGCGACCTCTTCGAGGGCCGCCCCTGGGTCCTGACGCCGACCCGGGACACCGACACCGAGGTGCTGAACCTCGCACTCGAGCTGGTCTCCCACTGCCGTGCCGTGCCGGTGGTGATGGACGCCGACGCCCACGACCGCGCCGTCGCGCTCGTCTCCCACATGCCCCACCTGGTCTCCAGCATGGTCGCCGCGCGCCTGGAGAACGCCGAGGAGGCGGCCGTACGGCTGTGCGGGCAGGGCATCCGGGACGTGACCCGGATCGCCGCCTCCGACCCCCGGATGTGGATCGACATCCTCTCCGCGAACCCCGGGCCGGTCGCCGACCTGCTCTCGGACGTCGCCGCCGACCTGGAGGAGACCGTCGAGGCGCTGCGCTCCCTGCAGTCCTCCGACGACGCCAAGCGGCGCGAGGGCACGGCCGGCATCGAGGACGTGCTGCGCCGCGGCAACGCGGGCCAGGTCCGCGTCCCCGGCAAGCACGGCTCCGCGCCGCGGGTCTACGAGGCCGTGACCGTCCTGATCAGCGACGAGCCGGGTCAGCTGGCCCGTATCTTCGCCGACGCCGGCCGGGCCGGGGTCAACATCGAGGACGTGCGCATCGAGCACGCGACCGGGCAGCAGGCGGGTCTGATCCAGCTGATGGTGGAGCCGCAGGCGGCGCCGGTGCTCAGTGCCGCGCTGCGGGAGCGGGGCTGGTCCATCCGGCAGTGATCCTCCCGATCATCCGTCTGTAAGAGGGGACCCGGGAGGCCGGTAACCTTGTGCGGGGCGCGCTCGCGCCCGTACACCACCCACCGCACCGCACCAGGAAGGTGTCCCCTCGTGGAAAACGGCGCCGCCAAGCCCGTGATCGTCGCCATCGACGGTCCCTCCGGCACGGGCAAGTCGAGCACGTCGAAGGCCGTCGCCGCGCAGCTTGGCCTGAGCTACCTGGACACCGGTGCCCAGTACCGGGCGATCACCTGGTGGATGGTGACCAACGGGATCGACCTCGAGGACCCCTCCGCGATCGCCGCCGTGGCCGGCAAGCCCGAGATCGTCTCCGGTACGGACCCGGCGGATCCGACGATCAGCGTCGACGGCACCGATGTGGCCGGGCCGATCCGCACGCAGGAGGTCACCGCCAGGGTGAGCGCGGTCAGCGCGGTGCCCGAGGTGCGCGCCCGGATCACCGAGCTGCAGCGCTCGCTGGCCGCCTCCGCGGAGACCGGCATAGTGGTCGAGGGCCGGGACATCGGTACGACCGTGCTGCCCGACGCCGATCTGAAGATCTTCCTCACCGCCTCCGCCGAGGCCCGCGCGGCCCGTCGCAGCGGTGAGCTGAAGGGCGCCGACGTCAACGCCACCCGCGAGGCCCTGATCAAGCGGGACGCGGCCGACTCCTCGCGCAAGACCTCGCCGCTCGCCAAGGCGGACGACGCGGTCGAGGTGGACACCACCGAGCTCACCCTCGCGCAGGTCGTCGAGTGCGTCGTCACCCTCGTCGAGGAGAAGCGGGCCGGGAAGTGACCGCTGCTTCCGTTGCCTCCGAGCGGGGCGCCGAGGTCGGGCGCCGGATCGGCGTCGGCCTGATGTACGGGCTGTGGAAGCCGCGGGTGCTCGGTGCCTGGAAGGTGCCCGCGAGCGGCCCGGCGATCCTCGCCGTGAACCACTCCCACAACATCGACGGCCCCATGGTCATGGGAGTCGCGCCCCGGCCGACGCACTTCCTGATCAAGAAGGAGGCGTTCGTCGGCCCGCTCGACCCGTTCCTGACGGCCATCGGCCAGCTGAAGGTGGACCGCTCGGTCGCCGACCGCGGGGCCATAACGCGCGCGCTCGACGTTCTCGCGGCCGGGGGAGTCCTGGGCATCTTCCCGGAGGGCACCCGCGGAGAGGGCGACTTCGCCTCCCTGCGCGCGGGGCTCGCCTACTTCGCCGTCCGCAGCGGCGCCCCGATCGTCCCGGTCGCCGTCCTGGGAAGTTCCGAGAAGCCCGGACGGTTGATAAAGGGGCTGCCTCCGCTGCGCAGCCGCGTCGACGTCGTCTTCGGCGACCCCTTCGAGGCGGGCGACGGCTCCGGACGGCGCACCCGAGCGGCCCTGGACGCGGCAACGGAACGCATCCAGAAACAGCTCGGCACCCACCTGGAAAACGCAAGGCGCCTGACCGGGCGCTAGGGCCTGTCCGGCGGATCAGGCCGGCCTGGAGGTACGGTGCTTCTTGGCCAAGCCGAGCGGGGCCTGGTGCGTCCAGCTGCAAGGCGGAGGAGGGCGTCGACGCGGAGCGTCGGCAACCGACGACAACGCCGCAGATGGGCGTGCCAGGCCCCGCGACGCCGGCCTGGTCCGCCGGGCAGGCCCTGGGCGACACTGAGTAGTGGATCAAACCGGATGACACCGGGCGGTCCACCGATCACCACGATGAACGAGGTACGGACTTCATGAACGACGACATCCACTCCGAGGGCTCTTTCGAGGAGCACGATCACGGAGAGCTTGGCGATGCCGAGTACGCGGAGTTCATGGAGCTCGCCGCGGAAGAGGGCTTCGACCTCGAGGACGTCGAGGGGGCCATCGAGGCCGCGGGGCACGGGCCGCTGCCGGTGCTGGCGGTGGTCGGGCGGCCGAACGTCGGCAAGTCGACCCTCGTCAACCGCATCATCGGCCGCCGTGAGGCGGTCGTCGAGGACAAGCCCGGTGTCACCCGCGACCGGGTGACCTACGAGGCCGAGTGGGCGGGCCGCCGCTTCAAGGTCGTCGACACCGGCGGCTGGGAGCAGGACGTCCTCGGCATCGACGCCTCCGTGGCCGCCCAGGCCGAGTACGCGATCGAGGCCGCCGACGCGGTGGTGTTCGTCGTCGACGCCAAGGTCGGCGCGACCGACACCGACGAGGCGGTCGTACGACTGCTGCGCAAGGCCGGCAAGCCGGTCGTGCTGGCGGCCAACAAGGTCGACGGCCCGAGCGGCGAGGCGGACGCCGCCTACCTCTGGTCCCTCGGCCTCGGCGAGCCGCACCCGGTCTCCGCGCTGCACGGCCGCGGCACCGGCGACATGCTCGACGCCGTCCTGGAGGCCCTCCCGGACGCGCCCGCGCAGACCTTCGGCGGCACCGGCATCGGCGGCCCCCGCCGGATCGCCCTCATCGGCCGCCCGAACGTCGGCAAGTCCTCCCTGCTGAACAAGGTGGCGGGCGAGGAGCGCGTGGTCGTCAACGAAATCGCGGGCACCACTCGCGACCCGGTGGACGAGCTGATCGAACTCGGCGGTGTCACCTGGAAGTTCGTCGACACGGCCGGTATCCGCAAGCGTGTCCACCTCCAGCAGGGCGCCGACTACTACGCCTCGCTGCGCACCGCGGCCGCCGTCGAGAAGGCCGAGGTGGCGGTCATCCTGATCGACGCCTCCGAGTCCATCTCGGTGCAGGACCAGCGGATCGTCACCATGGCGGTCGAGGCGGGCCGCGCCATGGTCATCGCCTACAACAAGTGGGACACCCTCGACGAGGAGCGCCGCTACTACCTGGAGCGGGAGATCGAGACCGAGTTCGGCCAGGTGGCGTGGGCGCCCCGGGTCAATGTCTCGGCGCGCACCGGGCGGCACATGGAGAAGCTGGTCCCGGCGATCGAGACCGCTCTCGCCGGCTGGGAGACCCGTGTCCCCACCGGCCGCCTGAACGCCTTCCTCGGCGAACTGGTCGCCGCCCACCCGCACCCGATCCGGGGCGGCAAGCAGCCGCGCATCCTCTTCGGCACCCAGGCCGGCACCAAGCCGCCGCGGTTCGTCCTCTTCGCCTCCGGCTTCATCGAGGCGGGCTACCGGCGCTTCATCGAGCGCCGGCTGCGGGAGGAGTTCGGCTTCGAGGGGACGCCGATCCATATCTCCGTGCGGGTGCGCGAGAAGCGCGGCAAGAAGAAGTAGGCGCGAACGACACGCGAACGACAAGGAGGGCGGCCCCCGTTGGGACCGCCCTCCTTCTCATGTCCGCTCAGCCGCCTCTGCGCGAGCCCGGCGGCAGGGCCGCCGGTACGTGCTGCATCGCCGAGGCCTGCGGCCCGATGTGCCCGACCCGCTGCCACTGCGACTGCTGGCGCGCGACGGACGCCCCCGCGCTGTAGGCGCCGTAGGAGCTGCTGAACGACCCCGGGCGGTGCCCGCCGTACGACCCCGTGCTGTGCGGGATGTTCCCGAAGGCGGTGAAGCCCAGGTCCTCCTCGCCGCTGCGGTCGCCCGGCAGCGTGCGGAAGGACTTGACGTACTCGGTGTAGAGCGCGTCGTAGATCGGCGTGGCCGATGGGCCGCCCAGGAAATCGGGGGCCGACCTCGACGAAGGGATCGACTGGAACGACTGGCGGCGCGAAACGTCGTATGCGTGCACGTATGTCCAAACGACCTCGGGTCACTTGGGATGCGGGTGCACGCGACGCCGGCCCTCAGGTGCCGGCGAGGGGCATGGCCGCGGCGACCAGCTTGCCGCCCGCCGCGGCCTTGTCGAGCGCGTCCCGCAGCAGGTCCTCGCGCGGTTGGCGGCCGATCGAGCCCACCGGCGCGGCGAACATCAGGACCTGCTGGTGCTTGTTGGCCGCGGCCCGCCAGCCCTCCGTCACCTGCAGCGGCTGGTGCGCCTGCCACCACGCCACCGGCTGACCGCCGGCCGCGTTCGGCTGCAGCACCGCGTGCAGTTGCCCGACGGCCAGCAGCACCGACCAGCCGTGCAGCACCGGCGGCATCTCGGTGATCTCCGTCAGCGGCATGAACCCCTGCTCGATGAGCAGCGGCAGGAAGTCGTCGCCGAGGCCCGTGGCCCCCGGCCGCACGATCGGTCCCGTCGGCTCGACCACCAGCGCCGGGTGCAACTCCCCGGCGATCAGCACGAGTCCGCTGGTCACCCCGAGCACGGCCTGCTGTGGTACGACCTTGTCCGGGTCCAGGTCCACCGTGTCGCCGGAGATGGACCGCACGGCCCCCTGGAGCTGCTCCTCGGTCACCTGCACGACCTGCGAGGGCAGGCAGCCGGCGTGGGCGAAGGCGAGGACGGCGGTCTCGTCGCCGATGAACAGGACGGTGCTGGTGCGCTCCTGCTCGGAGTCGCCCGGGGTGCGGCAGGACGTGCAGTCGTAGCTGCCGGGGGCGTTCTCTCCGGCGAGCAGCCGGTCGGCCTCTTCGTCGCCGATCTCGGCGCGTACCTCGTCGCTGACGTCGAGCATGCGCGGCACGGTGGCTCCCCTCGGGAAGTGTGAACCGGGCGGGTCCCGGACTCATGAAGAAGACAACGGAGGACCTGTGGCGAGAGTCACGCTCCTGGGCGAACGGAATCAATCCATCCAACGCGGATGGTCACGACAGGTTCCGAATTGGTCACGCACGGTCAAGTGGTTGTCAGGTCAAGGGAGTTGGTTGCGTGAAGTGAGTCACAGTCAGATGGTCCTGGTGGTCGAAATATCAGGAAATCGCGGAGCGAATCAGGTCTCCGGAACATCTCGCTACCTTCGGTAACACCCAACTGACCTGGCACGACACCTCGTTGGTTGTCGTCCCGCCCCGCCGCTCCTTAGATTCCTCGGCCGTGTGCAACGAGCACCGCTCGGGAAACGTCCGTCCACCGCACCCGGCCCGCACCACCGGCCGGCGCGGTCGCGGCGGACGGGGCGGAGCGTGGCGACCGGCCCAAGTGCCGCAAGCGCGCCCCGCCTTGGGGGACCCCGGGTGTTTCGAGAGGGAATTACATGTCCGAGTGTGCCGATACCACCCGCGACAACGTTCGTAAGACGCGTACGACGGCGGTCCTCGCCGGGGCCGCACTGCTCGCCCCCCTCGGACTGCTGGCCGCCACCGGCAACGCGGTCGCGGCGGACGGCGGAGTGTGGGACCGCATCGCCCAGTGCGAGAGCGGCGGCAACTGGCACATCAACACCGGCAACGGCTACTACGGCGGGCTCCAGTTCTCCGCCGGCACCTGGCGCGCGTACGGCGGCTCGGCCTACGCCTCCACCGCCGACAAGGCCTCCAAGCAGGCGCAGATCGCCGTCGCCACCAAGGTCCAGCACGCCCAGGGCTGGGGCGCCTGGCCGGTCTGTTCGGGCCGGGCCGGTGCGTACGGCAGCGCGCCCGCCTCGTCGGGTGCCGCGTCCACGAAGGCGGCCCCCGAGGAGGTCGTCTCCAAGAAGGCGTCGAAGAGCCCCTCGAAGAAGGCTGCGAAGCAGCTGTCGAAGGCGCCTGCCCGCTCGACCGAGCACACCAACCGCAGCTCCTCCCGCGGCGACTACACCGTCCGTGAGGGCGACACGCTCAGCATGATCGCCGCGCGGCACGGGACCACCTGGCAGCGCCTGTACGCCGCCAACAAGGCCGTCATCGGCGGCGATCCGAACCTGATCGTGCCCGGGCAGCAGCTCGAACTCTGAGGCACACCCCCTCACCGGGTACCGCGGGGCCTCGTCCGTCACAACGGACGAGGCCCTTCGGCGTCCACTCGGTCACGGGGCGCCCCGTCATCGTCGCGCCTGCTCGTCCGCCTCGCCGCCGAACACGACCGTCCCGCGCCGCAGTTCGTACACCAGGACCGGGGTTCGGTGGCGAAGCCCGGGCGGCAGCCGCTGCTCGGCGACGATCACACACGCGTCCAGACCGGCGAGCAGTTCGTACGTCCGGGCCGCGACCGGCGGTGACATGCCCTGCGCCGGCTCGTCGACGAGGACCACGCGCGCGCGTGCCAGCAGTGCCCGGGAGAGGGCGAGCATGCGCTGCTCGCCGCCGGAGAGCGTGCCGGCCCGGTGCTGGAGCAGGGGCTTGAGCTGCGGATAGGCGTCGAGGGCGAAGTCGTACCGCCGGGAGGAGAGTTCGAGGTTCTCGTGGACCGTGAGGGAGCCGAACACGGCCTGGCGCTCCGGGACCAGGCACAGTCCGCACCGGGCACGCTCGTACGCCGGCAGCCGGGTCACGTCGGTCCCGTCCCAGATCACCGTGCCGGCGGACAGGGGCACGGTTCCGGCCAGGGCGCGCAGGGCGGTCGTACGGCCGGAGCCGTTGCGGCCGAGGAGGACCGTGAGGCCGGGGCCGGGGGCGGCGAGGGTGACGCCGTGCAGGGCCTCCAGGGGGCCGTAGCGCACGCGGGCGTCGCGGAGGGAGATGCCGGTCATGGGACGACCTCGTCCAGTACGTGGTCCGGGGGGCCGGAGGCGACGATGTGACCGGCCGTCATGACGTGCACGACATCGGCGAGGTCCGCGACCAGGTCGAGATCGTGCTCCACGACGAGGAGGGCGGTGCCGTCGGCCGCGAGGGCCTTCAGTACGCGGGTCATGGCGGCGACCTCGGTGCCGTCCAGGCCGGCCGCGGGTTCGTCCAGGAGCAGGACGCGGGGGTTGCAGGCGAGGGCCCGGGCCAGTTCCACGCGGCGGAGGGTGCCGGTGGGGAGGGCGGCGGCGGGGAGTGATCTCGCCGGGCCGTCCAGACCGAAGAGCCTGAGGGCGCGCTCGACCGCCTCCGGGTCGGTGGGGCGGCCCTGTTCGGCGCCCACGCGGACGTTCTCGGCGACGGTGAGGGAGGGGAAGACGGAGAGCTGCTGGAAGGTGCGGGCGATTCCGAGGCGGGTGCGGGTGGGGGGTGGGAGCCGGGTGATGTCGCGGTCGCCGAGGTGGACCCGGCCGTGGGTGGGGTGGAGGGTGCCGGCCAGGCAGTGGAACAGGGTGCTCTTGCCGGCGCCGTTGGGGCCGACGACGGCGGTGATCCGGCCGGGGGGTACGTCGATGTCGACTCCGTCGAGGGCGGTGAAGCGGCCGTATCGGGCGTGGAGGGAGCGGGCCTTGAGGGTCGGTGCGGGTGGGGGTGCGTGGGGGTGCACCCGGCCTCCGGCCGGGTTTGTGTTCCCACCCGCACCACCCGTGCGGGATTCGTGGTCGGGTGCGGGTGGCCCTGGTGGGGCTGGAGCACTGTCGGCGGCTGTCCGTCGGCTGACTGCCGAGCTGTCACGTGGTGCTGCCGTCACCCCGGCCAGTGCCGGCCGCCGGATCGAGGACGGTTCGGGTGGTCGGATCCTTTTCCTCGCTCGCTCTCCCAGCGCCGTCAGGGTCGCCGTCCGCCGGCCCCGCAGGCGGCTCGTCGCTGTGCGCAAGGCCTCGTGCGGGCCGGTCGGGAAGCGTCCCACCAGTGCTGCCAGGACGCCGATCAGGGCCGCCGCCACCCCGCCCCGGGTGCCCGCGTCGAGGCCGACCAGGAGGGCCGCCGCGGCCAGGGCGCCCAGGGTGCTGTCGGCGCCCAGGACCACCACCGCGGCGAACCAGAGGAGGCCGCGCACGGGGTCGTAGGCGGCGGGGTCGAAGGCGCGCACCCCCATGCCCAGCATGCCGCCGCCGAGGGCGGCCAGCGCGGCGCCCGAGACGAAGGCCAGCAGCTTCAGCGAGGGCACCTGCACGCCGGTCGCCGACGCCCCCGACTCGTCGTCCCGCATCGCGGCCAGCGCCCGGCCGGTGCGGCCCCGGCGCAGGGCGTGGGTCGCGAGCAACGCCGCCGCCAGCAGCACCAGTTCGAGGACGTAGTACGCGCGGTCGCCGTCGAAGCCCGCCGGGCGGTCCAGGGACAGGCCGGACGTCGCGTAGGGCTGGGCGAAGACGAAGCGGCTCACGCCGACGCCCACGGCGAAGGTCGCCAGGGCGAGGGCGAGGCCCCGGCGACTGATCGCGGGCCAGCCCGTCAGCAGGCCCAGGGGAGCCACCAGGGCGACCGCGACCGCGAGGGCGGCCAGTTCCGGGAGGCGGGGCAGGCCCGGGAAGCGGCCGGCGGAGAGAAGGGCCGTGAAGAGGGCGCCCAGACCCGCGTACGCCGCCTGGCCGAGGGAGATCTGGCCGCCGCGGCCCGTGACGACGACCAGGGAGAGCAGGACCACCCCCAGCGCCGGCACCTGGACCGACGTGTGCAGGTCCGAGCCCGCGAAGCCCAGCGGCAGCAGGAACAGCACGACCGCCACGATCCACGCGCCCGGCGGTGTCGGCACGCGCGCGGTGGCCGCGGCGGGCAGGGCGTCACGCGTGCCGACGCGGGGCATCGCCAGGGACGTGACCAGCAGGGCGACGACGAACAGGTTCGCGTCGGCCGCCTGCAGCAGGGGCCCGCCCCAGCCCGACGGATGCAGCCGGGTCAGCTGGCTCTGCGCCACCCCGATGCCGAGCGCCACGAGCACGGCGACCGGCAGACTGCGCATCCGCGCGGCCACCGCCACCGCCACGACCTCCATGACCAGCAGCGGCAGCCCGTACGGGTCCAGCCGGACGTACGGCGCCAGCAGTACGCCCGTCAGACCCGCCGTGAAGGACCCGAACGCCCAGCCGGCCGCCGCCACCCGGTCCGCGTCGATCCCGCCGAGCACCGCGAGCTGCCGGTCGTCCACCACGGCCCGCAGCTCCCGCCCGAACCGGGTCCAGCGGATCACCGCACCGACACCGGCCGCCAGGACGAGGACCACAGCCAGCTGCCCCCACGGGTCCGCCGACACCAGCTCGGGGGCGTCGTCCCTGGCCCCCTGCCCCCACAACAGCGCCGCCCCGCCGACCAGCAGCACGAAGACACCGATCGAGGCGACCAGGGTCTGCGCCGGGTCGCTGCCCCGGACCGCCAGCGGGCGGAAGACGAACCGCTCCAGCGTCACGCCGATCGCCGGCGCCAGAACGACGAGGGTCGCCGTCGCCGCGAGCCACAGCGGCCACCCCCACTCGACCACGCACTGCCGCAGCACGTACGCGCACACCATCGCGATCGCGCCGTGCGCGAAGTTCAGCACGCCGGTCGCGCGGTACGTCACGATCAGGCCGATCCCGGTGAGCGCGGCCGCGCTGCCCACCGAGAGGCCGGCGAGCGCGAGGTCGTACGTCAGTGACGACATCAGTCGGTTTCTTCGACAGGCTCACAGATGGGGCACGGGCCCAGTTCGCCGCCGGCCAGAAGCTTGGCGTCCACCGGGACCGCCTCCGCCTTCCCGGCCACCAGCGGACAGTCCGCCCGGTGCCAGAGCGTGCCCCCGGGCACCATCAGCAGGTCCCCGCTGACCGCGAGGGGCGCACCGGAGGGTTGCCCCGCCTCGTCCGCGTCAGAGGGCTCGGCGGCGACCAGGAGGCCGTACAGCTCCTCCACGCGCGTGGCGGCGAGCGCGCCCCGGCCGTGGGTGAGCAGCACCGCCCCCGCGATGATCAGGGCCGCGCCCGGGATCGAGCAGGAGGCCAGATAGGGCAGCTGCCGCTCGGCGTAGCGCTCGCCCGAGACGCCGTACCAGCCGATGACGCACAGCACCGCGCCAGCGGCGAGCGCGGCCCAGCCGGCCCACAGGACGGGGTGCACGCTCCGGAGTCCGCCTGTCCGCATCTCTGGCTCCCACAGGTCACGCGTCTGACTGTCTTCCCAGGTCTGCCGATCGCTTGCACTATGCCTTCTGGAAGCTGACCCTGAAAGCACCGGGCGCACCTTGCCCGGAACGACACCCGGTGGTGAGCCAGATGGTTCTCGGGAGCGACCTCAGGCAGGGGAAGGCACGAAGGGGGCGCGGCCCACGGGCGGCGGGACGGGGTACGGCGGCGCTCGCCGCTCTCGTTCTCATCCTCACCCCCGTCCTCGCGGCGTGCAGCGACAAGAGCGGCGGCGGCAGCCAGAGCGCGCCCCCCACTCCGTCCGTGGCGACCCCGGCGACGAGCGCACCGGCCACCGCGCCCGCCGACCCCGCGGCCGCCAAGCAGGAGATCACCGCCAACTGGCAGAAGTTCTTCGACCCGAAGACGTCACTGGCCGAGAAGCAGAAGGTGCTGGAGAACGGCGACAGCATGGCGCCGGTGCTGAAGGCCTTCAGCGGTGACAAGCGCGGCGGCCAGGTGCAGGCGCAGGTCCAGACGATCGAGTTCACCTCACCGACCAAGGCGACCGTGACGTACGCGCTGACCCTGCAGGGCGCCACCGCGCTGCCGAAGGCCTCCGGGACCGCGGTCCAGCAGGGCGGCACCTGGAAGGTGTCCGTCAACACCCTGTGCGCGCTGGTCCAGCTGAGCGGCGATGCGTCGGGTTCCCCGGCCGCGGGCTGCTGAGGGCGCGGCCGCCGCCGCGCTGCTGCTCCTGCTGGGCACGGCCTGCGGCAGCCGGCTGCCGGAGAGCGACTTCGAGCACGACACCCGCACACCCGCACCCGTGGCGAGCGGCGGCACACCGATCCCGGTCGGCATCATCACCAGTGTCACCAGCCCGGTCGGCGGCGCCGCCTTCACCGGCCCGCGCGACGGCGCCAAGGCCTGGTTCGACCGCCTCAACGCCCACGGGGGCATCGACGGGCACCCCGTCCAGGTGCGCGAGTGCGACGACGGCGGCAGCGGGGTCGGCGACAACACCTGCGTCCACCAGCTGGTCGACGAGGACAAGGTCGTCGCCCTGGTCGCCACCACCGCCCTCGACTACGCGGGCGCCCCCCGCGTCTCCCACGCGCGCGTACCCGACATCGGCGGCCAGCCCATCGGCGCCGCCTACGACACCTGGCCGCACCTGTACGGCATCTACGGCAGCCTCGCGCCCAGGAACGGCACCCCGGGCTGGGGCGGGAAGCTGTACGGCGGCACGGAGGTCTACCGGTACTTCAAACAGCAGCAGGGCGCCCGTACGGCGGCCGTCGTGTCGTACAACCAGGCCTCCTCCGCCGCCTACGCCCGCCTCGTCGAGCAGGGGCTGAAGGCCGAGGGGTACAGGGTCGTCAGCGAGCAGGTCGACTTCGCGCTGCCCAACTTCCGCGCCGCCGCGGCCGACCTCAAGGAGCAGGGCGCCGACCTGGTCTTCGACGCCATCGACACCCACGGCAACGCCCAGCTGTGCAAGGCGATGGACGAGGTCGGCGCCAAGGTCATCGCCAAGGTCACGAACGTCCAGAACTGGACCTCCACCGTCCCGGACGACTACAGGGACTCGCCGCGCTGCCGCAACGCCCTGTGGGCGACCGGGGCCAGCCGCGACTACGACGACACTGCGAACGCGGCCGTGCGGGAGTTCCGGGACGCGACCAAGGGCCTGAAGACGCACTCCCAGTGGCAACTGGAGGGCTGGGCGGCCGCGATGTGGTTCACGGACGCGGCCAGGTCGTGCGCGCGGACGGGCATCACGCGCGCGTGCGTGGACGGTTTCATGAACCGCAGCGACGGCTACACCGCGGGCGGGCTGCTGCAGCCCGTGTCCTTCGAGCGGCTGTCCGAGCCGCCGAGGACCCGCCGGACCTGTCTGTCGGTGGCGCGCTGGAGGGACGGGAAGGGCTGGATCTCACAAGGGGACATGAACCACACCTGTTTCGAGGTGCCGCAGCTGCCGTACTCCCCCTGAGGGAGACTGTGACCATGCTGGAGACCTCGGCACGACTGCTGCGTCTGCTCTCGCTGCTCCAGGCGCACCGGGAGTGGTCCGGCGCCGACCTCGCCGAGCGCCTCGGCGTCACCGCGCGCACCGTGCGCCGGGACGTCGACCGGCTGCGCGAGCTGGGCTACCCCGTCAACGCCAGCCCCGGCACCGGGGGCGGCTACCAGCTGGGCGCGGGCGCCGAACTGCCGCCGCTGCTGCTGGACGACGACGAGGCCGTCGCCGTGGCCGTCGGCCTGCGCACGGCCGCCGGGCAGGGCATCGAGGGCATCGGCGAGACCTCCGTACGGGCCCTCGCCAAGCTGGAGCAGGTGCTGCCGAGCCGGCTGCGCCGCCGGGTCGGCGCCCTGAACGCCTTCACCGTGCCGATGCTGCGCGGCCCCCTGCCCTCCGTGGTCGACCCGGCCGTCCTGACCGAACTGGCCCACCTCTGCCGGGACTCCGAGCGCCTGCGCTTCGAGTACAGCGACCACGGGGGCCGGGCCACCCGCCGTACCGTCGAACCCCACCGGCTCGTCTGCAGCGAACGGCGCTGGTACCTCGTCGCCTGGGACCTGGAGCGCGAGGACTGGCGGACCTTCCGCGTCGACCGCATCACGCCCAGACCGCCGCACGGCCCGCGCTTCGCCCCGCGCACCCCGCCCGCCGAGGACCTCGCCGCGTACGTCTCGAAGGGCGTCTCCACGCGCGCGTACGCCAGCCGGGCCGTCGTCCGTCTGCTCGTGCCCCTGGCGGAGGCCGCCGAGCGGATCTCGCCGAGCGCCGGGACGCTGGAGGCGGACGGGCCGGACGCCTGCGTCCTGCGCACGGGGGCGGCGAGCCTGGAGGTGATGGTGATTCACGTGATGATGACGGGCTTCGAGTTCGAGGTGCTGGAGCCCGCCGAGCTGACCGAGGCGATCAGGACGTCTCGGGACCGGCTGTCGCGCGCGCTTCTCCGAGGGGCTCGTCCTCGGTCGCCGCGTACTCCGGATGGTGCAGGTCGAACGCCGGGGACTCGGAACGGATCCTCGGCAGGCCGGTGAAGTTGTGCCGGGGCGGCGGGCAGGAGGTCGCCCACTCCAGGGAACGGCCGTAGCCCCAGGGATCGTCGGTCTCGACCCGCACGCCGTACTTCGAGGTCTTCCAGACGTTGTAGAGGAACGGCAGCGTCGACATGCCGAGCAGGAACGCCCCGATCGTCGACACCGTGTTCAGGGCCGTGAAGCCGTCCGCAGCCAGATAGTCGGCGTACCGGCGGGGCATGCCCTCCGCGCCCAGCCAGTGCTGCACCAGGAACGTGGTGTGGAAGCCGACGAACAGCGTCCAGAAGTGGATCTTCCCGAGCCGCTCGTCCAGCATCTTCCCGGTGAACTTCGGCCACCAGAAGTACAGCCCGCCGAAGATCGCGAAGACGACCGTGCCGAACACCACGTAGTGGAAGTGGGCCACGACGAAGTAGGTGTCCGAGACGTGGAAGTCCAGCGGCGGCGACGCCAGCAGCACCCCGGTCAGACCGCCGAACAGGAACGTCACCAGGAAGCCGGCCGCCCACAGCATCGGCGTCTCGAAGGACAGCGAGCCCTTGATCATCGTCCCGGTCCAGTTGAAGAACTTCACGCCCGTGGGGACGGCGATCAGGAAGCTCATGAAGGAGAAGAAGGGCAGCAGCACGGAGCCGGTCACGAACATGTGGTGCGCCCACACGACCACCGAGAGCCCGGTGATCGACATCGTCGCGCCGACCAGCGTCAGATAGCCGAAGATCGGCTTGCGGGCGAAGACCGGGATGATCTCCGTGATGATCCCGAAGAACGGCAGCGCGATGATGTACACCTCGGGATGCCCGAAGAACCAGAACAGGTGCTGCCACAGCAGCGCCCCGCCGTTGGCGGGTTCGAAGACCTGCGCGCCGAAGCGCCGGTCCGCCTCCAGCACCAGCAGCGCCGCCGCGAGCACCGGGAACGCCAGCAGGATCAGGATCGACGTGAACAGCGTGTTCCAGGTGAAGATCGGCATCCGGAACATCGTCATGCCGGGCGCGCGCATCCCGATGATCGTCGTGATGAAGTTGACCGCGCCGAGGATCGTGCCGAACCCGGCCAGCGCCAGCCCCATGATCCACAGGTCGGGGCCGAGACCGGGGGAGTGCGCCGAGTCGTTGAGCGGCGCGTAGGCGAACCAGCCGAAGGCGGCGGCCCCGTCGGGCGTGAGCAGCGAGCCGAGCACGATCAGACCGCCGAACAGGAACAGCCAGTACGAGAACATGTTCAGCCGGGGGAACGCCACGTCGGGGGCGCCGATCTGCAGCGGCATCAGCTCGTTGGCGAAGCCCGCGAAGGACGGGGTGGCGAACAGCAGCAGCATGATCGTGCCGTGCATCGTGAACAGCTGGTTGTACTCCTGGTTGCTCAGGATCTGCAGCCCGGGACGGGCGAGTTCGGCCCGCATCAGCAGCGCCATCACCCCGCCGACCAGGAAGAACACGAACGAGGTGATCAGGTAGAGGTGCCCGATCTTCTTGTGGTCGGTGGTGGTCAGCCAGTCGACGACCAGCCGGCCGCGCTGCTTGTGCGGTCCGGGTCGCGCCGCCGCCTGCACGGTCTGGGTCCCCATCGTTCGCTCGCCCCTTCGCTCGTCGCGCACCGGGTCCGCTGCAGCCCGCGTGCGCTCGCTCGCGAGCTCACGCCATGATGCGCGTCTCGGCGTGCGCCGCGACAGGGGGTGTGCGGGGGTTGTGTGCCGGATCCGTGTATTTCCTATGCGGTGTCAGCTCCCGCGACCGGCGCCCTGAATCGGCCCGGAATCGAATCCGGCGGCGACCGGGGGCCGTTCTCACGGCACTTTCCGCCCGGGTATTGGACAAGCCCGAGCGACACGCGGGAATTACGTTCGATTGACTGCGGAAGGCGTACGAAACCGCCCGTACGTGTGACTCGGCGCCGCCGAAACGCGCGTCGTGATCCTGTGACAGAAGTGTGACCGGAGAGGCACGTGGGACCCGTCGTGGCGGTCCGGGGTTCCGCGGGCCGGGGGCAGGGCCTAGCGTGGCGGCATGGCACCGATTCCCACTCCGCAGGCGGAGCCCGAGGACAGTCCGGACGCGTATGTCGGCCTCGACCAGGCAGGCGCCGAGCGGCGCGCGCGGGAGCGCGGCTGGTCCACGGTGCGCTCGCTGCCGCCGGGGGCGATCATCACGATGGAGTACCGCCAGGGGCGGCTGAACTTCGAGGTGAAGGACGGCCTGGTGGTGCGGTCCTGGAAGGGCTGACCCGCACGAAGGCCCCGGTCCCTCGATGAGGGGGCCGGGGCCTTCGCCGTGCGGGGCGTGGGTTGTGCGTACCGGACCCCGCTGTCCTGGAACCGCTCAGCCGCCCGCCACGGGGCGGGCCGAGGCCGGTGTGCCGCGGGAGACGCGGTCGGGGTGGGGTGGCCGTCGACTGCCCACCGGGGTCACCGGTGTGCGCTCGGAGCGGGCCGTGTGCGGGCCGGGGGCGAGATAGACGGGCGCCCGGGGGGAGCGGGCCGCCGGCTCGTGCGAGGCCTCGTCCTGAGCCGTCGTCCGCGGTGTGAGCAGCACCGGCGAGCCGGCCGGGGCCGGGGTCGGTGCGGGTGCCGTGGCGGCCTTGCGGGCCCGCCAGCGGTCGCGCAGGTCGAACAGTTCGACCTCGGCGCGGGCGATGAGCGGTTCGCACCAGGGCAGGGCGAGCAGGACCAGCAGACCGGCCGCCCAGCCCAGCAGGACGTCGCTCAGCCAGTGCGTACCCAGGTAGACGGTGGCCATCCCGACGCCCAGCGAGGTCACGGCGGAGATCGCCGACAGCCAGCGGCGGGCCCTCGGCGTGGAGGCGAGATAGGCCAGGATTCCCCAGGTCACGACGGCGTTGGCGGTGTGACCGCTGGGAAATATATCGCCGCCCAGACCCATCTCGTTCGAGCCGATCGTGGTCGCGTAGTGCGGGCCCAGGCGGCCCATGCCGAGCTTCGCGGCGCCGACGGAGATGTTCAGCAGCAGCAGCGCGGTGCCCAGCGTCAGCAGCGGACGCAGCGTGTGCTGCCGCCAGGAGCGCCAGCCCAGCCAGGCCGCGACCATCACGGCGGTCGGGCCGCGCTGGCCGAGAACCACGTAGTAGTCGACGAACCAGTGGATGCCGTGCCACTGCTGGTACGGCCGGAAGAACATGACCTGCCAGTCCAGGCGGACCAGCCAGGAGGTGGTCACCACGGCCCACACGATCGCCAGGTAGAACGCCAGGGTGCCGGTCAGCAGCGCCACCCGGTGCCGGCTCATCTTCGGGACATCGAGGTTCGCCGGTCGTTCCGGCTCCCGGTCCAGTCTGGCGAACACCCGGTCCAGACGGGTGAGGTTTCGTTCGGTACGCACCCAATCGACGTTACAGCCAGTGAGGTAAGTTCTCCGTCTCTTCAGCGGGTTTGTGATGACGATGTGATGTGGGATTCCTCTCAACGAGGGGTTTATTTCCACGGAATCCGCAATGACGGACCGCCGGGCCCTTCATTTCCTTTGATCATTACGCGAATCAGTTTTCTGCGGCTTATGAATTCGTTCACCGAAAGCTGGCCGGGATTTACCTGGACGCTCACGCCGCGCCAGGGTCGGTCACGGCGGACCGGAGCCGTTCAGCCAGAACGCTCCGTACACGGCCGACGCCACCGCGACACCGCCCACCACCAGCGCCGACCTGGACGTACGCGCCCGGGCCAGGGCGACGGCGAGCGGCAGCAGCAGCGGGAAGGCGGGCAGCAGCAGGCGCGGTTTCGAGCCGAAGTAGCTCGAGGCGCACAGCGCGAGCGCGGTGACCACGCCCGCGTACACCAGCAGCGGAACCGGCTGGCGCTGCCGTACGCCGACGACGTACAGCCACACCACGAGCCCGACCCCGAGGATGATCCCGATGCCCGCGAGGGCCGACGGGAACGACGTGAACTTGCCCGCGACGAAGCGCGCGAAGGCGGCGCCCCCGTCGAAGCCGTTGCGCCAGCCCGCCTGGACGTCCAGATAGCCCAGCGGACCCTTGCCGGTGCGGTGGCCGACCCACAGGACGTAGCCGGCGGCGCCCAGCGGGGCGAGGAGAAGCGCCAGCGCGGGCTGTACGGCCGTGGGGGCGCGCGGAGGGGTTCCGGCGCCCTCTGGTGACGGGACGCGCTCCACGGGCCCCTCTGCGAGCGACGCAGGGGCGTGAGCGCCCACGGACGCGCCGTCCGCGTCCGGCGCGCTCCGGTTCCGCACGAAAGAGGCAATGCCGGCGACCCACACCGCCGCCACGACGGCCAGCCCGACCGGCCGGGTCAGCCCCGCCAGCGCGGCCAGCGCGCCCGCCGCCGGCCAGCGGCCGGTCAGCACCGCGTACAGCGCCCAGGCGGCGAGCGCGGTGAACAGCGACTCGCTGTACGCCATCGACTGCACGATCCCCACGGGCAGTACGGCCCACAGCAGCACGGCGCACACCGCGGCCCGGCGGCCGTGCACCAGCTCCGCGACCGCGAAGATCCCCCAGGCCGCCGCGAGCGAGGCGAGCAGGCTGACGGCGAAACCCGCGCCGGCGTACGACAGGGGCGTGAACGCGTGCAGCAGCCGCTCCAGCCAGGGCAGCAACGGGAAGAAGGCCAGGTTGGAGTGCACGTCGCCGTTCGGCAGCCGCACCTCGTAGCCGTAACCGAGCTCGGCGACCCGCGTGTACCACAGCGAGTCCCAGCGGGCCGTCAGCAGCGTGTACGCGCTCTTGCTGCGCGCCCCGCTCCACACCGCCAGCACGAGCAGGCCCAGCGCGCGCACGGCCGCGTACCCGAGGAGGGCCGGGGCCGCACGGCGCAGGGCCCGGCCGGCGGGTGGCGCGGGGCGCGTCGCAAGATCCGTCACGGGCTCGATTATCGACGGGGCCGGAACCGGCGGACCCGGTGCCGCGTGCTCCCAGGTGAGGGGGAGTGGCGCACGCCACACGAGTTCTGTACGCATCTGAGAGGTCCGCCACGTGAACGTGGCGCGAACTCGCGTACGCTGACGAGTCACTCGCCTTCGTTGCGCGGGCCGGGGACAGCCGCTCCTCCCCGGCCGAGATCACGGGGAGTCCCCACCCCGTGATGCCCGCCGAACGCGAGGAAGCATCTGGGAGGTACGTACATGTCCGGGACGACCACGGCCGCAGCGCTGCGCCGTCGGGCGGCCGGGGCCGGTGCCAACCGCTGGGTCGTCCTCGTCGTGCTCTGTGTGAGCCTGCTGCTGGTCGCCGTGGACGCGACCGTGCTGCACGTCGCGGTCCCCGCGGTCACCGAGGACCTCAGGCCCGGCGCGATAGAGCTGCTCTGGATCGTCGACGTCTACCCCCTCGTCTGCGCCTCGCTGCTGATCCTGTTCGGCACGCTGGGCGACCGCGTCGGCCGCAGACGGATCCTGCTCATCGGCTACGGCCTCTTCGGCATCGCCTCCGCTCTGGCGGCCCTCGCCCAGGACCCGCAGATCCTCATCCTCGCCCGGGCGCTGCTCGGCGTCGGCGGCGCGATGATCATGCCGGCCACGCTGTCGATCCTGCGCCAGGTCTTCCCCGACCGGCGGGAGCGGGCGCTGGCGATCGGCGTGTGGAGCGCGGTCGCCGCGGTCGGCGCGGCGGTCGGACCGCTGCTCGGCGGCTTCCTGCTCGAGCACTTCTGGTGGGGCTCGGTCTTCCTCGTCAACATCCCGCTGATGCTGGTCAGCCTGCCGGTGGGGCGGATGCTGCTGCCGGAGTCGCGGGGCTCGGGCGACGGGCCCTGGGACGTGGTCGGCGCGCTGATGGCCGCCGCCGGGCTCTTCGGCGTCGTGTTCGGGGTGAAGCGGCTCGGCGGCGGGGAGCCGGCGGGCAGCGCGTTCACCCTGGCCCCCCTGGTGGTGGGTGCGGTGCTGCTGGTGTTCTTCGTGCGGCGGCAGCGCCGGCGCAGGCATCCGCTGGTCGACCTCGGCATGTTCGCCCGTCCGGCGTTCAGCACCTCGGTGGGCTGCATCGTGCTGGCGATGCTCGCGCTGGTGGGCCTGGAGCTGATCGCGGCGCAGTACCTGCAGCTGGTGCTCGATCTGTCGCCGCTCCAGACGGGCCTGCGGCTGCTGCCGCTGACCTTCGCGGCGATGGCCGCGGGGCTGGCCGGGGCGCGGATGCTGCGCCGGTTCGGGCCGCGGGCGATGGTGTGCTTCGGGTTCTGTGTGACGGCGGGGGCGGTGCTGCTGCTGACACTGATGGGCGCCACCGACAACCCGCCCCTGCTGCTGTTCGGCTTCGTCCTGCTCGGCTTCGGGCTGGAGACGACGCTCTTCGGGGCGTACGAGTCGATGCTGAGCGAGGCCCCGCCGGCCCAGGCCGGTGGTGCGGCGGCGGTCGGGGAGACCTCGTACCAGCTGGGCGCGGGGATCGGGATCGCGCTGCTCGGCAGCGTCATGAACGCGGCGTACGCGCCCGGCCTGTCCTCGGTACCCGGTGTCCCTGCCTCGGCGTCGGCCTCCGCGGCGCACTCGCTGGGCGAGGCCTACGATGTCGCCGGGCGTCTCGGCGGCCCGGTCGGTGTCGCCCTGCGCCGCGCGGCCCGGGACTCCTTCGTGCACGGACTGCATGTGACGCTGCTGGTCAGCGCGGGCCTGTTGCTGCTGGGCGCGGTGATGGCGCTGCGGCTGCCGCGGATCATGCAGTGCGCGGAGGCGGCGCCACCGGTGGAGCTGCCGGCGCCCCGGGAGGTCGCTCAGTCCCGTGTCTCCGCGTAGGCCGCTCGCCTCTCCGTGTAGGCCGCTCGCCTCTCCGCGTGGGCCGCTCACTGGACGTGCGGGACACTGCGTCGTAACGTCGGCCCCAGAGTCGTAACTAGCGCTGCTAGTTTTCGTGTGCCGGAGGGTGTTTCTGATGTCCGCGTCCTCGAAGTTGCCCCCGTTCGACCCCGCCGACCCCCTCGGCATCCACGACCTGCTGGAACCCGAGGACCTGGCGGTGCGGGACACCGTGCGGGCCTGGGCGGCGGACCGGGTGCTGCCGCGGGTCGCCGAGTGGTACGAGAAGGGCGAGCTGCCCGGGATCCGGGAGCTGGCCAGGGAACTCGGCGGCATCGGAGCCCTCGGCATGTCCCTCACCGGGTACGGGTGCGCCGGGGCCAGCGCCGTGCAGTACGGGCTCGCCTGCCTGGAACTGGAGGCCGCCGACTCCGGGATCCGGTCGCTGGTCTCCGTGCAGGGATCCCTCGCCATGTACGCCGTCCACCGGTTCGGCAGCGAGGAGCAGAAGCAGACCTGGCTGCCGCGGATGGCGAGCGGTGAGGTCATCGGGTGCTTCGGACTCACCGAACCCGATCACGGGTCCGACCCCGCCTCCATGCGGACCTCCGCCAAGCGCGACGGCACCGACTGGGTGCTCAACGGACGCAAGATGTGGATCACCAACGGCTCCGTCGCCGGGGTGGCCGTGGTGTGGGCGCAAACCGAGGAGGGGATCCGCGGGTTCGTCGTGCCCACCGACAGCGCCGGGTTCTCCGCGCCCGAGATCAAGCACAAGTGGTCACTGCGGGCGAGCGTGACGAGCGAACTCGTGCTCGACGACGTACGGCTGCCCGGCGACGCCGTCCTGCCGGAGGTCGTGGGGCTCAAGGGACCGCTGAGCTGTCTGTCCCACGCCCGGTACGGGATCGTGTGGGGCGCGATGGGCGCGGCCCGGTCCTGCTTCGAGGCCGCTGTGGACTACGCGAAGACGCGGGAGCAGTTCGGACGGCCCATCGGCGGCTTCCAGCTCACCCAGGCCAAGCTCGCCGACATGGCGGTCGAACTGCACAAGGGGATCCTGCTCGCCCATCACCTCGGGCGGCGCATGGACGCCGGCCGCCTGCGTCCCGAGCAGGTCAGCTTCGGCAAGCTCAACAACGTGCGTGAGGCCATCGAGATCTGCCGGACGGCCCGTACGATCCTCGGCGCCAACGGGATCTCCCTCGAATACCCCGTCATGCGGCACGCGACCAACCTCGAATCGGTGCTGACGTACGAGGGCACCGTCGAGATGCACCAGCTCGTGCTGGGCAAGGCACTCACCGGGCTCGACGCCTTCCGGTGAACCCCGCGCGGGGGCAGGGCCGGTGAGCGGCCCTGCCTCAGCTCTGGTTGTAGAAACCGTCCTCGCGGCGCGCGGCCGGCTCGCCGCTGACGATCTCGGTGTTCGCCGGGGTCAGCAGGAAGACCCGGTTGGCGACCCGCTCGATGGTGCCGCGCAGACCGAAGGTCAGCCCGGCCGCGAAGTCGACGACACGCTTGGCGTCGGCCGCCTCCATGGCCGTGAGGTTCACGATCACCGGGACGCCCTCACGGAACAGCTCGCCGATGGCGCGCGCGTCCCGGAAGCTGTCCGGGGTCACCGTGCCGATGCGGCGGCCCTTCTCCTCGGCGACGTCCGAGGCCACCTTGACCCGCGGGTCGGTGACCCAGGCATCCCCGGGCTGCTCGGTCCCTTCGGAGTAGTCGTCGTCGTAGTAACGCTCGTCGTCGTTGTCGTCGACGAGGCCGAGCCAGGCACTCGCTTTGCGTACCGATCCCATGGACGCCTCCTCTCACAGCGGTCTTTCTTGCTTTCCGCATCCCTATGGTCATCCATGATGCGGACGTCGCGCCAAGTGGATAGACGCCGCGCGGGGGGTTTGTGACGGTACTGGTGCACAGCGAATACGTCGAGAGCCCGGGTGCCCCAAGGGTCTTGATGTATGCGGCTGCTGACTGTGAGTGAAATATGATTCTTCGTGGCGTACGGGTGATGGACGGTGCGTCCGGGTGAACGGGCGATCGATACGATGCGGCAGCTCAGCGCCGTGCCAACGGCCCGGGAAGTCACACGCGTCACGGGGGATCACCATGTTCGGAATCGTCAGACCCTGCACCCATCGGCTCGGTGAGAATCTCAAGTCCCAGTGGATGGCGCACTTGTGCGGACTGTGTCTCGCGCTGCGCGGGGACCACGGACAGTTCGCTCGGGTCGTCACCAACTACGACGGGCTCCTCATATCCGTTCTGACGGAGGCTCAGGCGGAAAAGGCGGGCACCTGGCGGCGTACCGCGGGCCCGTGCCCCTTGCGCGGGATGCGCACCGCCTCCGTCGCCCGGGGCGAGGGCTCGCGGCTCGCGGCCGCCGTCTCCCTGGTGCTCGCCTCGGCCAAGGTGCGCGACCATGTCGCCGACGGCGACGGGTTGCTGGCGCGAAGGCCCGTGGCGCTCGCGGCCCGCCGGGTCGCCGCGAGCTGGGGCGCGGCGGGTGCCCGTACGGGAGCCGACGTCGGCTTCGACACGGCCGTGCTGGTGGACGCCGTGGACCGGCAACTGGGCATCGAGGCGCTCGCCGGACCGGGCACGCCCCTGCTCACGGTCACCGAGCCGACCGAGACCGCGACCGCCGCGGCCTTCGCCCACACGGCCGTTCTCGCAGGCAGGCCCCGCAACGCCGAGCCGCTGGCCGAGGCCGGGCGGCTGTTCGGGCGGCTCGCGCATCTGCTGGACGCCGTGGAGGACAGGGAAGCTGACGCGGCGTCGGGTGCCTGGAACCCGCTCACCACGACCGGGACCCCGCTCACCGAGGCCCGACGGCTCGCGGACGACGCGCTGCACGGGATCCGGCTCGTGCTGCGGGAGGTCGAGTTCACTGACGGGAAGCTGGCGCACCGGCTGCTCGTGCACGAACTGCGAGCCTCCGTCGACCGCGCCTTCGGTACGGCGTCCTGCGCGCACCGCTCGACGCCCTCGCTCGCGGGACCGTACGCGCCGCCCGGCTCCCCCGGCGGTCCGCCGCCCGAGCCGCCCCGGCGCGACCGGCGCGGACTGCTCGCGGGGTGCGCGGTGTGGGCGGGGCTGGCCTGCACCTGCCAGTTGTGCTGCGGCGAGTACGAGGACCCGTGGAGCCGTGAGCGCAGGGACGGACTGTGCCGCGACGCGAGCTGCTCCGACTGCGCGGACTGCGGGGACTGCTGCAACTGCTGCCAGTGCTGCGGGGAGTGCGACGGATGCGACTGCTGTGACTGCGGCTGCGACTGCGGTTGCTGAACCGGCTACCGACAGTGGCGTATACGGGATGCGCGCGGTCCCGCGGCCACCTGGTGTTTCCCGGAGATGCTGTTTCCGGGGCGTAAAACAAAAACATGATCCGGTGACCGTCGCCTCGTGAGGGTCGTTGGGCGGGAGCAGAACAGTTTCTTTCCTCCCCCCGGCCCGCCCCTCAAATAAGGCACTTCCGTGGACGTCACAGCAAGCGTCACATCCCGAGCGGCCACCAGCATCCGCACCAGACTGCTGAGGATCCTCGTCCTCGCCCTGGCGGTCCTGCTGGCGCTGCTCGGGCTCGCCGCCGGCGAGCAGATCTCCGCCTACCGCAACGCATCCGCCACCGAGGACAACGCACGTCTGGAGATCACCCTCCAGGGCCTCGTCCACGAGCTGCAGAAGGAACGCGGCCTGACCACCGGATACGTCGGCGGCGTCGGGCAGTTCAAGGCCAAGCTGCCCGCCCAGCGCGAGGCCACAGACGCCGCCCGCACCGCGCTGGACAAGGCGCTGAAGGGCCGCGGCGACCGCGCCGCCGACTCCGTGCGCGAGTCGCTCGGACGGCTCGGCGGACTCGCCGGCATCCGCGGTCACGCGGACGACCACACCGGTGTCGTGAAGGACACCTTCGACTACTTCACCACCACCATCACCGTCCTCGACCGGCTCGACCTCGGCCTCGACGAGGTCCACGACGGTCCCCTGCGCGAGGCCTACCAGTCGCTGCAGACGCTCGGCAACGCCAAGGAGTTCACCGGCGAGGAGCGCGCCATCGTGCTCGGCTCGGTGCGCGGCGGGAAGTTCCACGGCGAGGACTACAGCCGCTTCATGCAGATCCGGGCCGGCCGGCTCGCGGCCCTCGCCGCCTTCCCGCGCTCGGCCACCGCTGTCCAGGAACGGCGCCTGAACGCGGCCCTGACCACACCGGACGCCGAGCGCATGCTGGCGTACGAGAGCACCGCGGTGCACGGGGGCGGACGGCTCGGCTCCCGCGCCATCCCGCCGATGGCCTGGTGGGACGCGACGACCTCCACCATCAACGGACTGCGCCAGGTGCAGGTCTCGCTCGGCACCGACGTCGAGAACCGCGCTGCCGTGCTGGAGAGCGCCGCCCAGCGCGACCTGCTGCTGTTCGCGCTGCTCGCCCTCGGCACCGTCGCCGCGCTCGGTGCCCTGGCCCTCGACTGTGTACGGTCCGTCTCCGCGCCGCTCGTCGAACTCGCCCAGCAAGCCCGGGAGATGGCCGGCGAACGACTGCCGCGCGCCGTCGCCGCCGTACAGAACACCGCCTCGGGGGAGACCCCCGAACCACCCGCCCCACTGACCCTCCCCGGCAGGACGGGCGCCGAGGTGCGCGAGGTGGCCGAGGCCTTCGACCGCGTCCAGCGCGCCGCCTTCGACCTCGCCACCGAACAGGCCGTGCTGCGCCGCAACGCCACCGACTCCCTGGTCAGCCTGGGCCGCCGCAACCAGAACCTGGTCCGCCGGCAGATCAGCTTCATCAACAAGCTGGAGCACGAGGACGCCGACCCGGCCACCCTGGCCAACCTCTTCGAACTCGACCACCTGGCCACCCGGATGCGCCGCAACGCCGAGAGCCTGCTGGTGCTCGCCGGTGAGTCCAGCCCCCGCCCCTGGGCCACCCCGCTCGCCCTCACCGACGTGCTGCGCGCCGCGCTCTCCGAGGTCGAGGAGTACCGCCGGGTCACCCTGCGGCGGATCGAGCCCGCGCACATCACCGGCTCGGTCGTCGCCGAAGTCGCCCATCTGCTCGCCGAGCTGGTCGAGAACGCGCTCAGCTTCTCCCCGCCGGACTCCGACGTCGAGATCGAGGGGCGCCGCACCAGCGCCGGCTACCTGGTCGCGATCGTCGACCACGGATTCGGCATGGACGCCCAGGCGCTCGCGGAGGCCAACGTACGGCTGTCCGGCACCGCCAGCTTCATGGCCGAACCCACCCGCTTCCTCGGCCACTTCGTGGTCGGCGCCCTCGCCCGCAAGTGCGGCATCGAGGTACGGCTCGGGGAGGCGCCGGCGGCCGGCGTGGTCGCCCGGGTGCTGATCCCGACCTCACTGCTGACGGAGGCCCCGCCGAAGAAGGCGGCGGACAGGACGGCGGACAAGGCGGTACTGCCCGCACCGCGCAAGGAGACGGAGGTGACGGCCGCCGAGCCGGTCACCGTGGCGGCGGAAGCGAAGCCGAAGAGCGTGGACGAGAACCGTAACGAGAACAGGAACGAGGGCAGGAGCGCCGGCGTGAGGGGCGGCGCCTCCGCCGCCCGCACCCGCAACGGGCTCGTCAAGCGGCCCCAGCGCAGCGCGATCGCGGACGCCGTCAACGAGACGGACCGGCCGCAGCGGCCGGCGCCCGCCGGGCCGGCCCCCGACCGGAGCCCCGAGGAGATCTCCGGGATGCTCTCCACCCTGCGCAGCGCCCACATGCGGGGCGGGATCAGCGTGGAGAAGGAGAAGAAGCAGGACGAGCAGCAGGACAAGCGGCGGTTTGCCGAACAGGGTGAGGGTGACGCCAAGTGACCACCGTGGACGCCCACAACGACTCGCAGACCTTCAACTGGCTGCTCGCCAACTTCGTCCGGAGCACCGACGGGGTACGGGACGCGGTCGCCGTCTCCTCCGACGGGCTGCTGATCGCCGTGTCCGACGGGCTCGGGCGGACCGAGGCCGACCATCTCGCGGCGATCGTGTCGGGGCTGAGCAGCCTGGCGCGCAGCGCGTCCAAGCGGTACGGCTTCGACGGGGTCAAGCTCATCATGATCGAGATGGGGCGCGGATTCCTGCTCGTCTCCGCGATCCGGGACGGCAGCTGTCTCGGGGTGCTCGCCGACAGCAGCGGTGAACTGGGTCTGGTCGGCTATGAGATGGCGGTGCTCGCGGAGCGGGCGGGTGATCTGCTCACACCCACGCTCATCGCCGATCTGCGGCAGGCGTTGCCGCGGTGAACGGCGAACTCCCCAGGGACGTAGAACCGGTTGAGGACGCGACCTTCGTCCGGCCGTTCATCATCACCGGCGGCCGGGCCGAGCCGCTCCGGGCGGACCTTCGGCTGGAGACGCTGGTCGTGGCCGTCGGTGTGTCCGACGAGACGCTGACCTTCGAACGGCGGCACATCGTCGCGGTGTGCGAGCAGCCGACGACGGTCGCGGAGGTGGCGTCGCGGGTCGGTGTGCCGCTCGGCGTCGCCAAGGTGCTCGTGTCCGACCTCGTCGTCGCGGGTCAGCTGACCTGCCGGCAACCCGCGGAGCTGCCGCTCCAGACGCTCGAAAGGATCAGGGACCATGTCCGGGCGCTCTGACAGGACCGTGCCGCTCGCCGTGAAGATCGTGGTGAGCGGGGGACTCGGGGTGGGGAAGACCACGTTCATCGGGGCGATCTCGGAGATCGAGCCGCTGGACACGGAGGCCGCGATCACCCAGGTCTCGGTGGGCGTCGACTCGCTGGACGGGGTCGAGTCGAAGACGACGACCACGGTGGCGCTGGACTTCGGACGGATCACCCTGGACCCGACGATCGCCCTGTACCTGTTCGGGACGCCCGGCCAGGACCGCTTCTCCTTCCTCTGGGACGACCTGGTGGAGGGTGCCCTCGGGACGGTCGTCCTCGCGGACACCCGGCGCATCGAGGAGTGCTTCCCGGCGGTGGACTACTTCGAGTCGCAGGGAGCGCCGTTCGTGCTGGCCGTGAACCGCTTCGACGGGGCGGAGCGGTTCGAACTGGAGGAAGTGCGCGAGGCACTGGGGCTGGGGGGTGACGTGCCGGTGCTGGAGTGCGACGCACGGGAGCGGTCTTCCGTGCGTGATGTGCTGGGCGCTCTGATGGATCGGGTGATCGGGGTCCGGGCTGCGCCCAGGAGACGGGCCGCGATGGTGCGTTAGCGGCGGACTGCGAAATGCACGAGGGGAGGGGTGTGCGTGTGAAGGCGAGAGCAAGGAGATGAGTGGCGCCGGGCAGGGCGCGGGCAGAGCGGTCGGCTCAACAGGAACAGGACCACACGCGACCGAAGTCGATGTGGGAGCGCTTGACCAGCCACTGCTGTGGATGCATGGAGTAAGTGGAACAGGCATCCGGTTCCGCGTCAACTGAGATGAGACGTGCGGCTCATATGCTGGACGGCCTTGACAGCGACGGGAAACGGCCCCGTACAGTCGACGGACGGTCCTGCTGAGGGGCTCGGCCGTACTGCGCCCTGCCGCGCATCCGTGTGAAGGCACCACCGTGTTCCACCTACGTCGCGGAGCCTTCGCATGTCCTCCGACACCCTTGTCGCATTCCCCGCCGAGTCCGCCCGGCACTCCCTGGTGATCGTGGGGGCCGGGCCGAGGGGGACCGGTCTGATCGAGCGGATCGCCGCCAACGCCCCCGAGCTGTACGGCGGTTCGGGTCTCGACATCCATCTCGTCGACCCGCATCCGCCGGGCGCCGGACGGATCTGGCGCGCCGCGCAGTCGCCGCTGCTGTGGATGAACTCGCACGCCGAGGACGTCACCATGTTCACCGACGAGACGGTGGCCATGGAGGGCCCGGTACGCGAGGGCCCCACGCTGCACGAGTGGGCCGGCATCGACGGCGGCGTCTTCGCGGACCGGCAGCTGCAGGGCTCCTATCTGCGCTGGGTGCACGAACAGGCCGTCGCCGCGCTGCCCCCGGACGTAACCGTCCACCACCACCCGCGGCGAGCCCTGCGGATCGTCGGTCCGCGCGAGGGGCGTCAGCAGGTGTGGCTGGAGGGCCGCTCCAGACCCCTCCCGGCCGATCTGGTGGTGCTGGCCATCGGCCATCTCGACGCGGAACTCGACGAGCAGCAGCGTGAGTTGGCCGACTACGCGCGCGAGCACGGGCTGGTGCACCTGCCGCCCGACTTCACCGCCGACAGCGATCTGTCCCCGCTGCGGGCCGGCGAACCGGTCCTGGTCCGCGGGTTCGGGCTGGCCTTCGTCGACCTGATGGTGCTGCTCACCGAGGGGCGGGGCGGGCGGTACGAGGGCGACACCTATGTGCCGTCCGGGCGGGAGCCGGTGCTGTACGTCGGATCGCGGCGCGGGGTGCCGTACCACTCCAAGATCGGCTACGAGTGGAGTGGTGAGCGGCCGCCGCTGCCGCGGTTCTTCGGGCCCGGCGAGGTCGGTGAACTGCTCGCCAGGCCGGGCGGGTTCGATTTCCGGCGGGACGTGTGGCCCCTGGTGGAGAAGGAGTTGGGCTTCGCCCACTATCACCGGCTGTTCACCGTGCATCCGGAGCGGACCGCGATGTCCTGGGCCGACTTCGAGGAGAAGTACGCGGCGGGGAGCGGGGCGGAGATCCAGGCGCTGGTCGCATCCGCCGTGCCCGATCCCGCGGACCGGCTGGACCTCGCCGCGCTCGACCGGCCCCTGGACGGGGTGCGGTACGGGTCGCTGGACGAGTTCCAGGAGGGGCTGCGCGGATATGTCGAGCGGGATCTGAGCAGACGGCACGATCCGCGGTACGACCCCGACCTGGCGGTCTTCCTGGCGCTGCTGTCCGTCTACGGGCAGCTGATCCGGCTCGGTGACATCGGGCCCTGGTGGCACGGGTTCTTCAGCTATCTGGCCTCCGGTCCGCCCGGGCCCCGGCTGCGGCAGATGCTGGCACTCTCCCGGGCCGGGGTGCTGAAGTTTTTGGGCGCCGACATGACCGTCACCGCGGAGGACGGGGTGTTCCGGGCGGCCAGTGCCACCGTGCCGGGCGCCGTCGTCGAGGCGCGGGCGCTGGTCGAGGCGCGGCTGCCGGAGCCCACCGTCGGGCGGGCGCGGGACCCGCTGCTGCGCGAGCTGCAGGCCGACGGGGCCGCCGAGACGGCGGACGGGCTGCTGCGGGTCGATCCCGGTGACGGACGGATCCTCGACCGGGCCGGGCGACCGCATCCCCGGCGCTTCGCGCTCGGCCCCTACACCGACGGCCGCACCCCGGGCGCCTTCACCCGACCGCGCACGGGCGGCCCCGCGTTCCGCCAGAACGACGCGACGGCCCGGGCGGCACTGCGCTTCCTGACGAAGCTGGCCTCCCGGGCAGCGGCGTGACGACCGGGGTGGGCGGGGCGGCCGGAGTGGGCGTGGCTTCGAAAGGTTCCTCCACATGACCTCATCGCACGGCCGGGGGCTGTTGCACCTGGCCGCCGCTCTCGATCAGCCGACGGTGTTCGACGCCGGCCCGTACGTCGAGCTGGCGCGGCTCGCCGAGCGGGGCGGGCTGGACTTCGTGACGCTCGGCGACACCTTCGCCCGGCCCGGACCCGACGCGCTCGCCGTCCTGGCCCGGGTCGCGCCCGCCACCGGCCGCGTCGGTCTGGTCCCCACCGTCACCACCACGCACACCGAGCCCTTCCACGTCCAGGCCGCCGTCGCCACCCTCGACTGGGTCAGCCGGGGCCGGGCCGGCTGGCGGATCGACGTGTCGGCCACCGAGGGGGAGGCCCGTCTCTTCGGCCGCCGGCACGCCGCTCCCGCCGAGGAGTTGTGGCGCGAGGCCGGCGAAGTGGCCGACGTGGCCGCCAGGTTGTGGGACAGCTGGGAGGACGACGCCGAGATACGGGATGTCCCCACCGGCCGCTTCATCGACCGTGACAAGCTGCACCACGTCGACTTCGAGGGCGCCGGCTTCTCCGTGAAGGGCCCCTCGATCGTGCCGCGCCCCCCACAGGGCCACCCCGTCCGGGTGGTCGACGCGACCGAAGGGCAGGCCCGGCGCACCGCGGCCCGGTACGCCGACGTGGTCCTCGTGCGCGCCGCGAGCGCCGCCCAGGCCGCCGCCGTACGCGATCAACTGCGTGCCGCAGCCGCCGAGTTCGGGCGGGATCCCGACACCCTGCGCGTTCTCGCGAGCCTGCTCGTCGATCTCGGTGACGGGGAGCACGCGGCCGAGCCGGGGCATGGCGGGGGCGGGCCCCGGCAGACCGCGCAGGGCCCGCTGTACAGGGGCGGCCCGGTGGACCTCGCCGAGCTGATCACCGCCTGGCACACCGACGGTGTCGTGGACGGCTTCCACCTCACACCCGCCGAGCCGCGCCGTGACCTGGAGCGGCTCGTCAACGGCACGGTGGCGCTGCTCCAGCACCGCGGGCTGTTCCGCACCTTCTATCCGGGCAGCACGCTCCGGGAGCACCTGGGCCTGGCCAGGCCCGCCAACCGGTACGCCGTGACAGGGAGAGCGTCATGACCGTACGGCCTCGAAAAGAGATCCACCTGGCGGCTCACTTCCCCGGCGTCAACAACACCACCGTGTGGGCGGATCCGCGGTCGCGCTCGCAGATCGACTTCTCGTCCTTCGAGCACCTCGCCCGTACCGCCGAACGCGGCCTGTTCGACTTCTTCTTCCTCGCCGAGGGACTGAGACTGCGCGAGCACAAGGGCCGCATCCACGACCTGGACGTGGTGGGACGCCCCGAGTCGCTCACCGTGCTGGGCGCCCTCGCGGGGGTGACCGAGCACCTCGGGCTCGCCGCCACCGTCAACGCCACCTTCAACGAGCCCTACGAACTCGCCCGCAGATTCGCCACGTTGGACCACCTCAGCGGCGGCCGGGCCGCCTGGAACGTGGTGACCTCCTCCGACGCCTTCACCGGCGAGAACTTCCGCCGCGGCGGCTTCCTCGACCGGGCCGACCGGTACACGCGAGCCGCGGAGTTCGTCGAGGTGGCCCGGAAGGTGTGGGACTCCTGGACGCCGGACGGCGTCAGCCGGCCGTTCGCCCACCACGGGCGGCACTTCGACATCGCGGGCGAGTTCACCGTGCCGCGCTCACCGCAGGGTCATCCGGTGGTCATCCAGGCGGGGGACTCGGGAGAAGGGCGGGAGTTCGCCGCCTCCACCGCCGACGTGATCTTTTCCGGCTGGGGGTCCGGGGGGCATCCCCCGGGATGGCACAGCACACGGCACGGCTCGCTGGAGGCGGGGCGTGCCTTCTACGCCGATGTGAAGCGCCGCCTCGCCAAGTACGGCCGGGAACCGGGGGACTTGAAGATCATGCCCGGAGTCACCGTCGTCCTCGGCGACACCGCCGCCGAGGCACAGGAGAGGGCCACCGAGATCCGGCGGCAGCAGGTCTCCCCGCAGAACGCGATCCTCGCCCTGGAGCAGATCTGGGGCGTCGACCTGTCGGCGTACGACCCCGACGGGCCGCTCCCCGAGATCGACCCGGTGGCGGACTCGGCGATCACCCAGGGGCGGACTCGGCGCGGTGACACCGTCGTGATCGCCGAGAAGTGGCGTGCCCTGTCCAAGGAGAAGGGACTGTCCATCCGGGAGACCGTGATCGAGGCGGGCGCCCGGCAGTCCTTCATCGGGACCCCGGACGCGGTCACCGCCGGGCTGGAGGAGTTCGTACGGCGGGACGCCGCCGACGGTTTCATCCTCGTACCGCATCTCACGCCGGGCGGACTGGACGAGTTCGTGGACCGGGTGGTGCCGCTGCTCCAGGAACGCGGGGTGTTCCGCACGGAGTACCGGGGCTCGACGCTCCGCTCCCATCTCGGGCTGGACCACTCACAGGATCGAGGGTGATCCACTCACAGGATCGAGAGTGATCCGGACGGTCGACTTCCGGACACCCCCGGAATCGGGACGGCGCTGAACGGGTGTGTGGCGGCGGTGGCCGGTCGTGCCGGTGTGCGAAAGGGCGTGAGGAGTACGGGACTTCGACCCCGATGCCGCAACGCGCCGCGACCCGGGGCGGCGAGGCCGCGGTCCGCGCCGAACCAGGGCGTGCCTGGCCAAAACGCATGGTTCGTTCACAGGTTGACGGCCGAAAGGCGCCCTTGCGGCTGGCGGTCGTTCGGCCGAATACTCCCCGACAAGCGCTTGTCAGGGGCACGGCTTGTCCGGAACCCGGACGATCATGCCCCGGGCTGCGCCTCACGGGGCCCCGACCCCACGCGGGCCCCCCGACTTCCCCTTGGGAGGAACGAACGTGAGGATCAAGCGCACCACCCCTCGCAGCGGCATTTCGAGACGGACCCGGCTGATCGCCGTCACCACCGGTCTCGTGGCCGCCGCCGCGATCGCGGTCCCCAGCGCGAACGCGTCCGAGTCGCCCACCTTCAGCGCGAGCGCGCTCAAGAGTGCGGACGCCTCGGTGCTCAAGGCCGACGTCCCCGGCACCGCCTGGGCCGTCGACAGCAAGACCAACCGTGTCCTGGTCACCGTCGACAGCACGGTCTCCAAGGCCGAGATCGCCAAGATCAAGCGCGAGGCCGGCGCCAACGCCGGGGCCCTCACCATCAAGCACTCGGCCGGGCGGTTCAAGCCGCTGATCTCCGGCGGCGACGCCATCTACGGCGGACAGTACCGCTGCTCCCTGGGCTTCAACGTGCACAGCGGGAGCACCTACTACTTCCTGACCGCCGGCCACTGCGGTGAGGTCGCCTCCACCTGGTACTCCAACTCCGCCCACTCCACGGTGCTCGGCACCAACGTGGGCTACAGCTTCCCGGGCAACGACTTCGCGCTGGTGCGCTACACCAACTCCTCCATCTCGCACCCGAGCACGGTCGGCAGCCAGACCATCACCAGCGCGGCCACGCCGAGCGTGGGCACGACCGTGTACCGCCGTGGATCGACCACCGGTACGCACAGCGGGCGGGTCACCGCGCTGAACGCCACCGTCAACTACGGCAGCGGTGACGTCGTCTACGGTCTGATCCAGACCACGGTGTGCGCCGAGGGCGGCGACAGCGGTGGTCCGCTGTACGGCGGCAGTGTGGCGTACGGGCTGACCTCCGGTGGCAGCGGCAACTGCAGCTCCGGCGGTACGACCTTCTTCCAGCCGGTGACCGAGGCGCTGAGCTACTACGGCGTGAGCATCGGCTGACGTCCGGTGGTGAGTGGCCCCCGTACACAACCGGTGTGCGGGGGCTCCCTCTTGTTCGGGTGGCGGAGTTACCTTCGGAGTACAGGTAGCGCTCAGTCCCCTGGGGGCCGACATGGTCGAGGCGCTGGTGGCTGCGGGAGTGACCCTCGCGTCAGCCGGGGCGGTGTACGTGATGGCGGCGGCGCGGGTCGTCAAGCAGTACGAACGCGGGGTGGTGTTCCGGCTGGGCAGACTGCGGGACGAGGTGCGCGGGCCGGGGTTCACGATGATCGTGCCGTTCGTGGACCGGCTGCAGAAGGTCAACATGCAGGTCGTGACGATGCCGGTGCCCGCGCAGGAGGGGATCACCCGGGACAACGTCACCGTGCGGGTGGACGCCGTCGTGTACTTCAAGGTGACCGGGCCCGCGGAGGCCGTGGTGCGGGTCGAGGACTATCGGTTCGCTGTCGCGCAGATGGCTCAGACCTCGTTGCGGAGCATCATCGGCAAGAGCGAGCTGGATGATCTGCTGTCCAATCGGGAGAAGCTCAATCAGGGTCTGGAGTTGATGATCGACAGTCCTGCGGTCGAGTGGGGGGTGACGATCGACCGGGTCGAGATCAAGGACGTCTCGTTGCCCGAGACCATGAAGCGGTCGATGGCCCGGCAGGCCGAGGCGGACCGCGAGCGGCGGGCCCGGGTCATCAACGCGGACGCGGAGTTGCAGGCGTCGAAGAAGCTGGCCGAAGCGGCGCAGCAGATGGCGGACACGCCGGCCGCGTTGCAGTTGCGGCTGCTGCAGACGGTGACCGCGGTGGCGGCCGAGAAGAACTCGACGCTGGTGCTGCCGTTCCCGGTGGAGCTGCTGCGGTTCCTGGAGCGGGCGCAGCAGGGGGTGGCGCCGCAGGTTCCGGAGCGGGCGGTGCGGGAGCAGTTGCCGGCGGCCGGGGAGTCCGAGGCGGGGGAGTAGCCGCGGGATGCCTGCGGCGCCTGTGCGGGTTCGGTGGGGGTGCGCGTAGCGCCTACGGTTTGGTGGTGGGTCGGGGCCGGGGCGGGGGGTGTCCGTCCTCGGTCGGGCGGTGCTGTGGGTCGTGTGGTGCTGTTCGTTGACGCCCGACACTGCGGGCGGACCCCCCCCGCCCCGTCCCCTTCCCGCCGTTGGCGCATGGTTTTCACGGCACCGTTGGCGCGTGGTCTTCACGGCACCGTGGGCGCGTGTCAGTTCGGTTGGCGTAGGCCGGCGATGAGGAGCGTGACCATTCGGCGGGCGTCGTAGCGGGGGTCGCTCTCGGCGCCCACGCAGAGGTTTCCGATGCCGCGCATGAGGTGGTAGGCGTCGATGTCCGGGCGGATCTCGCCGGAGGCGTCGGCGGCTTCGACGAGTTGGGCGCACACCGGCAGGAGCCGTTCGAGGAAAAGGGCGTGGAGCGTCTCGAAGCCGGCGCTGTCGCCCTGCATCGCGGCTGCGAGGCCGTGTTTGGTGACCAGGAAGTCGACGAAGAGGTCGACCCACTTCCCCAGGGCCGCATAGGGGGTGGGGCCGGCCGCCAGCAGGGTGGGGCCGGCTTCGGCGCAGGCGTCGATCTGGTGGCGGTAGACGGCGACGACGAGGTCCGCCCGGGTGGGGAAGTGGCGGTAGATGGTGGCCACCCCGACGCCGGCCTTGGCCGCGATGTCGCGCACCGGCGCATCGACGCCCGAGGCCACGAAGACCGCAGCGGCCGCGTCCAGCAGGGCCTGCTGGTTGCGCCGGGCGTCCTTGCGATTCGACCTGGCTGAGCTTCCCGGGCTCCGGCCCTCGTCGTTCACCGCGGCTCTCCTTCGACGGCCGATCTTGCAAAACGGATCGGCGTTCCGTATCTTAGGTGGAACAAGGTTCCGTTTCCTTCATGATGGCAGAGCGGCAGGCCTGTGGCCAACCGCCGTCTTCAGTGCGCTTCCGACCCGTCGTACCGAAAGGCACCCCCATGTCCGAATCCAAGCCCGTCACCGTGGTGTCCGCGCGGCCGGTCGTTCTGTCCGCCCCGGGACGCGGTGAGGACCTCCAGGTCCGCGTGTCCGCCCCCGCGAGCGGCGGCGATCTGCCCGTCATCGTCTTCTCGCACGGCTTCGGCTGGTCCATGGACGGTTACCTCCCGTTGGCGGACTACTGGGCCGCTCAGGGCTTCGTGGTCGTCCAGCCCACCCACCTCGACTCCAGGACGCTCGGCCTGCCCCCCGAGGACCCCCGTACGCCGCGGATCTGGCGCATCCGCATCGAGGACCTCACGCGGGTGCTGGACGGGCTCGACGTCCTCGAAGCCGCCGTGCCGGGTCTCGCCGGGCGCCTCGACCGGGACCGCGTCGCCGTGGCCGGCCACTCCTGGGGGGCCCAGACGGCGAGCGCGCTGCTGGGTGCGCGCGTCCTCGGCTCCGACGGCAAGCCCGGCGAGGACATGTCCGACCCCCGGGTGAAGGCGGGTGTGCTGCTCGCGCTGACCGGCCTGGGCGACACCCTGACGCCGTTCGCCGCCGAGCACTTCCCCTTCATGAAGCCGTCCTTCGACACCATGACCACTCCGGCCCTGATCGTCGCCGGGGACAACGACCAGTCCGCGCTCTCCACGCGCGGACCGGACTGGTTCACCGACCCGTACATCTACAGCCCGGGCGACAAGAGCCTGCTCACGCTGTTCGGGGGCGAGCACTCGCTCGGCGGCATCTGCGGGTACACGGTCGTCGAGACGACGGATGAGAATCCCGCGCGCGTCGCCCTGATCCAGCGGCTCAGCTCGGCCTACCTGCGCAGCGCCCTCCACCCCGGGGACACCGGCTGGAAGGCGGCGGCCGCCGCGCTGGCGGAGGACCCCGAAGCGCTGGGCGCGCTGCAGAGCAAGTGACGTCCCGGCCGCCGGCGTTTTCCCAGGTGAAGGGGGCCCGAACGGTTATCGCACAAGCGTTCTGATTTTGGTCTATGGTGGAGGTGGGACGGTCGGGAACTGATGTTCGATAACGGGAGGTGCGGGTGCCGGGCTTCACTCATCTGCACACCGCCTCCGGGTTCTCCCTGCGGTACGGCGCTTCGCACCCGGAGCGGCTGGCCGAGCGTGCCTCCGAGCGGGGGATGGACGCCCTGGCTCTCACCGATCGCGACACCCTCGCCGGTGCCGTCCGGTTCGCCAAGGCCTGTGCGGGGGCGGGGGTGCGCCCGCTGTTCGGAGTGGAGCTGGCGGTGGAGGGCTCGGAGCCGGAGTCCGTGGGGGGAGGGCGGCGCCGTAACCCTGTGCGCGGTGGTTCCTTTGTCGATGAGTCGATGCCTCGGGTTGTCTATCTGGCGCGTGCGGGGGCTCGTGGCTGGGCGGATCTGTGCCGACTGGTCACGGCGGCGCATGCGGGGGCGGGGCAGCCCCTGCTGACCTGGGCGGACAATCACGCCGACGGCGTGACCGTCCTGCTCGGTCCCACCTCCGACGTCGGGCGGGCCCTTGCCGCCGGGCGGCCGGACCGTGCGGCCCGGCTGCTCGGGCCCTGGCGGGAGGTCTACGGGGACGCCCTGCGACTTGAGGTCGTCTGGCACGGGCGTGAGGGCACCGGGGCCGGGTCGCTGCGGCTGGCCGCCCGCACCCTGGGCTTCGCCGCCGAGCAGCAGGTCCGGCCGGTGCTCGGCAACGCTGTCCGTTATGCCGACCGCGGGCTCGGGCCGGTCGCCGACGTCCTGGACGCGGCTCGGCGGCTCGTCCCGATCGACCCCAGGAAGGAGCTGGACTCGGGGGAGGCCTGGCTCAAGGGCGCGGAGGAGATGTTCCGCGGGGCGGAGCGGATCGTCGAGGCGGCGGGGTACCGGCGGGAGACCGCCCACCGGCTGCTGGAGCAGACGCAGTCCGTGGCCGCCGAGTGCCTGGTCGATCCCGAGGGCGACCTGGGCATGGGGACGGTTCACTTCCCCGAGGCGCACCTCGTGGGCGCGGGACACCGTACCGCTCAGCGGGCGCTGGCCTCCCGGGCGGCGGCGGGCATGGTGCTGCACGGTTACACGGACAGGCGGGACTACTGGGAGCGGATGCACGATGAGCTGGACATCATCGGACATCACGGTTTCGCCTCCTATTTCCTGACGGTCGCTCAAGTCGTCGACGATGTAAGGGAGATGGGGGTCCGCGTAGCCGCCCGTGGGTCCGGTGCCGGGTCGTTGGTGAACCATCTGCTGGGTATCGCGAACGCCGATCCGATCGAACACGGGCTGCTGATGGAGCGCTTCCTGTCCAAGGAGCGGGTCGTGCTGCCCGACATCGACATCGATGTGGAGTCCGCGCGCCGGCTGGAGGTCTACCGGGCGATCATCGGCCGGTTCGGCGAGGAGCGGGTCGCCACGGTCGCGATGCCGGAGACCTATCGGGTGCGGCACGCGATCCGGGATGTGGGCGCCGCCCTGTCCATGGACCCGGACGAGATCGACCGGATCGCCAAGTCCTTCCCGCACATCCGTGCGCGCGACGCCCGGGCGGCGCTGGAGGAACTGCCCGAGCTCAAGGCGCTGGCGGGGGAGAAGGAGAGGTACGGGCGGCTCTGGGAGCTGGTCGAGGCTCTTGACGCCCTTCCGCGCGGGGTGGCCATGCATCCGTGCGGGGTGCTGCTGTCGGACGCGTCCCTGCTGAGCCGTACGCCGGTCATGCCCACCAGCGGCGAGGGGTTTCCCATGTCCCAGTTCGACAAGGACGACGTGGAGGATCTCGGGCTGCTCAAGCTGGACGTGCTGGGTGTGCGGATGCAGTCGGCCATGGCGCACGCGGTCGCCGAGGTGGAGCGGGCGACGGGGGAGCGGATCGACCTTGACGGGTTGGCGGGGGGTGACCCGGCCACGTACCAGCTCATCCGGTCCGCCGAGACGCTGGGGTGCTTCCAGATCGAGTCGCCGGGGCAGCGGGATCTGGTGGGGCGGCTGCAGCCGAGTAGTTTTCACGATCTGGTGGTGGACATCTCGCTGTTCAGGCCCGGGCCCGTCGCCGCCGACATGGTGCGGCCGTTCATCGAGGCCCGGCACGGACGGGCGCCCGTCCGGTATCCGCATCCGGATCTGGAGGAGCCGCTGCGGGGCACCTACGGGGTGGTCGTCTTCCACGAGCAGATCATCGACATCGTCGCGATCATGGCCGGCTGCGGACGCGGGGAGGCGGACCGGGTGCGGCGCGGGCTGTCCGACCCGGAGTCGCAGGGGCGGATCAAGGTGTGGTTCGCCCAGCACGCGGCGGCCAACGGATATGACGGAGAAACGATTCGGCGGACCTGGGAGATCATCGAGGCCTTCGGGTCGTACGGGTTCTGCAAGGCGCACGCGGTGGCCTTCGCCGTACCGACGTACCAGTCGGCCTGGCTGAAGGCCCATCATCCGGCCGCCTTCTACGCGGGGCTGCTCACGCATGATCCCGGGATGTACCCGAAGCGGTTGCTGCTGGCGGACGCGCGGCGACGGGGGGTGCCGGTGCTGCCGTTGGACGTGAACAACTCGGCGGTCGCACACCGGATCGAACTGGTGTCTGAATCTGATGGGGTGTGGGGGCTGCGGCTGGCGCTCTGCGATGTCTACGGGATCAGTGAGGCCGAGGCCGCGCGGATCGAGGAAGGGCAGCCCTACGACTCGCTGCTGGACTTCTGGGAGCGGGCGCGGCCCAGCCGGCCGCTCGCGGGACGGCTCGCCCAGGTCGGGGCCTTGGACGCGTTCGGCGCCAACCGGCGTGATCTGCAGCTGCACCTGACCGAGCTGCAGCGCGGGGCACGGGGCGCGGGCGGCGGCCAACTGCCCTTGGCCGGCGGGCGGAAGACCGCGTCCGCGGGGCTGCCGGATCTGTCGGAGACGGAGAAGCTCAGCGCCGAGCTGGGTGTGCTGTCCATGGACGCCTCGCGCAACCTGATGGATGATCACCGGGTCTTCCTGGACGAGCTGGGCGTGGTGTCGGCGCGGCGGCTGCGGGAGGCGCGGCACGGGGAGACCGTGCTGGTCGCGGGGGCCAAGGCGGCGACCCAGACACCGCCGATCCGGTCCGGCAAGCGGGTCATCTTCTCCACGCTGGACGACGGGACGGGCCTGGTCGATCTCGCCTTCTTCGACGACTCCCACGACGCGTGCGCCCACACCGTCTTCCACTCCTGGCTGCTGCTGGTGCGCGGGGTCGTGCAGCGGCGCGGGCCGCGCAGCCTGAGCGTGGTGGGTTCCGCCGCCTGGAACCTCGCCGAACTGGTCGAACTGCGCGCCGAGGGCGGGCTCGACGAGGTGGCGAAGCGGCTGGCGGAGCCGGCGGTGGAAGGGACGGGCGGCGATCCGGCGCGGGGCCGGCGCATCCAGCTGCCCACCGGATACGAACTCAACCCGTGGGCCGATCTGCGCCCGGCGGGTCAGGAGCCTTCGCAGGTACGGAAGTTGTGGCACCAGAGTCCGGGGAGTGCGGGATGACCATCGTGTGCGTACGTTTCCAGCTGCCGCCGGAGTCCGAGACGGCCCTGCCCGGGCTGCTCGGGCTGCTGGAGGAGTTCACCCCGGTCGTGGAGGCGCTGCCGCCGGACGCGGCGCTGGCCGATCTGCGGGGCGCCGAGCGGTACTTCGGGCGCGGGGCGGTCGAACTGGCCTCGGTGATCCGGGTGCGCGCCCTCGCGCTGTACGGGGTCGACTGTGCGATCGGCGCCGGACCGGGGCCGATGCTGGCCCGGGTGGCGCTGGGGGCGGCCCGGCCCGGGGTGACCTGCGAGGTTCCCGGTGATCCGGAGGGCGTCGCGGAGTTCCTCGCGGACCTGCCGGTGGGCGTGCTTCCCGGCGTGGGGACGACGACGGCCCGCACCTTGTCCGAGTACGGCCTCGACACCCTGGGGCGCGTCGCCGCCGCGCCGCTGTCCACGCTCCAGCGGCTGGTCGGCGCGAGGACGGGCCGAGAACTGCACGAGAAGGCGAACGGCGTCGACCGCGGCCGGGTCGTCCCGAACGGCGTCTCCCGCTCCCTGGCCACCGAACGGCCCTTCGAGCGGGACGAGTTGGACCCCGACCGGCACCGCCGCGCCCTTCTGTCGGCCGCCGAGGAACTGGGCGCCCGCCTCCGCGCCCTGGAGAAGGTCTGCCGCACCCTCACCCTCACGGTCCGCTACGCCGACCGCTCCTCGACGACCCGCACCCGCACCCTGAAGGAACCCACCGCGCACTCCGCCGCCCTGACCAGGACGGCGTACGGCATGTACGAGGCCCTCGGCCTGCAACGCGCCCGGGTCCGCGCCCTCGTCCTGCGCGCCGAGTCCCTCACCCCCGCCGACCAGGCCTCCTACCAGCTCACCTTCGACCCGGTCGACGAGAAGGTCCGCCGCATCGAGCAGACCGCGGACCGGATCAGGGCCAGGTTCGGCCCGGGGGCGGTGATCCCGGGGGCGCTGGTGGCGTGAGCGTCAGTTCGCCCACGGCGGGGTGAGCCGGGTGCCGTCGGCCAGTTCCGCCTCCAGGCCGATGGACGTGGTGACCCAGGAGATGGCTGTCTGATCGGTCGGGTTCTCGACGCCCAGGGCCGCGCCGGGGTTGACGATCACGGTGTCGCCCGCGGTGACGCGGTCGGTGCGGCCGTCGAGGGTGATCAGGAGTTCGCCGACGAGGAGATGGAAGATCTCCTCGCGGGTGACGGTGTGGACGGGGGCCTTGGTGCCCGGGGGGATCTCGCCGCGCCAGGCGCAGAGCTCCTTGCTCCCGGTGAGGGGGGTGGCGTACGAGACGAAGCGGGCGCCGTGGATCTCATGGGTGACGGCTTCGGATGTGCGGATGACGGGCATGGGTGCCTCTCCGGTCGGATGAAGTGGTCAAGCTGCTTGACCATTCGCTCGCCCCCTATGGTCAAGCTGCTTGACCATCTCGTCAAGGGTGTTTCAATGCCTGCGTGCAGAACTCCGAGGCCATGGCCCTGTCCGCAACCCTGCTCGCCGTCGCCGGTGAGCTGACGCAGCGCATCAACGAGGGCGTCGTCGCCCGAGGCTTCGAAGGGGTCAGGCCCGCTCACGGGTTCGCCTTCGCCCGGCTCGCCCCGGACGGCGCGACCGCGACCGAGCTCGCCGCGCATCTCGGGGTGACGAAACAGGCCGCCAGTCAGCTCGTCGACGAGATCGTGCGCAAGGGGTTCGCCGAGCGGCGGCCGCACCCCGGGGACGCCCGGGCGCGGCTGGTCGTGCTGACCGAGCGGGGGTGGGCGTGCACCCGGGCCGCGGAGGAGGCGGCCGCCGAGGTGGTGCAGGGGTGGGCGGGTGTACTCGGGGAGAGTGAAGTGCGGGTGTTGTGGGAGCAGTTGTGGCGGATCGCACCCTATGGTCCTGTCAGGCCCGCCTGGTGACGGTTCATCGGCCGCTACTGCCGAGTCAGTTACCACTGGAAGTTTTTACTGACGCGTAACTTCACACTTGCACTACTCGCTCGTAACTTGACGAGTGAACAGCATCCTTTGTGATCCGGATCACATGGCGTAAGGCCATCGCAACTCCCTTGAGCCGCAAGGAGATCACACGATGCTGCCCTGGAACCGAGTGCTCAGACCCCTGGCCGCGGTGCTGCTGACCGCCGCGGTCGCCCTCGTCCCCGCCACCGCAGCCCACGCCTCAACGGCCCCGAGCAGCGGTTGGAACGACTACTCCTGCAAGCCCTCCGCCACCCACCCCCGCCCCGTCGTCCTGGTCCACGGAACCCTCGGCAACTCGGTCGACAACTGGCTGGGCCTCGCCCCCTACCTGGAAAGCCGCGGCTACTGCGTCTTCTCCCTCGACTACGGCCAGCTCTCCGGCGTCCCCGTCTTCTACGGCCTCGGCCCCATCGACAAGTCTGCCGAGCAGCTCTCCGCCTTCGTCGACAAGGTGCTCGCCGCCACCAAGGCCGCCAAGGCCGACATCGTCGGCCACTCGCAGGGCGGCATGATGCCCCGCTACTACCTGAGGTTCCTCGGCGGAGCCGCCAAGGTGAACACCCTGGTGGGCATCGCACCCGACAACCACGGAACCGACCTGGACGGCCTCACCAACCTCTTGCCGTACTTCCCGGGAGCGTCTGACCTGCTGTCCTCCTCCGTTCCGGGCCTCGCCGACCAGATCGTCGGGTCCGCCTTCCTCACCAAGCTCAACGCCGGCGGCGACACCGTCCCCGGCGTCCACTACACCGTCATCGCCAGCAAGTACGACGAGGTCGTCACGCCGTACACGAGTCAGTTCCTGAGCGGTTCCGACGTGCACAACGTCCTCATCCAGAACCTGTGCTCGCTCGACCTCTCCGAGCATGTCCTGATGGGTCTCAGTGACCGGCTCGCCTTCCACGAGGTGGCCAACGCGCTCGACCCGGCGCACGCCACCACGACCACCTGCGCGTCGGTGCTGAGCTGACGCACGAACGGGGCCTGTCCGACCTGAGCCGCCGGACAGGCCCCGCCCCCCGTGGGGTCTACCGACGGCCTCCGGTCGTCGCACGCCGGCGGACCGAGGCGAACAGTGCCGCCGACCCCAGCGCGAGCGCCGCCGCACCGGCCATCGCGAGGTATGGCGTGCTGCCACTGCCTCCCGTCTCGGCGAGGTTCTCCACCGCACCGGCCGCCTTCGGCGTGTTGGCGGTGGCCGGCTCGGCCGACGTGGCGGCGTCCTGGTCGCCGTGACCGTGGTGCTCGACCGTCGACTTGTCGGCACCGGCCGCGATCTGCCGGTCGGAGGGTGCGGAGGCGGTCGGAGCCGGTGTCGAGCCGCTGACCGTGGCGCCGCCCCCGAAGGTGATGTCCGAGCAGGAGTAGAAGGCCTCCGGGCTGTCCGAGCGCTGCCAGATCGCATACAGGAGCTGCCGGCCCGAGCGCTGGGGGAGGGTGCCGGAGAACGTGTAGAACCCGTTCGCGGCGACCGGGTCGGTGGACTTGGACTTCGCCACCGGGGCGGACAGGTCCAGGTCCTTCCAGGCCAGCGGCTTCGTCGGGTCGTAGCCCGGCTTGGTCATGTACACGGTGAACGTGCCCTTGTGCGGGGCGGTCACGCGGTACTTGAAGGTGTACGAGCCGCCGCGCACGTCCGTCGCCGGCCAGTCCGCGCGGGGCAGGTCGAGGCCCTTGAACTCCTCGTTGCCCGCGCTGCACAGCTTGCCGTCCGGGATCAGCGCCTGGTGCCGGCCGTCCGCGTCGCCGATGCGGATGCCGTTCCAGTCGTAGAGCGCCTGGGTGCCGCCGGCCGCGACCGCTGCCCTGCACGCGTCCGACTTGGGGCTCTCCGGGTTCTCCGCGTAGCACTGCGCGACCCGGCTGACCGGGTCGCCCATCGTCCCGTGCGCCGACGCCGGGGCGGCGGCGAGGGCGGTCAGGGCGAGCGGGGTCGCGCCGAGGGCGGCGATCGTGACGGCCTTGCGGAGACGTGCGGGCATGCGGAATCTCCTCGGAACGGTCCTGGGTGAATCCCGTGGGGTGTGATCAGAAGCTAGCCCCGGGAAACCGTGAAATCGCCTGCTGGGGACGGGCGAGGGAGATCCTTATGCTCGCGTTAAGGGAGTGCTGAGACTGGGATCAGGTAGGGAGCGTGCCGGCATGGCAGACGACGGGATCCGGGCGGCCGGGGCCGCCGACGTGGCGGCCGTGAAGGCCGTGACCGACGCCGCGTACCACCCCTACATCGAACGGATCGGGGTGGTGCCGGTGCCCATGGAGGCGGACCACGCGGCGAACGTGGCCGCGGGGAAGGTGTTCGTGACGGGCGATCCCGTCATCGGGCTCGTCGTGCTCGAGGAGCGCGACGGCCATCTGTTCCTCGACAGCATCGCCGTCCACCCCGACGCACACGGCACGGGCGTGGGGCGACGGCTGCTGGACTTCGTCGAGACACGCGCGCGTGCGCTCGGTCTGCCCGAGGTCAGGCTCTACACCAACGCGATGATGTGGGAGAACCAGAAGATCTATCCGAAGTTCGGCTACGAGGTCGTGGAGCGGCGGGTGGACGGCCCCTATGACCGTGTCCACTTCCGCAAGCGGCTCGACTGAGTGCCCTCACCCGTCGGGCCACCACGTCCGTGCGACGTCCTTCCGCACCTCCGGGCGCCCGGCGGGACGCTCGTCGGCTTCCTCGTGGACCCTGCGCGAGTCCGACTTCCTCAGGGGCTTGTGCACAGTGGTCCGGCGCATGGCTGCCTCCTTCAGTGCCTACCGAGTTCCGCGTTCTCACGGAGGTAGACCCTTTTCGGGAGAGTGACTCATCGGTGCAGGTCTGTCAGTGGCGGCTGTCACGATTCGACTGTCAGTGGCGGGTGTCACTCTGGGGGGCATGACGAACGACAGTGAAGCTCTGACCGGGGCGGACGCGGGTTCCGGCATCGACTGGGACGCCGAGGCCGCCTCCTTCGACGACGAGCCGGACCACGGACTGCGCGATCCGGAGGTACGGCGGGCCTGGGCGGGCCGGCTGGGCGACTGGCTGCCGGAAAGGTCCTCGGACGTCCTCGACCTCGGCTGCGGCACGGGCAGTCTGTCGCTCCTCGCGGCCGAACAGGGACACCGCGTCACGGGCGTGGACGCCTCAGCGGCCATGATCGAGCGGGCGCGGGCCAAGCTGGCCGGGCGTGACGCGGTGTTCCTGGTCGGCGACGCGGCGGCACCGCCGGTGGGGGAGCAGCGCTTCGACGTCGTGCTTGTACGGCATGTGCTGTGGGCCCTGCCCGATCCCGGCCGCGCGCTGCGGCACTGGAGGGGGCTGCTGCGGCCGGGAGGGCGGCTCGTCCTGATCGAGGGGGTGTGGGGGACGGTCACGCCGGCCGGCATACCGGCCGGCACGCTCACCGGGCTCGTCGAGCCGTTGGCCGAGGAGGTGCGGGTGGAGCCGCTGTCGCAGGACGCGGTGCTGTGGGGAAGGCCGGTCGACGACGAGCGGTACGCGGTGGTGGCGCTGGTGTGAGGCGGAGGCGCCTCAGGCCAGGAGCGCGTCGAAGCCGCCCTCGCGGGCCAGCCGCTCCAGGGTGTCCAGGGCCGCGACCGCCGCTGTCGCCGCCTGAGGGTCCCTCTCCGCCAGACCACTGGCCGCGAACTCGTCCTCGTCCAGACGGCGTACGTCCCTGCCGTCGGCCGAGCGCCACAGGTCCAGGTCGAGGTCCTCGACGATCAGTTCCGAGCCGAAGAGGACCGCGGGCCGGGTGACGTCGCAGTACCAGCCCTTCAGCCCGCCCTCGGCGTCACGGACCTCCTTCACCGCGTACCAGCGGTCCCGCCAGTAGTACTCGGTGAAGACGTCGCCCTTCTCGAAGCGCACGAACCCGAAGTCACGGACCCCCTCGCCCGCCCAGAGGGCGCGTACGGCGATCCGGTCGCCGTCGTCCTCGACGAGGTCGGCCTCGTAACCGATCTTCGTGCGGCCCGCCTTGACGAGGACGACGTTCAACCGCCGGGCCGACTCAGCCGAGTTCGCGGACATAACGCACCTCCGACGCGGAGATCTCGTACCCCAGCCACTTGTTGATCGCGAGCATCGGGCCGTTGCCGGCGTCGTTGCCCGTGTGGGCCTCGGTGAAGCCGGCGGCGCGGGCGCGGTGCAGCGAGTGGTTCTTGGCGAGCTTGGCCAGGCCCCGGCCGCGGAAGGCGCGGGCGGTGCCGGTCATGGCGGTGAAGTAACGGGTGCCGTCCGTGTAGGCCACGGTGAAGGCGGCGGGGCGGCCGTCGACGACCGCCACCGTGGTCAGGCCGAGGTCGAGGCACGGGTGCTTCCAGTTCTCCTCGATCCAGACCTCGTAGTCCGTGAACTCGGAGTCCACATCGCTCGGTTCGTCCGCCGTCGTCTCCGCGTCCAGCTCGAACAGCGGGCGCGGGTCGTCCGCGAAGTCGGCGGCCGTGCGCAGCTCGGTGCCGGGCGGGGGGTCCTGCAGGGGCGGCAGCGTGACGTTCGCCAGGTCCAGCCGGAGGAAGCCGGCCGAGCGGCTGGCGCGATAGCCGTGGTGCTCGGCGAAGGCGCGGTTGGCCGGCTCGTCGAGGACCCACGCGAACAGCTTCGTCGCACCGTGCGCGATGAGGTGCTCCTCGGACGCACGGACCAGCAGACGGCCGGCGCCCCGGTGGAACCGGTCCGGGTGCACGTAGATGTTGAGGAACCCCTGGCCCGGCTGCGGGCTGTCGTGGGCGAGGCCGATCTGGGCCGTGCCGATCATCTCGCCGTCCTCCTCCGCCACCAGCGCCCGGGCCTTCGCGTCCGGGTGGGTGTGCAGGAGGTGGTGACGGATGGCGTCGGCGGTCCACATGACGTAGGGAAGGCCGAGATGGCGGATGAGGGCGAAGTCCTCGAGGTCTTTCCGGTCGTCGGGGCGCAGGTCGCGCACGGTTACTGTCATGAAGGCGCACGCTACGGGGGAGTCGAGCCCGGGTGCCTCCCATTTTCGGGCGGGTACGGGACAATCGGGCCGTGACCTTGAAGATCCACATCGACGACAGTGCCGCGCCGTACGAGCAGGTGCGGGCGCAGATTTCCGAGCAGGCGCGGACGGGGGTGCTGCCGGTGGGGTACCGGCTGCCGACCGTGCGGGGGCTCGCCGAGTCGCTGGGGCTGGCGGCGAACACGGTGGCCAAGGCGTACCGGGCGCTGGAGAGCGACGGGGTGATCGAGACGCGGGGCCGGAACGGGACGTACGTGGCGGCGGCCGGCTCGGCGGCGGAACGGGAGCTCGCGGCGGCGGCCCAGGCGTACGTGGAGCGGGCGCGGCGGTTGGGGCTGGCGGAGGCCGACGCGCTGGCCGCGGTGCGGGACGCGTTGCGGGCGGGGTACGGCGCGGGCTGAGCGGAGTCCGGACGCGGAGTTCGGACGCGGAGTCCGGACAGCGCCGGCACATCAGGCGGGCGACAGCGACGGGGTGCGGGTGACCGGGAAGCCCGCTGCTCGGGCCGCCTTCGCGAACGTCGTCGCGTCGTGTACCGCCGCCCCCGTCGGGTCGTTGTTGAAGTAGGCGTGGACGTCCTCGTCCGTGCGCCAGGTGCTCATGATCCGGGTCACCCACGTCTCCAGGGCCCGGCTGCCGTAGTGCGGCCACGGTTGGGCGCGGCCCTGGTGGAAGCGGACGTAGCCCCAGTCCGTGGTGCGCCACAGCGGTGTGACCGGGCGGGAGAGGACGTCCGCCCAGCACAGGGCCGCACCCCGGGTCTCAAGGACCTTGCGCACCTCCGGCGTCCACCAGGACTCGTGCCGCGGCTCGACCGCGACCCGGGTGCCCGGGGGGAAGCAGCCGAGGCAGGTGTCCAGCAGGCCCGGGTCGACCTTCAGGGTGGGCGGGAGCTGGAGAAGGACCGGGCCCAGCCGCTCCCCGAGACCCGCCGCGTGGGTCATCAGGCGGTCGACCGGCTCCTCGGGCTCCCGTAGCCGCTTGATGTGGGTGAGGTACCGGCTCGCCTTCACCGCGACCACGAAGTCGCCCGGCACCCGCTCCCGCCACGCCTCGAAGGTCTCCCGCGTCGGCAGACGGTAGAACGCGTTGTTGATCTCCACCGTCGCGAAGTGCGCCGTGTACTCCTCGAGCCACAGCCGCGTGGGGCACCCGGCGGGGTAGAGCACACCCCGCCAGTCCTTGTACTGCCACCCCGACGTCCCGACGAACAGGGTCATACCGTCCATGAAAGCACTACAGGTACAGCCCCGCGTCCGCCCCGTCCCGGGGATCCGGCACCGAGGTCGGTGAGGTGCCCCGGCGCAGCGCGTACAGCTCGGCCAGGGTCGCGCCCTCGCGGCCGACGCCCTCCTCGGTGCCCAGCCAGCCGACCGCCTCGCGGTGCGTCAGCCTGCCCACCTCGATGCGGGCCAGACAGCGGCCGGGGCGGACCACCGCCGGGTGCAGGCGCTCCAGGTCCTCGTTGGTCGTGACGCCCACCAGGACGTTACGGCCCTGCCCCAGCAGCCCGTCGGTGAGGTTCAGCAGCCGGGACAGCGCCTGGCCCGCCGTGTGCTTGGCCTCGCCGCGGATCAGTTCGTCGCAGTCCTCCAGCAGGAGCAGCCGCCAGCGGCCCTTGCCCGTCGAGTCGTCCTCGCCGATCGCGATGTCCATCAGATAGCCGACGTCGCTGAACAGGCGCTCGGGGTCCAGTACGCAGTCGACCTGGCACCAGTCCCGCCAGGAGCGGGCGAGGGTGCGCAGCGCCGAGGTCTTGCCCGTGCCCGGCGGGCCGTGGAGCAGCAGCAGCCGGCCCGCGATGTCCTCCGGCGTCGTCTTCATCAGGCGGTCCATCGCCTCCGCCACCGGCGCGGTGTAGTTGTCCCGCACCTCGTCCCAGGTGCCCGCGGAGATCTGCCGGGTGGTGCGGTGCGGGCCGCGCCTCGGGGAGACGTACCAGAAGCCCATCGTCACGTTCTCCGGCTGGGGTTCGGGCTCGTCCGCCGCGCCGTCCGTGGCCTGGTCGAGGACCTTCTTCGCGAGCTCCGCGCTGGTCGCCGTGACCGTGACGTCCGCGCCCCGGTTCCAGCGGGAGATCAGCACCGTCCAGCCCTCGCCCTCGGCCAGGGTCGCGCTGCGGTCGTCGTCGCGGGCCGCACGCAGCACCCGCGCGCCGGGCGGCAGCAGAGTCGCCCCGGAGCGCACCCGGTCGATGTTCGCCGCGTGCGAGTACGGCTGCTCGCCCGTCGCGAAGCGGCCGAGGAACAGAGCGTCGACGACGTCGGACGGCGAGTCGCTGTCGTCGACGTTGAGCCGGATCGGCAACGCGTCGTATGGGTTCGCAGACATGGCGTCCATGATCCGGCACCGACGCACTCCGCGCACTGGATTTCCCCCATGCGAAAATGTAGCGAAGCTGTGCATTCACTACATCTGCCCTATCTGGCGTCCACACGGTTACTGTTGGCCTCGATGGGACGTCATGGGTGGACTTCGGGGGCTCGGCGGTGGCGGCTCACCGCACTGCTCGGTGTGGGCGTCGCCGCACTCGCGCTGGTCGTGACCCTCCTCAACACGCTTCCGGACAGCGGCGGAACCAAGGGCACCTCCAAGAACGGCGCCACGGTGCACGGCACCCCGGTGACGCCGCCGGACCAGGACAAGCCCGAGGTCGGCTGGGGCTTCACCCACACCCAGTACAGCGCCGACGAGGGCAGCTCCACCGCGACCGACCGGGTCGAGAAGCTGGTCCAGGACGCCGGGGGCATGCCGCAGGACCAGGCGCTCATGGGCTGGGGCGCGGACAACCCCGAGCCGGTGAAGGGCCGTTACGACTTCGGCGCGATGGACCGCCGGATCGACTTCATCCGCAGGTCGGGCGGCACCCCGGTCGTCACCCTGTGCTGCGCCCCGGACTGGATGAAGGGCGGCAGGGCCGGCGTCGACAACACCGACTGGAGCCAGTCCGCGCTGGAGACCGCCCCGCAGCCGAAGCACTACGCCGACTTCGCCGCGCTCGCCGCGACCGTCGCCCAGCGCTATCCGGACGTACGGCACTTCATCGTCTGGAACGAGTTCAAGGGCTTCTGGAACGACGCCAAGGGCCGCTGGGACTACGAGGGCTACACCCGGCTCTACAACCTCGTCTACCGGGCGCTCAAGAAGGTCGACAAGGACATCATGGTCGGCGGGCCGTATCTGGTGATGGACAGCGTCGATCCGCGCGCCGACGAGGCGTCCGCGACCTTCAAGGGGCCCTGGGGCGCCATGGACCAGCGGGTCCTGGACGCCTTCGACTACTGGAACGAGCACAAGGCGGGCGCCGACTTCGTCGTCGTCGACGGCTCCAGCTACACCAACGACGACGAGATGAAGCCGGACGAGTTCGGGGCCACCGACAAGCTCACCGCCGTGGGCCGGTGGGTGCGGCAGCAGACGCACGACCTGCCGCTGTGGTGGGCCGAGTACTACGTCGAGCCCGCCGACGGCAACGACGACCGCAAGGGCTGGTCCGAGAACCGCCGGGTCGCCGTCCAGGCCGCCGGGATGATCGCGATGGTCAAGGGCGGTGCGTCCTCCGGCTTCTACTGGAACCCGGAGGACGAGAAGGGCGACACCTGCGCGGGCTGTCTGTGGACGCCGACCAACGGCTCGGGCGGTGGGCGGAGGCTGCCCATGTTCGACCTGGTCTCCCGGTTCGACCAGGCGTTCCGGCCCGGCACCAGGTACGAGACCGTGTCCGTCGCGGCGGACGACGTGCCCAACGTCCGGGTGCTGGCGAGCGACAGGACCGTCCTGGTGGTCAACACCCTCGACCGGTCGATCAGCGCGCGGATCGACGGCAAGCGGTTCGAGATGCAGGCGTACGAGGTGAAGTGGCTCAAGCGGTAGGGCTCTGGGCTGCTTCACCTCGTCGCCGCGACTCCACGCCGGGCGGCCTGCGCCACGCGCAGCGCTCGTCGACCCGGTCGAGGCGCAGGCCGGCGCGTTCGAGGTGATGTGACCTCAGCCGTAGGGCCGCAGGCCGCTTCACCTCGTACGCGGATCTCACTTCAGGCTCAGGAACCGTTGCACCAGCGAGGCCAGCAGCACCGCCAGCAGCGGCAGCGAGAACCAGAAGCTGCTCTGCAGCAGGCGCAGTTGGCGCACGCCGGGCCGCATCGCGACCCGGATGACCTCACGTGCCGTCAGCATCAGGATCAGCGCGAGGGCGGCGAGGGCGCCGACGACCGACCACGGCGTCCAGGTGATCTGCGGACCGATCGGACCCGGGTCGGGCTGGGGCACCTTGCCCTCGGGCTGCTTCCTCAGGGCGTAGACCGTCGCGTCCGCGTTGTCGTACACCTTCTGCAACTCGGGCCGCCGGTCCAGGTTCTGGATCAGCCGGGGTTCCCAGGTGGCCGAGTAGCCCACGTCCATCTGGAGGTAGGTCACCTGACCCGCGTTGATCATCAGGTACGAGTTCGGCCCCGCGTCCTTGAGCGCCTTGACCAGGCTGGAGACCAGGACCGGGTCGGCCGGCGCGAGCGTCGGCACGTAGTCGACCCGCTCCATGTCCTTCGCGCCCCACGGCATCGCCGGGGTCACGTCGTTGACGGTGTCGTTGCTGAGCCACAGCAGGCGGACCGTCGGCTTGTCGTGCGCGTAGACGTAGTCCATGGCGGCGACCTCGCCGGGCCGGACCCGCTCGAAGGGCTCGTTGCCCCAGCGGGCCACCAGGAAGCCGCCCATGAGCAGCAGCCCGGCCAGCAGCGCCGCCAGCGGGGCCAGGCTCACCCGGTCCTTGTCCCGCTCCTCGGCGGTGACGCCGGTGCGGGGGAACAGGGCGAGACCGGCCAGCAGGGCCGCGCCGGGCAGGGCGAACATGAACACGCGCAGCGCCATCTCGCCGCCGTAGGACTGCATGCCGAAGCCGAGGAACGGGACGAAGGTGAGGACCAGCAGCGACCGCTCGCGGTACTTGTGGTCGCGCCGGCGCCACCAGCCCCAGCAGGCGAACAGCATCACACCGCCGGCCAGCAGCACGCGTGCGTACAGGACGAGCTTGTGGGTCGAACTGCCGCCCTGGATACGGCCGGAGACCGAGGTGGAGACGTTGCTGCCGACGCCGCCGACCCCGCCGAACAGCTCGTCGAAGTGGCCGGACCAGTACGGCTCGGCCATGAAGCCGATCCACACCGCGACCACCACGGCGAACAGGATGGGCAGGCCGCGCAGTTCGCAGCGGCCGACCAGGACGAGCGCCGCGAGCACACCCAGCATCACGAACGGGGTGAGCTGGTGGGCGGGGACGCTCGCCATGAACAGGCCGGTCAACACGGCGAGCAGGACGGCCTTCTGGCGCCGGTTCGCCGGTTCGACCTCCGCCTCGCCGGGACGCCGTTTCGTCCAGATCACGCGCGGTTCGCGGAACCAGACCAGCAGGATCGCCACGAACGCCAGGTAGAGCAGGTAGGTGAAGCCCTGCGGGGAGAAGTAGTCCTGGCCGACCCAGCCGCTGAGGACGAAGATCCAGATGCCGGTCCACTTGGCGCGCCAGCTCGCCCGCATCGAGCGGACGAGGAGGAACATCGGGGCCAGATACACGAGTTGGACGGTCAGCGGCCACCAGCGGATCAGCTCGGTGAGGTCGGTGACCCCGCAGGCCCTGGTCACGAACGCGGCGACCGCGAAGAAGCCCGGCCAGCTCCACCGCGCGTCCAGGTCGGGCACGGCCGAGCCGGTGCGGTCGATGTGGTCGAGGAAGCCCAGGTGCTGCCAGGCCGTCGGGAACCGCGGTTCGGTCTCGATCACGGCGGGCAGCGCGTGCAGTGACACCACGGTCGCCAGCAGGGTGATGAGCAGCAGTGCCTTGTGCTCGCGGCCCAGCCACAGCAGCGAGCCGAACACCGCGATCAGCAGCGCGGCCCCGACCAGCGTCGGCAACGGCAGCACCGAGATCAGCCCGAGCCCGCCCATGCGGTCCAGGTCGCTCTCGCCGAGCCGCAGCGCGGGCACCCAGTACAGCAGCAGCGCGGCGAGCAGCAGACAGCCCAGGACCAGCCCGAGCCGGGTGGGCCGCAGCCGCTGACGCCGGGACAGGACGGGCGGCTCGGGCTCGCGCGCCTCTTCCCGTACGGGCGTCTCCGCCTGCGCGGGCGACGGCTCCCGTACGGCCTCTTCGGCGAGCCCGGCCTCGAAGGGCGCGTCGACCTCCAGCTCGGCCGGCCCCAGCGAGGCCTCCGAACCCGGTTCCCGCTCTTCAACGGGCAGCCCGACCTGCGGCTGCTTCGCCCAGGTCGGCCGGTGGTCCGGGCGTACGGCGGGCGTACCGGTGGGCGGGGTGCCCGGTCCCGGGCGCACGTCCGGGCGCCGTTCCTGGTGGTCGAAGTCGACGTGGATGCCGAGCGCGAGGGTGTCGGTGTCCAGCGCCCAGGCCGGTCCGCGGCGGCGCGGTTTCTCGCTCGCGGGTACCTCGCGCGCACCCAGGTCGGCGAGGTCCCCGTCGGGCGCCGCGTCCGCGGGCAGTTCGGCGGGGGCGGCCCGCACCGTGGTGTACAGCTTGGGCGCGGCGATGGCGACGATCACGGCGAGCGAGGAGATCTCGGCGACACCGGCGCCGGTCAGCCCCATCCGGGGGAGCAGCAGCAGGGTCAGTCCGAGCACCAGCACGCACAACAGGCCCTGCAGCCAGGCCAGCCCGGCGGTGCGGCTCTGGGCGCGCAGCACCGCGAAGTACGTCTCCATCACCACCCGGAGCAGCGCGCCGACCGCGAACCAGCGCAGCAGCGGCGTCGCCGCGTCCGCGTAGCCCGATCCGAAGACACCCAGGATGTACGGCGCCCCGAGGAACAGCAGCCCGCAGATCGGCAGCATGATCCGGGCCATCCGCCTGAGCGCGGCCCGGGTGTTGGCCGCGAGCCGGGCCGGGTCGTGCGAGCCCTCGACGGTCAGCGAGGCACCCATGTTGATGGCGAGCAGATTGATCGTGCCGCCGATCGTGGTGGTGATGTAGAAGTACGCGTTGTCCTCGGAGCTGACCTGCGAGGCGATGATGACCGGCACGAGGTAGACCACGGCGAGCGAGAAGAGCGAGCCCGTGTAGTCGCCGGCGAGGAACCTGCCGATCTCCTTGACCGTCGGCGGCTTCGCGTGGTCCTCGGTCGCCTTGACGTGCCGGGGCACCAGCCTGCGGAAGACCAGGATGCCCAGCGGCACCACGGAGGTGGCGATCGCCAGGACCCAGGACAGGAAGACACCGGTCGTCGGCATCGAGGCGGCGAGCCCGATCAGCAGCGCCAGCTTCACCGCGGAGAAGACGGTGTTGCCGACGGGCACCCAGGGTGCGCTGCGCAGCCCGGTCAGCACCCCGTCCTGCAGCGTGAGCAGGTTCCAGGCGGCGACCGCCATGATGAAGCCGAGGCCCTTGACCGCCCCGTGCAGGAAGGCGTACGACGGCCCCCAGGCGTCCAGCGTCAGCAGGAAGACGCCCGCCGCGAACGACACCACGACGCAACTCGCCGCGTACGTACGGAAGATGAAGCGCCCGGTGCTGCGTCCGGCGACCGGGATGAAGCGGGCCAGGGCGCCGGTCAGGGTCACCGCGGTCAGGCCCGCCAGCAGCTTCATCGCGGCGATCGCGGCCGATCCCTGGCCCACCGCCGTGTCGGAGTAGTAGCGGGCGGCGACCAGCCAGTACCCGAGGCCCAGCACCGCGGAGATACCGGTGTTGAGCATCAGGGCGTAGGCGTTGCGGAACAGCGGGCTGCCGCCCCGGGACCGGCCGAGCCCGGGCAGCCATAGACGGCGCCCCTGCTGCTCGGGCGCCTCGGTCGGGGGCTGGGCCTCGGTTGTCGTGGTCGTCGTGTCAGACACGGGAACGGATGGCCTTCCGGCGGACCTGACGTGCTCTGCGGACCAGGGCGTACCCCTTGGTGAGGGCACGGTCCCCGGCGAAGGTGCGGGCGATCGAACGGCCTTCGAGAAGGCGTCCGAACTCCTCGATCCCGGTGCTGCGGCGCACGGTGACCCGTCGCAGCGCGTACGGGCCCTGGCGGCGGCGCGCGAGCGCGTTGCCGACGGCGAGCGCCTGGGCGTACCCGCTCTCCCTGACGGCCTCGCGCACCCGGCGGCTGGAGTAGCCGTACGGGTAGGCGAAGGAGGCCGGGGCGGTGCCCAGTTCGTCGGCGACGATCTCCCGGCACCGGCTCAGCTCGTACCGCAGCCCGTCGTCGTCGAGCTGGTCGAGCTGCGGGTGGGTGTGGCTGTGGCCGCCGATCTCGACGTCCGCCGCGGCCAGTTCGCGCACCTGGTCCCAGTCGAGCATGGTGTCGAGGCCGCCCCCGGTGTCGTACGAGCCCTTGATCCAGCCCGTGGAGACGAACAGGGTCGAGGCGAAGCCGTGCTTGGCGAGCACGGGCAGGGCGTGCCGGTGCACGCCCTCGTAGCCGTCGTCGAAGGTGATCAGGACGGGACGCGGCGGCAGCGGGCCCCCCGTGCGCCAACCGGCCGCCAGACCGGCGGTGTCGACGGGGGTGAGCCCCAGGTCGCCGATCATCGCCATCTGCTCGGAGAACGCCTCGGGCGCGACCGACAGGGCACGCGTGGCGTCGTTCGGCGCGGTCGCCACCGAGTGGTACATCAGGATCGGCACGGGCGCTTCAGTCATCGGATCCCCCCTCGATCTCGACCACCGAGAACGTGGCCCCGCCGCGGCGGGCCCGTACGCTCCCCACGACGTATCCGCCGGCCGCCGTCAGCACCCCGGCGACGATGGCCCCGGCGCGCCCCGCTCCGCCCGGCCGGGCCAGTACGGCGTCCCGCAGTCCGCGTGCCACCCCGGCCGGCAGCACCCGGGTGGTGTACCGGCGTTCGGACTCGAGCCCCTTGTCCGCGCCCACACTGCGCGCCACCAGCGCCTTGGACAGCCCCTCGGCGTAGGCGCGGGCGCGGAAGTACCCGAAGTGCTCACGCGCCGCGGGTACCCGGTGGTGGATCACCGCCCGGTCGTCGATGAGCAGGACGGCGTCGGGCCTGGCCCGGCTGAGCCGGATGCACAGCTCCGTCTCCTCGCAGCCCAGCGGCCGCTTGTCGCCGTCGCGTCCGATGCCGGTCGCGAAACCGCCCGCCGCGTCGAACGCCGTACGACGGAACGAGGCGTTGCCGCCGAGGACGTTGCGCACCCGCACCCGGCCCGGCGGCAGTCCCCGGTAGGTGCAGCCCACCACCCAGTCGAACTCCTCCGGGAACCAGGCCGGACGGCGCCCCGACGCCCAGATCGGCATCGTGCGTCCGCCGACGGCCATCACCCGGGGATCGGTGTAGGCCTCCATGAAGCGGCGCAGCCAGTCGCGCTCGGCCACGGCGTCGTCGTCGAGGAAGGCGAGCACCTCGCCGCGGGAGGCCGCGATGCCGGTGTTGCGGCCGGCGGACAGGCCACGGGGGCCCGCGTTGGCGAGCACCCGTACGTCCGCGGTCTCCTTGTACTCCTTGGCGAGTCGTTCCAGCAGGGTCGGGTTGTGGTCGACGACCAGCAGGGTCTCCAGAGCGGGCCGCGACTGCGCGCGCACCGAGGCGACCGCGGCGAGGATGTCCTCCCAGCGGTCCTCGGTGTAGACGCAGATCACGACGGAGACGTCGAGATCGCTCAAGACACCTCTCCCCGCACCGAGTCGAGCATCGGCGAATGGCGTTCCTGCCGGCGCAGCTCACGCCGGTTGGAGCGCTCCTTGAGGATGACCTTCAGCACCCGGAACCCGTCCCGCACGGCGCGCAGATTGCTGGCGCCGTGGATGCGCAGGTACTCGTGGCTGGGGATCTCCTGCACCTTCAACCCGGCCTTGACCACCCGGATGTTGATGAGCGTCTCGATCTCGAAGCCGGTGCAGTCGAGGGAGATCTTGTCCAGGCAGTGCCGCCAGAACGCGTTGTAGCCGTAGCAGAGATCGGTGTAGCGGGCGCCGAACTTGCGGTTGACGATCGTGCACAGCGCCCAGTTGCCGAGCTTGCGGATGAAGGTCATGTCGTCGGTGCCGCCGCCGTTGGCGAAGCGCGAGCCCTTGGCGAAGTCGGCGCCGGAGACCAGGGCGGAGACGTACGAGACGATCTCACCGCCGTCGGCCGAGCCGTCCGCGTCGACCATCACGATGATGTCGCCGGTGCAGGCCTCGAACCCGGTGATCAGGGCGTCCCCCTTGCCCTTGCCCCGCTGCTCGACGACCTTGACCTTCGGCCACAGTCCACGGGCCACTTCGACGGTGTCGTCCGTGGAGTTGCCGTCCACCAGGACCACTTCGTGTATCCAGTCCGGCAGCGTCTTGAAGACGTAGGGGAGATTCTCCGCCTCGTTCATCGCGGGAATCACCACGCTCACCGGTGGTGCGATGGCCAGATGCGAGGAGATCGGCCGGTATTGGGCGGCGGCTGACGGGCCTTCGCCCGTAGTGGCCGGCCGCAGTACGGAACTCATGAGTCTGGTCCCTCTCGTCCGGTGGACCGCCCGCCCCTGGGCGGCCCGGTTTTGTGTCCGGTTCGAAAGGGGGGTTCACGCCTGGGCATGACGAAAAGGAACTCCGTGCACGCCGAAGCGAGCTGGCAGAACTGGCCGTCTGCCGTGACGACGGCAGCCGACCGCGCGGCACGACTCGGTCACAAGTGCGGTCACCGAGCACGGCACCCCCCTACCGCGCCCCGCCCCCGGAAGCCATCGCGGTCCTGAGCCCTCCCCTGGAGCCGCTGAGTGATGGTCCGATGCGGGTGAGATGTACGACGGTATTGACGATTGAGCCTGTATGGCAAGGCCTGAAACCAGGCCTCACCTTTTTGTTGGTTTGACCGTTACACAACTTAGAAGCAGAAGTGCGCAACTGATCACGGTCACGGCAATGATCCCGCCGTGTACGGACCAGCGGTGGACGGCCAACATGCCCTGCGCCACGAGCATGTTCAGGACGACCGCGCCCGCGATGGCGGCGAGTGTGCGGCCGAAGGGTTCCAGCCCGCGCAGCGCGGCCGCGATGGCGGTCGCCGGCGCAGCGAGCAGGAAGAACAGGGTGAGCGGACCGCGCAGCGCGGAGCCGGAGTCGACCAGCGCGAGCAGCGCGCCGAACACCCCCACGGCCGTCGCGGCCCCCGCGAGCAGAGGTGCCAGGTCCCTCCCCGGACCGGGCCCCGCCCGCTCTGTGCCGCTGTCGTCCGACGGTCTCTTGATACGGATGGTCTGCATTGGCGACTTTGCCCCCCAGCGCGCCGGATGCCGGACTTCAATGTCGCGCAGCGAACTGGGGGCGTCAAGGCGCGAACGAGGCACACACGTGTTCCCCGCGCTTCCCGTCCGTTCCCCGTTGCACCGAAAAGCTTGACATGGACACTTCCCCTCAACACGCGTAGTTGGTACGACGGTTATGGCAGAGATCCTGCTAAAGGGAGGTTCCATGAGACGTTCCCGATTTGCCGTCTTCGTGAGCTCGATCCTCCTCGCCGCCGGCACGGCCCTCACCGGGGCCACGGCGGCGCAGGCGTCCCCACAGGCCGCCGCCACGGGCTACGTGGCCCTCGGCGACTCCTACTCCTCGGGAGTCGGCGCGGGCAGCTACATCGGCTCCAGCGGCGACTGCGACCGCAGCACCAAGGCGTACCCCTACCTCTGGGCCGCGGCCCATTCACCCTCGACGTTCGACTTCACCGCTTGTTCCGGCGCCCGTACGGGTGATGTTCTGGCGAACCAACTCGGGCCGCTGAGCACCGCCACCGGCCTGGTCTCCATCACCATCGGAGGCAACGACGCCGGCTTCTCCGACGTCATGACCACCTGCGTCCTGCAGTCCGACAGCTCCTGCCTCTCCCGGATCAACACCGCGAAGGCGTACGTCGACTCCACGCTGCCGGGCCAGCTCGACAAGGTCTACTCGGCGATCAGCGCCAAGGCCCCGAACGCCCGTGTGGTCGTTCTCGGCTACCCCCGCTTCTACCGGCTCGGCACGACCTGCGTCGGCCTCTCCGACACCAAGCGGAAGGCGATCAACGACGCGGCGGACTACCTGGACACCGCCATCAACAAGGCGGCGGCGAACCACGGTTTCGCCTTCGGCGATGTCCGCACCACCTTCACCGGCCACGAGATCTGCTCCGGCAGCTCCTGGCTGCACAGCCTCAACCTGCTGAGCATCGGCGAGTCGTACCACCCGACCGCCGCCGGCCAGTCGGGCGGCTATCTGCCCGTGCTGACCGGAGCGGTCTGACCCTCACGAGGTCGGTGAGGCGGACGTACTGGGGGAGGCCCCGCCCGTCGGGGTCTCCGCCACACAGTTCAGCGAAAACGGAACCGAGTTGGACGTCGCGCTCACCGGATCGCGCACCTCCACGCTGATCACGTCCTGGAAGGTCCCGCTGCTCTCCCGCGTGGTGATGAACTGCCGGTCCTGCCGGGTCTTTCCCCCGCCCGCCGGGAACGACAGCGTCTTCCACCCGCCGGACAGCGAGTCGTTCTTCGTCACCCAGCGGTAGGTCACCGTCGCCGGAAGGCGCCCGACCGTCAGCGTGGCGGTGAACGTGGGGGCCTGGGACCTCGACGGCGGGCAGCTCCCCGAGTAGTCGGTGTTCGCCCCCGCCAGCGTGACGCTCACGGACTGCGGAGCCGTCGTACGACCGCTGCTCTTGCTCGGTGACGGACTCGACGCACCGCCTCCAGGCGCGGTGTCCCTCGCGGTCGGCGAAGTGCCGCTCTCGGTGCGGGTCTTGCCCGCATTGTTCCCGTCTCCGTTGCCCTTGTCGCGGTTGAGCAGCGCGTACGTCAGCCCGGCGATGGCCAGCGCCAGCACGACCACGCCGGTCACCAGGACGACACCGGCCCGGCGACCGCGCTCCGGCGGGGCCGGGGCCGGCGTGGCGCCGGAAGGGGGCGTCGGCCGGGTCCGCGCCGTCGGGTACGGCATCGGCGGGGTCGGCGCGGCGGGCTCCGGGAAGGCCGCGACGGTCGGGGCGTACGACGACGACTGCGCCCAGTCCGCGCCGGGTGTGCCCCCGGCCGCGACCAGCCGCAGATCCTGCTCGGCCCGCTCGGCCGACATCCGCTGAGCCGGATCCTTGCGCAGCAGTCCCTCGATGACCGGGCTCAGCGGCCCGGCCCGGCGCGGTGGCGGCAGCTCCTCGTCGACGATCGCGCGCAGCGTGCTCAGCGGCGTGTTCTGCCGGAAGGGGGAGTTGCCCTCGACGGCCGCGTACAGCAGCACGCCGAGCGACCACAGATCGGACTCCGGCCCCGGCGTACGGCCCAGCGCCCGCTCCGGCGCCAGGAACTCGGGCGAGCCGATCACCTCGCCGGTCATGGTCAGCGCCGAGCTGCCCTCGACCTGCGCGATGCCGAAGTCGGTGAGGACCACCCGGTCGTCGTTGGACAGCAGTACGTTGGCCGGCTTGACGTCCCGGTGCAGCACCCCGGCGGCGTGCGCGGCCCGCAGCGCGGCGAGCACCTCGGCACCGATGTGCGCCGTCCGCCGCGGGTCCAACGGGCCCTCCGCGTCGAGCAGTTCCGCCAGCGAGATGCCGCGGACCAGCTCCATGACGATCCAGGGCCGGCCGTCCTGCGTGGCCACGTCGTACACGGTGACGACATTGCGGTTGGCGACCCGGGCCGCCGCCCACGCCTCGCGCTCCAGCCGGGCGTACAGCCGCTCCACGTCCGCGGTCGGCAGACCGGCGGGAGCGCGCACCTCCTTGACCGCCACCTCGCGGTGCAGCACCTCGTCGCGGGCCCGCCACACCGTCCCCATGCCGCCCTCACCGAGGGGGGACAGGAGGCGGTAGCGGCCCGCGATCACACGTTCCCTGCCAGGTTCTCCGGACACCGACGCCCCCCACGGCATCTGACCTGATTCATTCACAAAGTAGCTCATCCGAGTGCGGATGCCGCCCCCTTGAGGACCAGCCCCGCCCCCAGGGCCACGACGACCAGGGCGGATCCCAGCGGTGCGGTCCTGCGCAGCAGGGCCGCCATGGGGTGCGTGGTCCAGCGGGGGCGCCTGTCCAGCACCCGGTTCATTCCCGTACCCAGCTTCACCACGGCGAACCCGGCCGCGGTGAGGGTGAGGGCGAGCCCGATGCCGTAGGCGACCACGAGCAGCAGCCCGAACCAGGCCTGCCCGAGCGCCGCCGCGCCGACCAGCACGACGACGGCGGAGGGGCTGGGCACCATGCCGCCGGCAAAGCCCAGGAGGAGCGTGCCGCGCAGGGTGGGGGCGGTGGAGTGCGTGTGGGTGAAGCCGCCGTGCGTGTGCTCGACCGTGGCGTCGTCGTGGGTGTGGCCGTGGTGGCTGTGGTCGTGAGTGTGGTCGTGGGGATGGTGGTGGTCGTGCCGGTGCTCGTGTTCGTGCTGATGGTCGTGGTCGTGGTGGTGCTCGTGTTCGTGATGGTGATGGTGGCCGGGATGTTCCGTCGTCGCGGTCGCGCCGGCCGCTCCCACCAGCTCCAACTCCGGTGCGGGCGCTGTTTCTTGAGGGTCGTGATGGGTGTGATGGGCGTGCGGCTGATGCGCGGGCGCGCGGTTGCGCCAGGCCCGGCGTACGAGATTCGCGCCCGCCAGCAGGACCAGGACTCCGCTCGCCAGGCCCAGCCAGGCGATCACCGAGGGGGTCGCCGCGGAGCCGGCCGTGACCAGGACGCCCAGGGCCACGACGCCGAGGGTGTGGGTGACCGTCACCGAGGCGGCCAGCGGGAGGACGTCCCTGAGGCGGGCCCGGCCGCCGCGCGCCGCCGCCGTGGCCGCCATCAGCGTCTTGCCGTGGCCCGGGGCGAGGGCGTGCATCGCGCCGAGGACGATCGCGATGAGCAGGGCGAGCGCGGCGAAGCCGACGGTGAGGTGGTTGCGGGCGACCAGGTTGTTCAGGTCCTGCGTCCAGCGGTCGGCGCCGCGGGGGAGTATGGAGGCGCCGGGGGCCTCCGCCTTCTCCGGGGCCAGCGCGGGGCCACCGGGCCGTACGCGCAGGGTCGCGGACGAGGTGTCGGCCGGGGAGGAGAGCAACGCCTTGGGGTAGCTGGTGAGTTCATGGGAGACGGACGTCTTCGGTACGTCCGACGCGGTGAGCGTCATCCGGTCGCCGCGCGCGGTGATCTCGCGCCAGCCGGGTCCCGTGGTCAACCCGGCACTGTGGAAGCCGACCCGGACGGTCTGGGACTTGGGCAGCGGTGTCGTCAGCCGGCACTCCACGCGGAGGGTGTGCAGACCGGCCTGGCCCGGGCGCAGACGTGCCGTGCTGCTGTCGACGGTCAGCGCGGCGGTGCGGCCGCCGACCGTGACCTTGCTGCCCTCGGCCGCCTTCGCGCACCGCTGCTTCGCCCACTCGGTCATGCCGAGCCGCTCGAGGTCCGGCTTGGCCTGGGTCGCCGGGATCTCGGCGAGGTCCTCGACGTGGTCCACGCGGAGGGTGCCGGGGGCGGCCACCAGGCCGTCGTACCGGTTGACGGTGAAATTGCCGAGGGGATGCGCGCTCGCGCTGGTGGAAGGAGCCAGCGCGAGCGCGCAGGCCGCCGTGAGGACGGCGGCTGTGGAGGCGAGCAGACGACGACAGCTCACTTTGCCGCCTCCAGGTCCTTGAGCGCCTTACGGGCCTCACGGGCGCCCAGCGGCGAGAAGCCGGGGTTCAGCTTCAGCGCGGCCTCCAGGGAGGCGCGGGCGTCCTGGGTGTGGCCGGTGGCGCGTTCGATCATGCCGCGGTGGTAGATGAACGAGGCGTTGCGGTAGCCGGTGGCCGTGGCCTGCCTGGCGTAGGGCAGGGCCTCGGCGTCCTTGCCGTTGACGTGCAGGGCCCAGGCGAGGGCGTCGGCGGTGTGCACGGTGTGGCGGCGGGCCCATTCGGCGCGGGCGGCGCGCAGGGCGGCGGCCCTGTCGCCGTGGTCGGCGGCGGCGAGGGCGGTGTCGAGGTCGGCGTTGACGCCGTTCGCGCGGGCGAGGGCGATCCAGGCGTCGACCAGGGCGTACTGGTCGCGGGCCTTGGTCTCGTCGCCCTTGGCCGCCCGGTCCTGGTACATCTCGCCGAGTTCGACGAGGGGTTGGGGCAGCGGATAGCGGGCGACGAGCTGTTCCATGCCCTTGATCGCCGCATCCTTGTCGCCGGTCGCCCACTGGGCGCGGGCGCGGCCCTCGAGCGCCGGGAGGTAGTTCTCGTCGGCGGCGAGGGCGCGGGCGTAGTCGGTGAGGGCCGTGCGGTAGTCGCCCTGGTTCCAGGCGAGCAGGCCCAGTTGGGCGGCGACGTAGGAGAGGTCGCCGGGGGTGGTGGAGGTGGCCAGTGCCTGTTCCAGGACCCGCCGTGCCGTCTTCACGTCGCCGCGCAGTTCGTGGACGTACGCGTAGCGGGTGAAGACGGGGACGCCCGGGCGGCGGGCGTCGGCGGTGTCGGCGGCCTTCGAGGCGTCGGCGTAGCGGCCGAGTTCGACGAGGGCGTCGATCCGGGAGGAGAGGGCGTTCTGGCTGTAGGGGTTCTCCTTCAGGATCCGGTCCGCGTACGCCAGGGCGTCCTTGAAGTCGTGGCGGGCCGCCGCGAGGGCCGCCTGTCCGGTGATGGCCTGTTCGTTGCCGGGCCGCACCTGGAGGGAGCGCTTGAGCGCCTTCTCGGCCTGGGGGTAGCGCGAGGGGTCACCCTTGGTGCGGGCCTGCTCGACGTAGGCGAGGCCGAGGGAGGCCCAGCTGCCGTAGTCCCTTGGCTGGGCACGGAGTTGGGCCTGCAGGGCGGCGATGCTCGCGTCGATGCTGCCGCTGGAGAGCAGCGCCGGTGAGATGGCGCTGGGGGCCGCCGCGACCGGGGTGCCAGCGGTCTTGTCCCGGATGGCCCCGTAGGCGATCGAACCGGCGGTGAGTGCGACGGCCAACAGCACGGCGGTCCCGCCGAGTTGCACGACCCGCAACCGCCGCCCGGCAGCCGACACCCGCCGCACGGCGGCGACGCGCTCATCAGCGTCCTCGACGAGAGCGGCCCCGCCGGCCACCGGCTGGGGAGGCGTGGCGTGCCGTGTGTCCGAGGGCTCAGCCCCGCTCGCGGCCGGCAGGGGGAGTGCGGCCTTCTTCGTGGCCGGGGGCTCCCCGCCGGTCTCCGGGAGTGGCGTAGCGCCCTTCGTGACGGGGCGCCGCGCGTCGGTCTGTGAGTCCGGGGACATCCCGGTGCCGCTCTCGGCGAGTGGCTGCCCGCCGCTTCCCGAGACCCGGGTAGCCACGGTGTCCTTCGCGGTGACCGGCTGCCCGTTGCCTCCGAAGTCCCCGGAAACCACAGTGCCCTTCGTCGCGTGCGGCTCCGTGTCCGTCCGACGGCCCGGCGTCGTGGTGACCGCCTTGGTGACCGCGTCCGCGTTCCTTTTCGTTTCCGTGCGTGAGGAGTTCGGGTCGGTCTGCGGGGTCGAGGGGCTCTTGGCGTCCCGTTGTTCCTCGACCGCCGGCGCGACGGCGGCGGATTCGGGGGGAGTGGCCGGCGCGGGGCCGTCCTCCCGCTCCGGCTCGGTGTCGTTCGTGCGCGGGGCCATGCCCTCTCCTCAATCGACGTGCGGTGTACAGAAGTTGTGGGCGGCGCGGCCCGCACCGTGGGGGACGTTGTGTGCGGGCCACGCCAGTCTGTGGAGGGCCGAGGACCGGGCGGGGCCGCTCCGAAGAACCGCCCGGTCCTCCGTCGGAGGGGTCGGGGCCCGCCCCGCCCGGCGCCCCCGGGGCGCCACGGCGTGCGGCTCGCCGACCTCCGTGCGGGACCGGCCTAGTACACCCGGCTCCGCATCCGGCGCCACCACATCAGCCCGGCACCGATCAGGGCGATGCCGGCCGCGCCGCCGCCCGCGGAGGCGGCGATCAGGGTGGTGTTGTCCATGCCGCCCGCGCTCGCCGGCTGCAGCGCGTCACCGAGCTGGTTCTTGACGTCGTTGCCGCTGGTGACGCCCTTGGCGGTGGCACCGCGCGAGCCGGACGTCGGGTTGGCCAGGTACGGGAAGTACTTCCCGAAGCCCTTGTCGTTCTTGTCGACCGCGTCGCCCAGGTCGTTCTTGGAACCGACCAGTTCGCCCTCCATCACCTGCAGCGCCTCGTCGATCACGTCGTCCGTGAGGCGACGCCCGTTCGGGAAGCCCGCGTTGTCACCGTCGAGCACACCGAGCCGCTTCGGGTAGGCGGTGGGCTTGATGGAGGTGTTGAGGCGCAGCTCCTCCGCCGCCTTCACGTACGGCGGCTGGTTGAGGCCCTTGACGCCCTTGAGGAACACGTCGACGAGGTCGTTGCGCGGCTCCGACGGCGCCTTGATCTTGTAGATCGCCTCGATGAGCTTCGGCAGCTCCGGGTTGGTCACGTTCTTCAGGAACTGCCCGTCCTCCCACGGCGAGGACGCGTTGAACTTGTCCTTGTCCTTGATCGGGTTGACGACCTCGTTGACCAGCGGGTTGCCCAGGCGGGAGACCTGCTCGTAGTAGCCCTGGGCGTTCCTGCGCTGGACGGTCGACCAGATGCCGACCACCGGCTGGTGCTTGGACTCCGTGAGCATGTCGTTGGGCAGCTGCAGGGCGATCGAGTTGACGTTGTAGCCCTTGAGGGTGTCCCGGCCGACCTCGGAGAGGTTCCCGCCGTACAGCAGGTCGAAGACGCGGAGGTCCGCGAAGAACGGGTCGTCGGCCTGGCCGGCGAAGGTCTGGCCGCCGTTGGAGAGCTTGTAGATCGCCTGCTCGCGCAGCTTGTTGTAGTCGGGCATCGACGCCTTGCCGACGTCCGAGGGGGCCACCGGGATGTCGTCGGCGAGCTTGGTCTTGGAGACGACCCGCTGGTTCTTCAGCTTGATCAGGTCGATGTCGTAGGTCTGCGTGATGTTCAGGTCGGGGTCGGTCAGGTTGTTGACCACGCCCGTGTTGTACAGGAACGACTTCTTGTTCTTCGTCTGCGTCCTGAACGTGTAGCGCAGCAGCAGGTCGCCCTGCGCGTCCCCGTTGTTGTCGATGTGGAGGTCGTACTGGGCGTCGTCGGCGAACTGGTAGAAGTTCGGGCCGCCCGCCGGCTCCTCGAAGGGGATGAAGTTGGCGATGAGCGTCGTCGTGTCCGGCTTGTCCGGGCTGACGAACGCGTACAGGTCCGTGTTGTCGTACTGCGGCTGCCCCGAGATCAGCGGGGCCTCCCGGTGGCTGGAGGCGGAAGCCGCCCCCGGTTCCAGCGTTGCCACGCCGGCTGCCGCGAGTCCTCCCGCGGCCAGTGCGCCAGCTATGAGGGTCGCGATGCTCCTGCGTCCCGCGCCGCTCCTGGAGTCAGTTGTCATGCCGTCCGTCCTCAGTCCCAACTTGCCTGACGAACGCTGATTCGGAGCGGTCGGCAGGGTGGATTGGTCGAATCCCAAACGTTCTTACGCGGAACTTGAGATCTTGTTTCAGCGAGCGCGCACCCGCTTTTTCGGTCCGCTGATCCGTAACCCCATCCGGAGGTGCGTTCGTTGCGAATGCCTGGTGTGACAGGACGGGGCCCATGCGGCCGGGAAGAGAGGGACCGAGTGGAGGCGGACGAGCTTCTGGTACTCGTGGCCGGCGGCGACCAGAAGGCCTTCGAAGCGCTGTACGGACTCGTGTCCGGGCCGGTGTTCGGGCTGGTGCGCCGTGTCGTACGCGATCCCGCGCAGTCGGAGGAGGTGGCGCAGGAGGTGCTGCTCGAACTCTGGCGCTCCGCCGCCCGGTTCGACCCCGGCCGGGGCAGCGCGCTGTCCTGGATCCTCACCCTCGCCCACCGTCGCGCCGTCGACCGGGTGCGCAGCGCCCGCGCGGCCGGTGAACGCGAGCAGCGCGAGGCCCGCCGGGCCCACAGCACCGCCTTCGACCAGGTGACCGAGGAGGTGGAGGCGGGCCTGGAGCGAGAGTTGGTGCGCCGCTGCCTGGACCGCCTCACCGCGCTGCAGCGCCAGTCCGTCACGCTCGCCTACTACGACGGCTACACGTACCGTGAAGTGGCCGAGCGGCTCTCCCTGCCGCTGGGCACCGTCAAGACCCGTATGCGCGATGGACTCACCCAGCTGCGCAAGTGCCTGGGAGGTGTCGCATGAGTCTCCTCGACCGGATGCTGGGCCGCGAGGATCTGCACTCGCTCGCCGCCCCCTACGCGCTCGACGCCCTGGAGCCCGCCGAGCGGGTCCGCTTCGAGCGGCACCTGAAGTCGTGCCCCTCCTGTGCCGCCGAGGTGCGGGCGCTGTCCGAGGACGCGGTCCGCCTCGCCTGGTCCACGGCCGCCCAGCCGCCGCCCGCGATGCGCGACCGGGTGCTGGCCGCCGTACGCGCCACTCCGCAGGATCAGGGGCCGGCGCGGGAGCACACGCCCCAGCTGCCGCCGCATGTCTGGGGCACGCAGCCGCCGCCGGCACGCTCCCGTGCGCCCCGCGAGCGCCGCCCCCTGTTCGCGCCGCTCGCCACCGCGACGGCCGCCGCGGCCCTCGTGGTCGCCTCGCTCTTCGCCGTCCAGGCGAACCGGACGCAGGACCGGCTGGACGCGGAGCGGGCGCAGTCACGTGAGATCGCCCACGTTCTCGCAGCTCCGGATGCCCGCGCGAGTGCCGGCAGGGACGCCCAGGGGCGAAGTCTCGCGGTGGTCGCCTCCGCGTCCGAGGGACAGGCGATCGTCACGCTGAGCGGATACGGCGTCCCGCCCGGCGGACGGGTGCACCAGCTGTGGCTCATGCGCCCCGGCGCGCAACCACGCTCCCTGGGGCTCTTCCCGACCGGCGACACGCCCTTGGTCGCGACCGGTCTCAACAAGTCTGCTACATCACTCGCAGTGACCGTCGAGCCCGACGGGGGTTCCCCGCAGCCCACCAGCCAGCCGATTGTCCAACTCGCCCTGAAATCGGTTGGATTCGGAGAGTGACTGCCGAGGCGTCGTCAACACCCTTACGGGGAAGGTGAATCCTGTGACCGCGATACACGAGTGCCCGGTTGGGGCGATAGGGTTACCCTGCCCGGGCCGGGTGGACTCGTACGGGTGGGGAGTGACATGGAACAGATAACAGTGCGCAGCAGGGCCAGGGTCCCTGCGATCACCTACGGGAGCAGCGCGAGCAGTACGCGTCTGGACCGTCATCTCTCGGTGCTGGCGGGTCCCGCCGTGCCGCAGCAGAAGACGGCCGAGGCGACCTCGCTGATGCTCGAGCTGACCGCTCGTGACACCACGCAGACCCGCAGCGACCGGGGTGCGCGGGTCCGCCGCGTCTCGCTCTTCGCGCCGCTGCGCCGGCTCACGCGTTCGCTGTTCGGCGGTCGCTGAGAAACACCGGCGTCCGCCTGGCAAAGGGGCCGCGCTCGGGTCACCGCGCCGCCCGGCACAGCGCTGCGGTCTCGTCGTCCGTCATCCCCACGGCATGCAGCGACGCCCGGGCTCACACCCGGGCGCGGCCACGTCCCCGATCCGTCACCTCCGGTACGACCCACCCGCTTCGTACCCCGGTCCGACTCCGCCCACGTCGACGGCCGTGGAGGTCAGCGCTCCCCGCGCGCGTACCTCCGCACGGCCAGCGGCAGGAACACGGCGATCAGCGCCGCGCACCACAGCAGTGACCCGGCGATCGGATGCGCCACCGGCCAGGCGGCACCCGACGGCACCTGCGCGTTCCCGAACAGGTCGCGCAGGGCCGTCGTGACCGCGCTGATCGGATTCCACTCGGCGAGGACGCGCAGCCAGCCCGGCAGACCGTCCGTAGGGATGTAGGCGTTGGACAGCAGCGGCAGGACGAAGGTCGAGGCGCCTAGCTGCCCGGCCGCTTCCTCGCTGCGGGTGAGCAGCCCCAGCCAGATCCCCAGGGACGTGCAGGCGAACCGGAAGAGCAGCAGCAGCCCCACCGCGCCCAGGGTCCCGGCCGGCGACCCCTCGATCCGCCAGCCCACCGCGAGCCCGACCAGCAGCAGCGGTACCGTCCCGATCGCCGTGACCACGAGATCGGCCACCGCCTGGCCGAGCGGTACGGCCGCCCGGCTCACCGGCATCGTGCGGAACCGGTCCATCACGCCCCGGTGCGAGTCGGCCGCCGCCTGGAACATCCCGGTCATGATCCCGCCCGCCGCCGTCGCCACCAGCAGCCCCGGAACCAGGAAGGACCGGTACTCGCGCCCGGGCATCGCGAGGGCGCTGCCGAAGACATAGCCGAAGAAGAGCAGCATGTTGATCGGCATGACCTGGGTGAGGACGGCGAGGCCCGGGCTGTTGCGGACCCGCCGCAGCTGCCGGCCCACCATCGCCAGGCCGTCGTACGTCAACGCGCTCATGCCGCAAGCTCCTTGGGGTCGGGGGAGTCGTCCGGGCTCTCGTCCGTGAGCCGGAGGAAGACGTCGTCGAGGGTCGGCGGGCGCAGGCTGGCGTCGATCAACGCCACGCCCGCCGCATCCAGTTCGCGCACCAGGCGCGGGAGGGTGAGGGTCGGGTCGGTGGTGACGGCGCCCACCGCGTTGCGCTCCCGGTCCAACGCCGGCTCGGCGCCGGTGAGCCGGTCCAGGACGGCCGCCGCCCCGGTGAGCGCGTCCTCGTGGCCGACGACGGCTTCCGCGTACGAACCGATGAGGGCCTTGAGCTGGGCGGGCGACCCGGTGTGCGCGACCCGCCCGCGGGCCACCAGGGCGATGTCGTCGGCGAGTTGGTCCGCCTCCTCCAGGTACTGCGTGGTCAGCAGCACGGTCGTGCCGTCCCGCTTGAGCTCGCGCACGGCGTCCCGGATCCGGTTGCGGCTGGCCGGGTCGAGCCCGGTGGTGGGCTCGTCGAGGAACAGGACGGCGGGCCGGCGGATCAGGCTCGCGGCGAGGTCGAGCCGGCGGCGCATCCCGCCGGAGTAGGTGGCGGCGGTCCGGCCCGCGGCCTCGGTGAGCCCGAAACGCTCCAGCAGCTCGTCGGCCCGGGCGGCCGCGTCCCGCACCCGGTGCAGCCGGGCGAACAGCCGCAGGTTCTGCCGGCCGGTGAGGTCGCCGTCGACCGACGCGTACTGCCCGGTGACGCCGATGTGCCGGCGTACGGCCGCGGGCTCCCGGACGAGGTCGTGCCCCGCCACCCGAGCCGACCCCGCGTCCGGCCGCAACAGCGTCGTCAGCAGCCGTACGGCCGTCGTCTTGCCCGCCCCGTTCGGCCCGAGGATCCCGCAGACCATGCCCTCGGCGACCGCGAGATCCAACCCCCGTACGGCGCGCACCTCGCCGAAGCGCTTCTCCAGACCTTCACTAAGTACAGCGTACGTAGAAGTCATGTCCCGACCATAGCGCACTACGTACGGTGTACGTAACTACGATGGTGGCCGAGGTGATGATCGATGGCGGGCCGAGCGGCGGTACCCGAAGTGATCTGGGCCCGGCCCGAGCGGACGGGGCGGGGGCCGAGACCGGCGTACACCCGTGCCGACATCGCGGCGGCGGCGGTGAAACTGGCCGACGCGGGCGGACTGGACGCGGTGTCGATGCGGCATGTCGCGGCCGAGCTGGGCTGCGGGACCATGTCGCTCTACAACTACGTCCCCCGCAAGGAGGACCTGTACGAGCTGATGGTGGACGCGGTCAGCGGGGAGCACGAGCCGTGGGAGCCGAGCGGGGACTGGCGGGCCGACATGGCGCGGGTCGCGCACCAGACGCGGACGCTCATGCACCGCCATCCCTGGCTCCCGCGGCTGATGTCACCGGTGTACGGCTTCAGCCCGAACGCCCTGCGGTACCTCGAGCACTGCCTGGCGTGCCTGGATCCGCTCGAGGACATGACGTATGGCATGAAGATGCAGCTGATCGGGATGCTCAACGGCGTGGTGACGATGTTCGTCTCCAACGAGCTCGCCACGGCCGAGCGCACGAGGAACCTGCCCTGGTCCGAGGAGCAGGAGAACGCGGTGCGGATCGCCTATCTGGGGAGCCAGATCGCCGGCGGGGCCTACCCCAGGATGGCGGCGGCCTTCATGGAGGACCCGGGGCCGATCGACCTGGACGCCGTCTTCGACCTGGCGTTGCAGAGGATCCTCGACGCCTTCGACCCCGCCAGGGGCTAGATGGGCTCTAGATCAGCGCGAACTGGCCCTCCGGGCCCTCCTCGTGGTGGTCCAGGACCGAGGCGGGCCGGCGGGCGGCCTCCGGCGCCGGCAGCACGCCCGCCGTCGCCAGCTCGGCCGCCGTGATCGTGGCCGGTACCGTCAGCTCCCGCTGCTGCGGCCGTAGTTCCGCCAGCAGCGCCAGAACCGTGATCAGCTCCAGCAGTTCCGTCGTCCACGCCTGCGGCCAGGTCGCCGGGCGGATCGCCGACAGGGTGCCCGGTTCGGGCTCCGCCGTCCGGGCGCCGAACCACTGCTCCAGCACCCGGACTCCGGCCGCCTCGAAGTCCCAGGCCTCCGGCGGCACGGGGGAGATGCGACCCTCGTCCAGCAGCAGGGTCTCCTCGTCGCGGTCGTAGTCGAGGGTGAGAGGACGCGAGGGGAGCGGGGCGCGGACGTAGGGGCGGCGGCCGCCGGGGAGCCGGGGCCGCTCGCCGTCGCGCCGCATCAGCCACAGCAGACGGTGGCCCAACTCCACGCCCCGGGACCAGAGTTCGGGATCCTCCGGGAGGGGCACGGTGAGGTCCTGGCGGACCGTCGCCATGATCCAGGCCAGAACGTCCGGCGCCCGCACCGCCGTTCCGAGCCGGGTGCCCAGATACTCCGTCAGGCCCGGCGCCAGGTTGGGTTCGGTGCCGCCCGGGCGACGGTAGAGGGGGCGGATGCGGCCGGGGCGGAGCAGCGGGAGGCAGGAGGTGGCGAGCAGCTGCGGGCCGTCCGTCTGCGACGGGGTCTCCACCACGAAGATCTGCTGCTCGTCCGCCACCCGCCACAGTTCCGGGCGGGCGGTGTCGATCAGGCGGTGGTCGGGGATCAGCCACTGCTCGTCGAAGGGCGCGTGCAGGACCCGTACCGGCTCGGGGCAGGGACCGGAGGCGCGGATCAGCTTCTCCGTGCCGCTCGACTGCCCCGGGAGCTGCCCCACCGCCGTGTGCGGTGTGCGGGAGCGCGTCGGCTCGAACAGGGCCTCCCGGTCCGGACCGTCCGCCTTCAGCAGGGCGTCCCAGCGGGCCTTCAGGGATGCCGCGTCGGGGCCCGTCGGCCACCCCCGGCCGAGCCGCGGCGGTGCGACGGACCACGGCATGAGGTCCGCCAGCGGCGGAGCGTCGTCGTGCGTCACGCTGGGCATCGTACGACCTGCCACCGAACGTGAGCTCATGTGGCGTCCAGAGTCACCGTGAAGGAGAAGCGGTCCCCGCGGTAGTGGATGACCGCCACGTCCAGGACCCGTCCCGCGGTGTCGTACGTCACCCCCGTGTAGTGCAGGATCGGGCTGAGCAGCGGGACTTGGAGCAGCCGGGCCGTCTCCGGGTCGGCGAGGCGGGCCTCCACGGTGTCCGTGATGCGGCTGATGTCCGCGCCCACGACATCCCGCAGCACCTTGGTCATGGGCCGGCGCACCAGGTCCGAGGGGTCGATCAGCGCGGCCATGTCCGGACGCACGTAGTTGCGGGCGTGGTTGGTCGGCTCGCCCGTCTTCTCGTCGCCGCGCAGCCGGTGGTACGTGGCCACCTCGTCGATCTCCGGGAAGAACTCGGCGAGTTCGGGCGGCACGGAGGCGCTGCGGTGGTCCAGCAGCTCGGTCGTCATGCCGGACTGCTGGGCCACGATCGCGTCCACCGAGCCGAGCAGCCGCACCGGAGCGGCCCGGCGGGCACCGGGCTCGATGAAGGTGCCGCGGCGCCGGTGCCGGGTGATCAGGCCCTCGTCCTCCAGCTCCTTCAGCGCCTGCCGCATGGTCAGCACGCTGACCCCGTAGTGCCCCGCCAACTGCTCCTCGGTGGGCAGCCGCAGGGGGTCCTGGGGCGAGCGGCCGAGTATCGAGGCGCGCAGGGACTGCGAGACCTGGTACCAGAGCGGCAGCTTGCGGTTCAGGACGATCGAGTCCGGGGCGAAGGAGGTCACGGGCTATCCGTACCGGTCGTGGGCGATCAGTGCAACGGCCGGAAGTGGCGCTCGAGTCCCCGCCACACGTCGTCGTAGTGCGGCTGCAGATGGTCCGCCTGGGCCGCGTGCGCGGTGAGCAGGACGGGCCAGCGCGTCTCGAACATGAACGCCAGCCCGTCGTCGATCTTCTGCGGCCTCAGCTCCGCCGCGCTCGCCCGGTCGAACGTCTCCCGGTCCGGGCCGTGCGCCGACATCATGTTGTGCAGCGAGCCGCCGCCCGGCACGAAGCCCTCGGCCTTCGCGTCGTACGCGCCCTCGACCAGCCCCATGTACTCGCTCATCACGTTCCGGTGGAAGTACGGCGGCCGGAAGGTGTCCTCGCCCACCAGCCAGCGCGGCGCGAAGACCATGAAGTCGACGCCGGCCAGTCCGGGGGTGTCCGACGGGGACGTCAGCACCGTGAAGATCGACGGGTCGGGATGGTCGTAGGAGATGCTGCCGATGACGTTGAAGCGGCGTAGGTCGTAGACGTACGGGACGTGGTTGCCGTGCCAGGCGACCACGTCGAGCGGGGAGTGGTCGTAGGTGGCGGTCCAGAGGTTGCCGCAGAACTTGTTGACCACCTCCACCGGGCCCTCGACGTCCTCGTAGGCGGCGACGGGCGCGCGGAAGTCGCGGGCGTTGGCGAGACCGTTGGCGCCGATCGGGCCGAGGTCGGGGAGGCGGAAGGGGGCGCCGTAGTTCTCGCACACATATCCGCGGGCTGAAGCGTCCAGCAGCTCCACCCGGAAGCGCACCCCACGGGGGATCAGCGCCACATGGCCCGGCTCCGCGTGCAGCAGCCCGAACTCCGTGCGCAGCAGCAGCCCGCCGCGCTCGGGGACGATCAGCAGCTCGCCGTCGGCGTCGCTGAAGACGCGGTCCATGGAGGCGGTGGCGTGGTAGAGGTGCACGGCCATGCCGGTGCGCTGGGTGACGTCGCCGTTGCCGCCGAGGGTCCACAGGCCGGCCAGGAAGTCGGTGCCCTCCGCGGGCTCCGGCAGGGGGTCCCAGCGCAGGCGGTTGGGGTCCGGCACCGACTCCGTGAAGGGGGCCGTGCGGATCCAGCCGTTGTGGGTCTCCGTGAACGCCGGGTGGGCGGCCGAGGGGCGGATGCGGTAGAGCCAGGAGCGGCGGTTGTGGGCGCGCGGCTCGGTGAACGCCGTGCCGCTGAGCTGCTCCGCGTAGAGCCCGAGGGGGGCGCGCTGCGGGGCGTTGCGGCCCTCGGGCAGGGCCCCGGGCACCGCCTCCGAGCTGTGCTCGTTGCCGAAACCGGAGAGGTAGCTCAGCCCCTCCGCCGTCTTGCGCGCGTCCCCGCTCATGGCCGCTCCCTTGCGACGTGATTCCTATGCTCCACCATAGGATTGCGTTGCGGCGGGCGCAAGGGGGACCCCGGCCCGCCCCGGCCCTCCTCATCAGGGAGGAACCAGAACAAGACTCCAGGGGGATTCGCCTGTCGTACCGGTGTTCTACGCTCCCGGGCATGTCGTGGACGCGGGGACTCCTGGCCGTGCTCGCGGCCTGTGTCCTGCTGCTGGCCGGATCCGCGGGCTGCGGGGGCGGCGACGCGCACGAGAGGACGGACGGGAAGGGTGAGACGTCGACGTCCCCGGTGGGCAAGCTCCTCGACGACACCGACCCGCAGGGCAGGCGGCTGCGCCAGGTGGACAAGAAGGGCGCTCCCGACGTCGGCATCGAGGTGCTGCCCGACGCCCACGACACCTGGGACGTACGGCTGACCGTCCACCACTTCCGCTTCTCGCCCGACGGCACGAAGGCGAAACCCGTGCCCGGACGCGGCTTCGCCTCCCTGTTCGTCGACGACCGGCCCGTCACCCGGCTGCGCGGCACCGCCTACCGCCTCCCGGCCCGCCTGGTCACCCGCGGCACCCACCACGTCACCGCCCGGCTGTACGCCGACGACGGCACGGTGTGGGCGGTGAAGGGCAAGCCGGTGCAGAGCACGGCCGACATCACGGTGTCGGAGCCGGGCGGGACGCCGGGTGCCTCGGGCACCCCAGGCGGAACACCGGGGGTGCCCTCCGCGTCGGGCGGGACATCGGCCGTCTCCGCCGGACCCGGCGCCACCCCGGACCCGGCCGCGATGAGTGTGTCCGGCATCGATCTCCGTACCGAGGGGCGAGGTTCACCGGACCGCGTCGGAAAGGCATCATGAAACCCGTGCCCCACGCGACATCGCTACGCCGTGCGCCCGTGCAGCGGCGCAGTGCCGAACGACTCACCAGGATCCTCGACGCCTGCGCCGACCTCCTCGACGAGGTCGGCTACGACGACCTGAGCACCCGTGCCGTGGCGCTGCGCGCGGGCGTTCCCATCGGCTCGGTCTACCGCTTCTTCGGCAACAAGCGGCAGATGGCCGACGCCCTCGCCCAGCGCAACCTCGAGCGCTTCACCGAACGCGTCACCGAGCGGCTGAAGAAGTCCACCGAGGGCGGCTGGCGCACCGCCATGGACGCCGTGCTCGACGAGTACCTGGCCATGAAGCGCACCGCCCCCGGCTTCTCCCTCGTCGACTTCGGCAACCAGATCCCGGTGGGCTCCCGCCACGCCGAACCCAACCACCGCGTCGCCGACCGCCTCACCGATCTGCTCTCCGGCTATCTGGACCGCGAACCGGACGACGATCTGCGCCGTACGTTCCTGATCGCCGTGGAGACCGCGGACACCCTGGTCCACCTGGCCTTCCGGGTGGCCCCGGACGGCGACGAGAAGATCATCGAGGAGGCCCGGGAGATGCTGCGGGCGTATCTGGCGCGGGTTCTGGACTGACCGGAGCCGCGGGTTCGCGACCTCACCCCTGAAGAGGGCTCCCCTCCGTCCATACCGGTCGGTATGCTCCTCGGGAACAGGCACCGCTGCCCCAGGAGGACCCGTGTCCCGCACCGCTCTGCGAATCTGTCCCCTGTGCGAGGCCACCTGTGGGCTGACGCTGACCATCGAGGGGACCAGGGTCACCGGCGCCCGTGGTGACCGGGACGACGTCTTCAGCAAGGGGTTCATCTGTCCCAAGGGCGCCTTGTTCGGCGCCGTCGACGGCGACCCGGACCGGCTGCGCGCACCGCTGGTGCGCAAGGACGGGGAGCTGCGCGAGGCCACCTGGGAGGAGGCCTTCGACGCGGTCGCCGCGGGCATCCGCCCCGTCGTCGAGCGGTACGGGCCGAACTCCGTCGGGGTCGTCCTCGGCAACCCCAACGTGCACACCATGGCCGGCGCCCTCTATCCGCCGGTCCTGCTCGCCGGACTCGGCACACGGAGCGTCTTCACCGCGTCCACCGTCGACCAGATGCCCAAGCACGTCTCCAGCGGACTGCTCTTCGGCGACGCGAACGCGATCCCCGTGCCGGACCTCGACCACACCGACCATCTGCTGCTGATCGGCGCCAACCCGCTGGAGTCCAACGGCAGTCTGTGCACCGCTCCCGACTTCCCCGGCAAGCTCAAGGCCCTCAAGGCCCGCGGCGGCACCCTCACCGTCATCGACCCCCGCCGCACCCGCACCGCGAAGCTCGCCGACCGCCACATCGCGATCCGCCCCGGCACCGACGCCCTGCTCCTCGCGGCGATGGCACACGTCCTGTTCGAGGAAGACCTCGTGGAACTCGGCGAGTTGGCGCCGCACGTCGAGGGCGTCGAGGAAGTGCGGGCGGCCGTACGGGACTTCACCCCCGAGGCCGTCGCCGACGCCTGCGACGTGGACGCCGGCACCGTCCGCGCCCTCGCCCGCGAACTCGCCGCCGCCCCGACCGCCGCCGTGTACGGACGCATCGGCAGCTGCACCGTCCCGTACGGCACCCTCGGCAGCTGGCTGGTCGACGTCCTCAACGTCCTCACCGGCAACCTCGACCGGCCCGGCGGTGCGCTCTTCCCGCAGGCCGCCACCGACCGCACCCCCCGCCCCGCCGGGCCCGGCCACGGGTTCGCCCTCGGCCGCTGGCACTCACGGGTGAGCAGGCACCCCGAGGCGAAGGGGGAGTTGCCGCTCTCCGCGCTCGCCGAGGAGATCGACACGGCGACCGCGGAGGGCGAGCCGATCCGCGCCCTGATCGCCGTCGCCACCAACCCCGTGCTCTCCGCGCCCGACGGCGACCGGCTCGACAAGGCCCTGGACTCCCTCGACTTCATGGTCAGCGTCGACCCCTACCTCAACGAGACCTCGCGCCACGCCGACGTCGTACTGCCGCCGCCCCCGCCCTCCCAGAGCCCGCACCACGACTTCGCCTTCAACACCCTCGCCGTGCGCAACCAGGTCCGCTACAGCCGTCCCGCCGTCCCGCTGGAGCCCGGCCGCATGGCCGAGACCGAGATACTCGCCCGGCTGATCCTGGCCGCGACCGGCATGCACGGCGCCGATCCCTCCGCCGTGGACGACCTGGTCATCGGCCAGACCCTCGGCAAGGCGGTCAAGGAGCCCCACTCGCCCGTGCACGGCCGCGACACCAAGGAACTCGCCGCACAGCTCACCGGCGTCAGCGGCCCGGAGCGCCGGCTCGACATGATGCTGCGCCTCGGCCCCTACGGCGACGGCTTCGGCGTACGACCGGACGGGCTGTCCCTGGAACGCCTGCTCGCGCATCCGCACGGCATCGACCTCGGCCCCCTGCGCCCCCGCCTTCCGCAGCCGCTGAAGACCCGCAGCGGCAAGGTCGAGCTGCTGCCGCAGCCGATCGCCGACGATCTGCCGCGTCTGCGGCGGGCGTTGCGCGAGCGCCCCGACGGGCTCGTGCTGGTCGGGCGCCGGCATCTGCGGTCCAACAACAGCTGGATGCACAACGTCCCCGCCCTCACCGGCGGTTCCAACCGCTGCACCCTGCACATCCACCCCGAGGACGCCGAGCGGCTCGGCGTGCGAGACGGGGCGCCGGTACGGGTCAAGGGCGCCGGGGGAGAGGTCACCGCCCGCGCCGAGGTCACCGACGGGGTGCGCCGGGGCGTGGTGAGTCTGCCGCACGGCTGGGGCCACGACCGGCCCGGCACCCGGCTGCGCCACGCCGCCACCGAGCCCGGCGTCAACGTCAACCAGCTCCTCGACGGCAGCCTCCTCGACCCGCTGTCGGGCAACGCGGTCCTCAACGGGGTGCCCATCGAGATCATGGCATCGCTGTGACCTGCAGTTTTGCGCTTATTGCTCAAGCGTCAACATCTTGTTAACGCCGTTTGAACGGACCTAACGTTCCTCGCACCGCCTGCCCGGTGGGATGTTCAAGGGCGAACGTTAGGTATCCATTCATGCTGACCATCCTCGGCTTCGCCATGATCGCGACCTTCCTGGTCCTGATCATGCTGAAGAAGATGTCGCCGATCGCGGCACTCGTGCTCATACCCGCGCTGTTCTGCGTGTTCGTGGGCAAGGGTGCCAAGCTCGGTGACTACGTCATCGACGGCGTCACCAGCCTCGCGCCCACCGCGGCGATGCTCATGTTCGCGATCGTCTACTTCGGTGTGATGATCGACGTCGGCCTCTTCGACCCGATCGTCCGGGGAATCCTGAGGTTCTGCAAGGCCGACCCGCTCCGGATCGTCGTCGGCACCGCGCTCCTCGCCGCGATCGTCTCGCTCGACGGCGACGGCTCCACCACCTTCATGATCACCGTCTCGGCGATGTACCCGCTCTACAAGCGCCTGAAGATGAGCCTGGTCGTGATGACCGGTGTGGCCGCGATGGCCAACGGCGTGATGAACACACTTCCCTGGGGCGGTCCGACGGCCCGCGCGGCCACCGCGCTGAAGCTCGACGCCAGCGACATCTTCGTACCGATGATCCCGGCCCTCGCCGTGGGCCTGCTCTTCGTCATCGCCCTCGCGTACGTCCTCGGCCGCCGCGAGCGGGGGCGGCTCGGCGTGCTGACGCTGGACGAGGTGCTCGTGGAGGAGCCCGCCGAGCAGGAGACGCTGCTGGTCGGCGCGGGTACCGGCAAGAGCCCCAGGAGCGGCGGCGGTTCGGGCACCGGCGCGGACCTTCCTCGGCAGCCCGAGGACGACGGCTTCCAGGGCCTCGACCCCGACCGGCCCACCCTGCGCCCCAGGCTGTACTGGTTCAACGCGCTGCTCACGGTCGTCCTGCTCACCGCCATGATCATGGAGTGGCTGCCGATCCCGGTGCTGTTCCTGCTCGGCGCCGCGCTCGCGCTCACCGTCAACTTCCCGCACATGCCCGACCAGAAGGCCCGCCTCGGCGCCCACGCCGAGAACGTCCTCAACGTCTCCGGCATGGTCTTCGCCGCCGCCGTCTTCACCGGCGTCCTGCAGGGCACCGGCATGGTCGACCACATGGCGACGTGGCTGGTGGACAACATCCCTGACGGCATGGGCCCGCACATGGCCTTCGTCACCGGCGTCCTGAGCATCCCGCTCACATACTTCATGTCGAACGACGGCTTCTACTTCGGCATCCTCCCCGTGCTCGCCGAGGCCGGCCAGGCCCACGGAGTCTCCTCCCTGGAGATCGCCCGCGCCTCCCTCGTCGGCCAGCCCCTGCACATGTCCAGCCCGCTCGTGCCCGCCGTCTACGTCCTGGTCGGCATGGCCAAGGTGGAGTTCGGCGACCACACCAGGTTCGTGGTCAAGTGGGCCGCGCTCACATCACTGGTCGTGCTCGGGGCAGGGATCCTCTTCGGCATCATCTGACCGCACCACGGAGGTTCGTCCCATGAGGCCCGGTGGAAACCGCGGCTGGCTGCTCCGCCTCGTCATCGCCTTCTCCTTCGCGCAGGGGGCGGTGTCGATGGCCCGGCCCGCCGTCTCCTACCGGGCCCTGGCGCTGGGCGCCGACGAGCGGGCCGTCGGCGTCATCGCGGGCGTCTACGCCCTGCTCCCCCTCTTCGCCGCCGTACCGCTGGGTCGGCGCACCGACCACGGCCGCTGCGCGCCCCTGCTGCCCGTCGGCGTCGTCCTCATCGCCGGCGGCTGCGCACTGAGCGGACTCGCCGGCTCCCTGTGGGCGATGGCGGTCTGGAGCGGCGTGATGGGCCTCGGCCACCTCTGCTTCGTGATCGGCGCCCAGTCCCTGGTCGCCCGTCAGTCCGCGCCCCACGAACAGGACCGCAACTTCGGCCACTTCACCATCGGCGCCTCCCTGGGCCAGCTCGTCGGCCCGATCGCCGCGGGCGCGCTGATCGGCGGGCCCGACATGGCGGGCACGAGCGCACTCGCCCTGGTGGTGGCGGGCGCGGGCGCGGCCGTCGCGTTCACCTCGCTGTGGCGCATCGAGGACCGTACGGTCCTCAAGTCCCATCCTCCACAAGGGGATCGCGTCCCCGTCGGCGGCATCCTGCGCGCCCGGGGCGTCCCGGCGGGCATGCTCATCAGCCTCTCGGTGCTGTCCGCCACGGACATCCTCACCGCGTATCTCCCGGTAGTCGGCCAGCACCGGGACATCGCGCCCTCGGTGATCGGCGTGCTGCTCAGTCTGCGCGCCGGGGCGACCATCGCCTGCCGGCTCGTCCTGACCCCGCTGCTCCGGCTGCTCGGCCGCCCCCTGCTGCTGACGGTGACCTGTCTGCTCGCCGCCCTGCTGTGCGCGGGCGTCGCCCTGCCCGTGCCGGTGTGGGGGCTCGGTCCGATGCTGGCCGCGCTCGGCTTCTGCCTCGGCGTCGGACAGCCGCTGTCCATGACGACGGTCGTGCAGGCCGCTCCCGACGGCGCCCGTTCCACCGCCCTCGCACTGCGGCTGACCGGCAACCGCCTCGGCCAGGTGGCCGCTCCGGCCGCGGCGGGACTGGTGGCGGGGGTCGCCGGAGTGGCGGCGCCGTTCGTGATGCTGGGCGGGCTGTTGCTGCTGTCGGCGGGGGTGGCGGTGCGGTCGTCGTCGGCTCCGGGCGGCGGTCCGGGGGCCGGAGTCGTCCGCCGGGAGGGCCGGGCCGGCACTCGGTTGCGCCGGTCGAGCGATATCTGACGGCGCGTCGGGCAGGGCTCCCGTCCGTCATGGAGCGGATGTGAAAGAGAGTCAGGTGAAAGAGCGATTTGTGTGAAAATCGTCTGACTCGGAGGAACATCCATGCCCACCTTGATGCCCCCGTCCGCCGTCGGTGCCCGTCTCGGCGCCGCGGCCCTCACCGTCCTCACCGCGGCAGGGGCCTCCTTGGCCGCGGCATCGGCCGCCGTGGCCGCCCCCGGAGACGGAGCCGACATCAGGATCCACGATGAGCGGATGCCCTACGGTGTCTCGAAGGACGATCCCGTCGTCTGCAGGTTCTACCTGGACGCGGAGAACTTCGGCGACCTGACGACCGTCAACTACACCATCAAGCCGCAGCCCCCGCTGCCCACGGCGGCGACCGTGAGCGGCGCCATCTCCCTCGCCGGCGGCGCCGGTCACACCGACACGCTGGGCCTGGCCGACGGCAGGTACACGCTGCAGTGGACCATCCCGCCGGTCGCCGGCGCCCCCACCGCCGTCCCCACCGTCGCCCCCAAGGAGAAGGTCTTCGTCGTCGACTGCAACGGCCGGCGCGGCCGCGACCGGGCCCAGGACCCGGGCCGGACCATCGAGGACCACGGCCGTGAGGCGGCGGGTCCCGGCGCCGGTTCCTGGGGCGGCTCCGGCGGCGGCCACGAGGGCGGCTCCGGGGGCGGTTCCTGGGGCGGCTCCGGGGGCGGCCACGAGGACGGCGGGCCGAAGGGCGGCGTGCACGCCGGCGGCGGCGGTCTCGTCGACACCGTGCAGGCGTACACCCCGCTGAGCGCGGCCGCGGCCGTCGGGCTGGTCGCCATCAGCGCGGGCGTGTACATCCGGATCCTCCGCCGCCGCTCGCATGGTGCCGCGTAGGCGCAGACGCAGGCCCTGGTACCGGACCCGCGCCTACCGCCTCACCAGGACGGCCGCGATCGTGGCCGTCCTGGTGACGGTCGTCCGGTGCGGGGGGCATCACGAGCCGGCCGCGTCCGCGAGGGGGCAGGCGCCCGCGCAAGCGTCCGCCGACCAGGCCCCCGGGGCCGACAGCCGTCCCGCGGCCGCTGAGCCCGCCACCCCGCCCAAGCCCCTGCCCCGGTCACCGGCGACCGGACTGCGCGTACCGTCCCTGGGGATCGACGCGCCGGTCATCGGGCTGGGCCTCGGCCCCGACCGGCAGCTCGCGACCCCGCCGCTCGACAAGCCCAAGCTCGTCGGCTGGTACCAGGACGGGCCCTCGCCGGGCGAGAACGGCACCGCCATCGCGGTCGGCCACCGCGACACCCATACCGGCCCAGCCGTCTTCGCCGCCCTCGCGCAGGTCCCGCGCGGCGGCCGCATCGAGGCCCGGCGCGCCGACGGCCGTACCGCCGTCTACACCGTGGACCGGGTACGGGTCTTCGACAAGGCCCACTTCCCCGACAAGGAGGTGTACGGCCCCAGCCGGCGCCCCGAACTCCGGGTTCTGACCTGCGGTGGCCTCTACACCCGCAGGACGGGCTACACCAGCAACGTCGTCGTCTTCGCGCACCTCACCCAGACCCTCGACGCCCCGGCCGGACGCTGAACCTGATCGTCCGCTTTCTCACAGTCCGAACCGGACCGCCCTGACTCTTCCCCCGGCCGCACACATTCCGTTAATTTCCGTGACCCACAGACCTCGTACGACCCGCACGAGGCCATCGGACGGCGGAGCACCAGCGCCTGCAGCCCTCGGGGGCACCGGACATGACACGCGCCATCTCTCTGTACGACGTGACCAAGACCTACACGCGGGGCGTCCGCGTGGTGGACCGGCTGTCGCTGGACATCCGGCCCGGCGAGTTCCTGGTCCTGCTGGGGCCCTCCGGCTGCGGGAAGTCCACGGTGCTCAGGATGATCGCCGGGCTGGAGGAGATCACCGAGGGCAGGCTGCTGCTCGACGGCGAGGAGGCGGGCGAACTCCTGCCGTCCGAGCGGAACATGGCGATGGTGTTCCAGAACTTCGCCCTCTATCCGAACATGACCGGCCGCGGCAACATCGGCTTCCCGCTGCGGGTGGAGAACCCCGGCGAGGACCCGCGCCCCAGGGTCGACGCCACCGCCCGCATGCTCGGCATCGAGGACCTCCTGGACCGCTTCCCCAGCCAGCTCTCCGGCGGCGAGCGCCAGCGTGTCGCGATGGGCCGGGCCATCGCCCGCCACCCCTCCGCCTTCCTGATGGACGAGCCGCTGTCCAACCTCGACGCCAAGCTCCGCAACCATCTCCGCGCCGAGATCGCCGCGCTCACCCGGGAGCTCGGCGTCACCACGGTGTACGTCACCCACGACCAGTCCGAGGCCATGTCGCTCGGCGACCGGGTCGCCGTACTGCGCGGCGGCGTCCTGCAGCAGGTGGGCAGCCCGCGCACGGTGTACGCCCTGCCCCGCAACGTCTTCGTCGCCGCCTTCATCGGCACCCCGCGCATCAATCTGCTGCGGGGCCTGGTGCGGGCCCCACTGGACGGCGCGATGACCATCAGCCTGGGCAAGCAGTTCCTGCGGCTGCCCGAACCGCTGTCCCTGGACCACCAGTTGCTCCGGGTCCAGCAGGGCCGGGAGGTGATCGTCGGGCTGCGTTCGGAGGCCGTCCGCATCGCCAAGCACAGCTCCGCCCGGGCGGGTGAGGTGCCGCTGACCGGGCTGGTCGAGCATGTGGAGTTCCAGGGGCACGAGGTGCTGGTGCACTTCAACACCGGTTCCCAGCCCGCCGTCGTACCGGATCTGGAGGCCCCGCGCCCCGGGAGGCAGGCCCGGCGCAGACGCGGCGGGACGAGCGTCCTGGGCCGGTTGAAGGACCGGGCGGAGGCGCTGCGCGCCGGGCCCGTGGTGGTGCTCGACGACGAGTCGCGGGACGCGGAGCCGGCCCCGGCCGAGCCGCGTCTCCCCGGGGATCTGGTGGTCCGCACGACGCCCGACATCGATCTGCGCCGAGGGCTCCAGGTGCCGCTGTTGGTCGACATCGCCCACCTGTTCGTCTTCGACCAGCACGGTGAGCGGATCTGCCCGGCTCCGGCGAGGTTGCCCGATCTCGACGGCTGACGGTCCTCACGGGCCGGGGCGTCTGGCGTCCTCACAGGCCGCGGCGTCTGGCGTTTCAAAACTACCGCCGCTAGTTTATGTGGCTGTCGGTAGGTTGGGACGCGAACCGCGGCGCTGCCCTGAGGAGCACCATGAAGGCACATGACGGCATGTACATCGGCGGGGAGTGGCGTTCCGCCGCGGGCCGGGACGTGATCGACGTCGTGAACCCGGTGGACGAGCAGGTCATCGGCCAGGTCCCCGCGGGGACGGCCGAGGACGTGGACGCGGCGGTACGGGCCGCCCGCGCCGCCTTCCCGGGCTGGGCCGCCACCCCGCCCGCCGAGCGGGGCGCGCGGCTGGCCGCCCTGCGGGACGTCCTCGTCGCCCGCAAGGACGAGATCGCCGAGACGGTCACCGCCGAACTCGGCTCGCCGCCGCAGTTCTCGCAGAACGTCCACGCCGCCGTGCCGATCGCCGTGGCGGGCTCGTACGCCGACCTCGCGAGGACGTACGCCTTCGAGGAGAGGCACGGGAACTCGACGGTCTACCTGGAGCCGGTCGGCGTGGTCGGCGCGATCACGCCCTGGAACTACCCGCTCCACCAGATCGTCGCCAAGGTCGCCCCGGCGCTCGCGGCGGGCTGCACCGTCGTGCTGAAGCCCGCCGAGGACACCCCGCTGGTCGCCCAGCTCTTCGCCGAGGCGGTCCTCGAGGCGGGAGTGCCGGCCGGTGTCTTCAACTTGGTCACCGGACTCGGACCGGTCGCCGGGCAGGCCCTCGCCGAGCACCCGGATGTCGACATGGTCTCCTTCACCGGGTCGACGGCCGTGGGCCGGCGGATCGGCGCGACGGCGGGCGCGGCCGTGAAGCGGGTCGCCCTGGAGCTGGGCGGCAAGTCCGCCAACGTCATCCTGCCGAGCGCCGACCTGGCCAAGGCGGTCAACGTCGGTGTCGCCAACGTCATGTCCAACTCCGGCCAGACGTGCAGCGCCTGGACCCGGATGCTGGTGCACCGCGACCAGTACGAGGAGGCGGTCGAACTGGCCGCCACCGCCGCCGCGAAGTACGGCTCCCGCATCGGCCCCGTGGTGAACGCCAAACAGCGGGCACGGGTGCTCGGTTACATCGAGAAGGGTGTCGCGGAGGGAGCGCGGCTGGTCGCCGGCGGACCCGAATCGCCGCGCGAGCAGGGCTACTTCGTCTCCCCGACCGTCCTCGCCGACGTCACCCCCGAGATGACCGTCGCCCAGGAGGAGATCTTCGGCCCGGTTCTGTCCGTCCTGCGCTACGACGACGAGGAGGACGCCCTGCGCATCGCCAACGGCACGGTGTACGGCCTCGCGGGTGCCGTGTGGGCCGGCGACGAGGCGGAGGCGGTCGCCTTCGCCCGAAGGATGGACACCGGGCAGGTCGACATCAACGGCGGCCGCTTCAACCCCCTGGCCCCCTTCGGCGGTTACAAGCAGTCCGGCGTCGGCCGCGAGCTCGGCACGCACGGTCTCGCCGAGTACCTCCAGACCAAGTCCCTGCAGTTCTGAGGAGCGTTTCCGTGGTTCGCGCAGCCGTACTGCCCGCAGTGGGCGCCCCGTTGGAGCTCACGGACATCGAGCTTCCCGACCCGGGCCCCGGACAGGTCCGGGTGCGGCTCGCCGCGGCCGGGGTGTGCCACTCCGACCTGTCCCTGTCCAACGGCACGATGCGGGTGCCGGTGCCCGCCGTGCTCGGTCACGAGGGCGCCGGCACGGTCGTCGCCGTCGGGGAGGGCGTCACGCATGTCGCCCCGGGCGCCGAGGTCGTCCTCAACTGGGCCCCGTCCTGCGGCAGTTGCCACGCCTGCTCGCTGGGCGAGGTCTGGCTGTGCGCCAACGCCCTGAACGGCGCGGCCGACGTGTACGCCCGCACCGCCGACGGCACCGAACTGCATCCCGGTCTCAACGTGGCCGCGTTCGCCGAGGAGACCGTCGTCTCGTCGGGTTGCGTCCTGCCCCTCCCCGACGGCGTCCCGCTCACCGACGCGGCCCTGCTGGGCTGCGCGGTCCTCACCGGCTACGGCGCCGTCCACCACGCGGCGAAGGTCCAGCCCGGCGAGACGGTCGCGGTGTACGGCGTCGGGGGAGTGGGCCTGGCGGCGCTGCAAGGGGCCCGTATCGCGGGAGCCTCCCGCATCGTCGCGGTCGACGTCTCCCCCCAGAAGGAGGAGCTGGCGCGCGCGGCCGGTGCCACCGACTACGTGCTCGCGTCCGACGACACGGCCCGCGAGATCCGGGGGCTGACCGGCACACAGGGCGTCGACGCGGCGATCGAGTGCGTGGGCCGCGCGGCGACCATCCGCACCGCCTGGGACTCCACCCGCCGGGGCGGCCGTACGACGGTCGTCGGCATCGGCGGCAAGGACCAGCAGGTCACCTTCAACGCGCTGGAGATCTTCCACTGGGGCCGCACCCTCGCGGGCTGCGTCTACGGCAACACGGACCCGGCGAAGGACCTCCCGGTCCTGGCCGACCACGTCCGCTCCGGCCGCCTCGACCTGGGCGCGCTCGTCACCGAGCGGATCGCCCTGGACGGCATCCCGGCCGCCTTCGACAACATGCTCGCGGGGAAGGGCGGCCGGGCACTCGTGGTCTTCTGAGCGGTACGGGGAGCAAGGGGATCTCCTCGGCCGGTGCTCGTCGGCGTAGGCGGCCATCTCCAGGGCCGCCCGGTAGCGGGCCGAGAGCGTGGCCTCCGCCTCGGCTCACGGCACCTCCTCGCGCTGCGGCTCGGCCACGACGCTGCTCGCCGCCGCCCGGGGCCGCGACCGGGACACCGCGACGCCGGCCAGGCACAGAGCCCCGCCCGCGAGGGTCAGCAGCCCCGGCACCTCGCCGAGCGCCAGCCAGGACATCAGCACGACCAGGGCGGGGACGGCGTACGTCGTCGCGCCCATGCGGCTGGCGGTCGTACGGGCGAGGGCGTACGCCCAGGTCGTGAACGCCAGCGCCAGCGGGAACACGCCCAGGTACACCATGTTGAGCGTCGCCGACACGGGTGCGTGGGCCGCCTCGTGGGCCAGCTGCCCGGCGAACGGCAGGCACAGCACCGCGCCGACCAGACAGCCGAAGGCCGTCACCTGGAGGGCGCCGGCCTGTCCCAGTGCCGGCTTCTGGGCGACGACTCCGGCCGCGTACGAAATCGCGGCGAGCAGACACAGGACGACGCCGAGCACCGAGGAACCGCCCTCGCCGGACATCGACAGTCCGACGGCGACGGCCCCGGCGAACGACACCGCCATGCCGGCCAGCAGACGGGGCGGCATGGGGTCGCCGAGGATCTTCGCGCCGAGCAGGGCGATGAGGATGGGGCCGATGTTCACGACCAGGGCCGCGGTGCCGGCGTCGACCTGCTGCTCGCCCCAGTTCAGCACGACGCTGTAGAAGCCGAACCAGAGGACGCCGGATATCAGGATGCCGCGCCAGGCCGAGCGCGGCGGGAGGCCCGCCCTCCGTACGACCAGGATGACGCCGAGCACGAGGGAGCCGGACAGCAACCGTCCCAACGCGAGGGCGCCGGGGGAGTAGGCGGTTCCGGCACTCCGGATCGACACGAAGGCGGAGGCCCACAGCACGACGGTCACGGCAGCGGCGGCCGCCGCGTGGAGGCCGGCGCGGTTCGTCGTCGGACTGGCGTTCATCATGCTCCTGAGGCTAGGCACGGGGTGGTGGCGACGGCTGGCGGATATCGGACGGTGGGGTGGGGGCGGCTACGGGGGAGGGCGGCTGGGGTGTCATGCCGGGTGCGGGCCGGTCGTGGCCGGTCGCGCAGTTCCCCGCGCCCCTGAGGAAACGGCCGCATCTCCAGGGGCGCGGGGAACTGCGCGAACACCCCCCACTCACCCGCACCCGGCACGTAGCCCTCCTCACCGCAACGCCCCCGGTTCGATCCCCAACAGCTCCCACAGGGCCCGCTCACCGGCATCCGTCACCTTCACAGCCCGCTCGGTACCGATCCGCACGCACCACCCCACCGAGAACGCATGCCGGCACAGCGCGGCCCCCGCCGCACCGGCCAGGTGCGGCCGGCGTTCCGTCCAGTCCAGGCAGGCCCGGGCCAAGGGGCGTCGGCTCCCGGGGGCCAGCGCGATACCCGCGGCCCCGAACCAGTCGACCCCCGCATCCGTGAGTGCGAACCCCGTGCCCTGGCGCAACAGCCCCCGCACGGTCAGTCCGTCGGTCACCGCGATCCCGAGCCGCCCCGCCAGATGGTCGTAACAGGTCCGCCCCCGCGCCATCGCGGACCCCGCGCTCGACGCCCGCAGCCCCCGCGGCCGTACGGCGTCTTCCGGCGGTACCTGTGCTGCCAGGTCCTCCACCAGGTGGGCGACCCGCGCGTCCGCGAGACGGACGTACCGGTGCCGGCCCTGGCGTTCCTCCGTCAGCAGGCCGCCCGTGACGAGCTTGCCGAGGTGTTCGCTGAGCGTCGACGGGGCGACCCCGGCGTGCCGGGCCAGCTCACCCGCGGTCCACGCCCGTCCGTCCAGCAGCGCGAGCAGACACGCGGCCCGTGTCTCGTCGGCGATCAGCCCGGCGAGCCGGGCCAGCCGCTGCGCCTGGGGATCCCTCGTGGTCATGCGTCCCAGGATGGGGTACGGACACTTCGGCGCCCGCCGAAAGGTCGCTACACCGGCCGCCGTACCTGCTCGTACTGCTGGGAAAGTCCGTCCAGCAGTGCCGTCAGGCCCGTCTCGAAGGCCCGCTCGTCGATCTTCTCCTGCTGCTCGGCGAGGAGGTGGGCCTGCCCGAGGTGGGGGTAGTCGGCGGGGTCGTAGGCGGTCGCGTCGTCCACGAAACCGCCGGCGAAGGAGCCGAGCGCCGAGCCCATGATGAAGTACCGCATCAGCGCGCCGATCGACGTCGCCTGGGCCGGAGGCCAGCCGGCGTCGACCATCGCGCCGTACACCGCGTCCGCCAGCCGGAGGCCGGCCGGGCGGCGGCCGGGGCCGGTCGCGAGGACCGGGACGATGTTGGGATGGTCGCGCAGGGCGTCCCGGTAGGAGACGGCCCAGTCGTGCAGCGCGGTCCGCCAGTCGCGGCCGTCCTCGAACATCGACAGGTCGACCTGCGCGCTCACCGAGTCGGCGACCGCTTCGAGGATCTCGTCCTTGGTGCGGAAGTGGTTGTAGAGCGAGGGCCCGCTGACCCCGAGCTCAGCCGCGAGCCGCCGGGTGGAGACGGCCGCCAGGCCCTCCGCGTCCACGAGCGCGCGTGCCGCCTCGACGATCCGGTCGGTGCTCAGCAGGGGCTTGCGCGGTCGGGCCATGGCGCACATAGTAGGGCTGCGAAGAGAAACTAGCAGTGCTAATTTAAATGTGCGGATTTCAAAGGTACGGATTTCAAGTGGGGTGATCCCGTGGTGAACCTGGGGCTGAGCGAGGAGCAGACGGCCGTACGGCAGCTGGCCCGGGACTTCGTCGCCCGCGAGATCGCTCCGCATGTCGTCGACTGGGACCGGGCCGAGGAGGTCGACCGGGCCGTCGTGAAGAAGCTCGGCGAGGTCGGCTTCCTCGGCCTGACCGTGGACGAGGAGTACGGCGGCTCCGGCGGCGACCACCTCGCCTACTGCCTGGTGACGGAGGAGCTGGGTCGGGGCGACTCGTCCGTACGCGGGATCGTGTCCGTCTCGCTCGGGCTGGTGGCGAAGACCATCGCCGCCTGGGGGAGCGAGGAGCAGAAGCGGCGGTGGCTGCCGGGACTCACCGCCGGCGAGTACGTCGGCTGCTTCGGCCTCACCGAGCCCGGCACCGGCTCCGACGCCGGCAACCTGACCACGCGCGCCGTGCGTGACGGCGACGACTACGTCATCGACGGCACCAAGATGTTCATCACCAACGGGACCTGGGCCGATGTGGTGCTGCTGTTCGCCCGCTCCACGGACGCGCCCGGCCGCAAGGGGGTCTCCGCCTTCCTCGTCCCGGCCGACACCCCCGGTCTGACCCGCCGCACCATCCACGGCAAGCTCGGCCTGCGCGGCCAGGCGACCGCCGAACTCGCCCTGGAGGGCGTCCGCGTGCCCGCCTCCGCGATGCTCGGCGAGGAGGGCAAGGGGTTCTCGGTCGCCATGTCGGCCCTCGCCAAGGGGCGGATGTCGGTGGCCGCCGGATGCGTGGGCATAGCCCAGGCCGCGCTGGACGCCGCCGTGCGGTACGCCGGTGAGCGCGAGCAGTTCGGCCGCTCCATCGCCCACCACCAGCTCGTCCAGGAGCTGATCAGCGACATCGCCGTCGACGTGGACGCGGCCCGGCTGCTGACCTGGCGGGTCGCCGACCTGATCGACCGAGGAGAGCCCTTCGCCGTCGAGTCCTCCAAGGCGAAGCTGTTCGCGTCCGAGGCCGCCGTGCGCGCCGCCAACAACGCGCTGCAGGTCTTCGGCGGCTACGGCTACATCGACGAGTACCCGGCGGGCAAGCTGCTGCGGGACGCGCGTGTGATGACCCTGTACGAGGGGACCAGCCAGATACAGAAACTGCTCATCGGGCGGGCCCTGACGGGGGTCTCCGCCTTCTGAACCACCCTCAGTTCTGAGTACTCCCTAGGTACTTCGGCGGATGTGGGACCGGCCACATCCGCCGACGCTTGTCCCCATGAGTGACACACCGGGCAAGCAGCAGAACACGGCCGCCTTCTACGGCCAGGCCGTCGCCTCCTTCGCGGTCGCCATGGCCGCGACCGCCATCGGCATCTTCAAACTGAACGCGGACGCCTGGGTCCGGGCCTTCCTGGGCATCGCCGTCCTGTACCTCGTGACCTCCGCCTTCACCCTCGCCAAGGTCATCCGCGACCGGCAGGAGGCGACCGAGCGCGTCTTCCACCCGTTCGAGAAGCTCTGACCGGCCGGGCCGCTCTGAACGGGCACTCTAAGCGCTCGCTCACCTTCGGCGGTATGGTGGGAGCTCATGTCGGCGAGAGGGGCGAACGAGCGATGAGTACGGCGGAGGAGACGGCCGGCGGCGAAGTGGCGCCGTGGGCCGAGGTCACGCCCGACGCGGCCCGGCGGCTGCTGGTCGCCGCCGTGGAGGCCTTCGCCGAGCGCGGGTACCACGCCACGACGACCCGTGACATCGCGGGCCGGGCCGGTATGAGCCCGGCCGCGCTCTACATCCACTACAAGACCAAGGAAGAGCTGCTCCACCGCATCAGCCGGATCGGCCACACCAAGGCGCTGGAGATCCTGCGGACGGCGTCCCGGCGTGAGGGCACCGCGGCGGAGCGGCTCGCGGACGCCGTCAGCTCCTTCGTCCGCTGGCACGCGGGCGGCCGTACCACCGCGCGGGTCGTGCAGTACGAACTCGACTCGCTCGGGCCGGACGCCCGCGCCGAGATCGTCGCGCTGCGCCGGCAGTGCGACGCCGAGGTGCGCGGGATCCTGGAGGACGGCATCGCGTCCGGGGAGTTCGACGTGCTCGACGTCAAGGGCACCACCCTGGCGGTGCTCTCGCTCTGCGTCGACGTGGCCCGCTGGTTCAGCATCGACGGCCCCTGGACGCCCGACGAGGTCGGCGCGCTCTACGCCGACCTCGTGCTGCGGATGGTCGGGGCCTCGAAGTAGCCCCCGCTAGACGTAGTACCGGGACACCGACTCCGCGACGCACACCGGCTTGTCCCCGCCCTCGCGCTCCACGGTGAAGGCGACGGACACCTGGACGCCGCCCGGCACGTCCTCGACCTTGCTGATCGTCGCCGTCGCGCGCAGCCGGGAGCCGACCGGGACGGGCGCGGGGAAGCGGACCTTGTTGGTGCCGTAGTTGACGCCCATCTTCACGCCCTCGACCTTGATCAGCTGCGGGCCGAAGAGCGGGAGCAGCGAGAGGGTGAGATAGCCGTGCGCGATGGTCGTGCCGAAGGGCCCCGCCGCGGCCTTCTCCGGGTCCACGTGGATCCACTGGTGGTCGCCGGTCGCGTCCGCGAACAGATCGATCCGCTTCTGGTCGATCTCCAGCCAGTCGCTGTACCCCAGCTGCTCGCCCACCGCCGCCTTCAGTTCGTCGGCGGAGGAGAAGATCCTCGGCTCTGCCATGTCCCGGCCTTCCTGTGTGCCTCTGTGTCCACACCGCTGATGTCCCGGCAAAAATGTCTAAGCAACTGCTTAGCATGGTCGGGTCGGGACCTCATGTCAACGGATCGTGGCCGGACGGGGTGGGTAGGGTTCGATGAGTGCCCCAGATTCCAGAGAAGATCCACGAGCTCACGGTCGGCCAGCTCGCCGCGCGCAGCGGCGCCGCCGTCTCCGCCCTGCACTTCTACGAGTCCAAGGGTCTGATCACCAGTCGGCGCACCGCCGGCAACCAGCGCCGGTACCACCGCGACACCCTGCGCCGGGTCGCCTTCGTGCGCGCAGCCCAGCGCGTCGGCATACCTCTCGCCACGATCCGCGAGGCCCTCGCCGAACTCCCCGAGGAGCGCACCCCCACCCGCGAGGACTGGGCCCGTCTCTCGGAGGCCTGGCGCTCCGAACTCGACCAGCGCATCACCCAGCTCAACCGTCTGCGCGACCATCTCACCGACTGCATCGGCTGCGGCTGCCTCTCCCTGGACACCTGTGTCCTGTCCAACCCGGACGACGTCTTCGGCGACCGCCTGACCGGGTCGCGGCTCATGGTGGAGCGGCGGGGGAGCCGGCAGGGGCGGCAGCAGTAGAACCGCGCCGCCCCCGCGGAGGGCCGTGCACCCTCACTCGTACTCCGTGCCGCCCTTCCTGGTCAGATAGGCAGGGCTGACCGCCTTGGCGATCGCCCGCCCCCCGGTCACCGGGCTGTACCGCTCCACGGCGGGCCGGACGACGACCCCCTCGCGCAGGTGCAGTCCGCGCCCCGACACGGTCTCCCGCCCGCTCGCGATCTCCAGCACCCGGTCGATGTCGTACGGCCCCTCGTGCAGCCGGGGCACCGACGGCAGCTCCCCGCCCAGCAGTTCGGCCGCGTCCAGCCAGCGCACGGTGCCGTCGATCTCCGCGGACACGTCGAAGACGGCGTACCCGAGGCTCTCGCGTCGCCCGTCGGCGCCGTAGGTGAGGTCCTGGACGCCCGCCCCGTAGACCTCGCCGAAGATCCCGACCCGGCGCGCCCCCAGCCGCTCGGCCAGCCGCGCCGCGGCCTCGGCGACACCGTGCCCGCGCACGGCACGCCAGTACAGGTTGCGCGGATCCTCCTTCAGGGCGAGGGACTTGGCGCCGAACCCCTTGGACGACACGTGCACCCGGCCCGCGTCGGCGAGATACGTGAGCAGGCAGGCCGAACCGTGCAGCTTCTCGGTCAGGACCACATCCTCGCCCGGTGTGAAGATGTCCGGAAACCGCTGGAGGTTCTCGATGTCCACCCAGGGCAGCAGATCGGGCGCGGACTCGACCTCGCCGCTCATCGTGGGCGGGATGGGCGGCACCCACTTGGTGATGCCGAGCGTCTCCGCGAAGTCGGTGCCCTCCTCGGCGGCCCGCTCGAGATCGACGTCCGCCAGCGCCTTCGGCCGGCACACGATGCCCTGCGACAGCTCACCGCGCAGCCGGACCGCCTTCACCCGGTCGGAGTCCGGACCCGCCAGCCGCCCGGTCAGCCCCAGCTCCTCGATCAGAGCGGCAGGCAGTACGGCCTGCTCGGGGATGTACACGGCCGCCTCGCCGGTGCGGTACGCGCCCTTGGCGACGACCGCCCGGTACAGACCCACCTGGGCCAGTTCGAGAGCGTCGGCGTTGGGGTGTTCGTGGACGGTCAGCACTTCGGCGGTGACGCGCAGCGTCGACATGGGACTCCTCGGTTCCTGGGGTGCTCAGTTCGGTTTCATCGCCTCCCAACTGTCCGGACGGGAAAGGGGTGGAGCGAGCGGATTTACGGGTGCTACCGTCGCGCGCCGCCGTACTGGCTGAGTCCCTCCGCCACCAACTGGGCGTTGGACAGGGCTCGTTCGCCGTCCGGGAGCAGCAGGGTGTCCTCCAGGCCGATACGGGTCGGCAGCCCCAGCCGCCCCGCCAGTCGCAGCACCGGCCAGGCCCCGCCGTCCTCGCCGTGCAGAAGGACGGGGCGGCCGCAGGCGCGGCCCAGGTCGGCCAGGAGGGCATGGGCGCTCGCCTCGGCGGTGTCCGGCGAGGTGTCCGTCACCTCGGCGAGCACGCGCAACACCCGTGGGCCGAGGGGCGAGCCGGCGAATCGGGCGGCGCCGTCCGTGCCCGACCAGACGCCCGCCTCGACACCCACGCCACGCTCGATCAGCGCGGCGGCGATGTCCTCCGCGCCCTCCTCGTGCCAGTTGACCGAGGCGTGGTCCGGAAGCACCGTCCACTCCCGGATCCGGGCGAGCCGCGCCGCGGGATCCGGCTCCGCCCAGGCGCCCGTGGTCACCCCGACCGGCACGGACACCCGCGCTCGTATCGCCTCCAGCGTCGGCGCGAGCACCCGGGGGGACAACGAGTCCCGTCCGCACGGGGTCTTGGGGTGGACGTGGACGTCCGTGGCCCCGGCCGCGACCGCCCGCGCCGCCGACTCGGCCATCGCCTCCGGAGTCAGCGGAACCATCGCGCCGTCGGCCGCTCCCCGCGGTCCGTTGAGACACACCTGCACCATGCCTCAAGCCTGCCAGTCGCCATCGACACCGGTGCGTGAGCCGGCCCCGCCTGTGGACAACGCGGCGCTTGTGGAAAACAGGGGGTGCGGCATCCCCGGCGCACCCCCGCCGTGCTAGGCCGACACCAGCAGCCTTCCGCGCCTCGCGTCCGCCAGGGCCTCGGGCTTGAGCACGGGCCGTGGCACCAGGATTCCGCAGTGAGTGCAGACCGGACCCGAAGAGGGTTCGTGGTCCAGGTCGTCGGTCCAGATCAGCCGCTCCGTGCCGCAGACCGGGCACTCCGCACCCGGTTCGCGCTCCAGCGCGGAGATCAGTCGGCGCAGTACCTCGGCCAGCGGCTCACGGGGGTGAACCCGCGGGTCGTCGCACCACGCCACTCCGAAGCCGCCCCAGGTCAGCCGGTGCCAGTCGTCCACACTGCCCGGCCTGCGCAGCCCGTCGTGCTTCTCCTTGCGGCGCCGCTCGGCGAACTCGACCTCGTAGGCCAGCCAGACCGAACGCGCCTCTTCCAGTTCCTCCAGTGCGGCCACGAGCCGCGCTGGGTCGGGGGAGCGGTCCTCGGGACCGACCCCTGCCCGGGAGCACAAATGGTCCCAGGTCGCCCTGTGCCCGTAAGGAGCGAACCGCTCAAGGCACTTGCGCAGTGAGTACCGCCGCAGTGCCAGATCGCACCGCGGGTCGCGGACCTGTCTCGCCAGACTCCGGAAACCGGCCATCGCCCTGCACCTCCGTCACACCTGCACCTGTACTTCGGTCACTTCGGCGTCGTCGTACACGGACTTCGCGTGACTTCACCCGACGTTGCCCGACGTTGCACGACGTCGCCGAATAGACGTATCGACACACGATTCGGCTCCATCCGATTTCCGATGACCTCCATAAGCCGACGCACCGACTTCCAAAACTTGACGATTGTTCATCTTCAATCCCGGGGATACCGGCGGTAACGTCCCGGCACACCCCTCGTCGGCAGGAGCTGCCATGCCTCGGCGTACCGTGCGCACCACCCTCGACAGACTGAGAACTCCCGGCAGACTCACCGGGTTCCTGAAGTCCGCATCCATATGCGTCCTGATTGCAGGTCTTTTGTCCCCACTGGCCCAGGCCCCGGCCTCGGCCGCGGCCTCCAACGACTACTGCGGCGGCCAGTGTTCCGACATCCTGCCTCCCGGTGAGAACGGCAACGCGACCCTCGCGCAGATCCTCCTCAACCAGGCCTTCGGCTCCCAGCCCGACCACGCCGAGGACCAGCTCGGCCCCTACGCCAACCTGGCCACCGGGTACTCGGGCCTGACCGACGCGAAGATCAACACGTTCTTCAACGACGCGTCGTTCGGGGTCGCTTCCGATCAAGTCGCCTCCACGGAGAAGCCGGCGGGCCGCACCGATGTGACGATCGTCCGCGACAAGAAGACGGGCGTACCGCACATCACCGGTACCACCAGATACGGCACCGAGTTCGGCGCCGGGTATGCCGCCGCTGAGGACCGGCTGTGGCTGATGGACGTCTTCCGGCACGTGGGCCGCGGCCAGCTGACCACCTTCGCGGGCGGCGCCGCCTCCAACCAGGGCCTGGAGCAGGAGTTCTACCGCAACGCCCCCTACAGCGAGGCCGACCTGCAGGCGCAGATCGACAACGTCGTCGCCAACGCGGGCGCCCGCGGCCAGCAGGCCCTCGCCGACGCCAACGCCTACCTCGCCGGCGTCAACTCCTACATCGACGCGTCCGACTCCGGCCGCTACTTCCCGGGCGAGTACGTCCTCACCGGCCACAAGGACTCGATCACCAACGCCGGCACGATCGACCACTTCAAGCTGACCGACCTGGTCGCGCTGGCCTCCGTGATCGGCTCGCTGTTCGGCTCCGGCGGCGGCGGTGAGGTCAACAACGCGATCTCCCTGCTCGCCGCCCAGTCCAAGTACGGCGTGGAGCAGGGCACCAAGGTCTGGGAGGCGTTCCGCGAGCGCAACGACCCCGAGGCCGTCGTGACCGTCCACAACGGCGAGAGCTTCCCGTACGGCACCAAACCGGCCACCGCCCAGGGCGAGGCCCTGCCCGACTCCGGTTCCGTGACCACCGAGCCGCTGGTCTACGACGCCACCGGCACCGGTGCGAGCCAGAGCGCCAACGCCGCATCCCAGGCCGCCACCGCGACCGCCCTCAGCTCCGCCAAGCGCGGTATGTCCAACGCTCTGGTGGTCAGCGGGAAGTACACGGCCAGTGGCCACCCCATCGCCGTCTTCGGACCGCAGACCGGCTACTTCGCCCCCCAGCTGCTCATGCTCCAGGAGATCCAGGGCCCCGGCATCAGTGCCCGCGGCGCCTCCTTCGCCGGCCTGAGCATGTACGTCGAACTCGGCCGCGGCCAGGACTACTCGTGGTCCGCGACCACCTCCGGCCAGGACATCATCGACACCTACGCCGTCGAGCTGTGCCAGGACGACTACCACTACCTGTACCACGGCACCTGCACCGCCATGGCCAAGGTCGAACAGAGCAACTCCTGGAAGCCGACCACGGCCGACGGCACGGCCGCGGGGTCGTACACCATGCGGGTGTGGAAGACGAAGTACGGACCCGTGGAGTACCGGGCGACCGTCGGCGGCAAGAAGGTCGCCTACACCACCCTGCGCTCCTCCTACATGCACGAGGCCGACTCGATCATCGGCTTCCAGATGCTCAACGACCCCGACTTCGTGAAGGGACCGGCGGACTTCCAGGCCGCCGCGCAGCACATCAACTACACCTTCAACTGGTTCTACGCCGACTCCCAGCACACGGCGTACTACAACAGCGGAGACAACCCGGTGCGCCCGAGCGGCGTCGACCCCGAGTTCCCGGTGTGGGGACAGGCCGCCTACGAGTGGCAGAACTGGAACCCGACCACCAACACCGCCGACTACACGCCCGCGTCCCAGCACCCCAACTCCGTCGACCAGGACTACTACATCTCCTGGAACAACAAGCAGGCCCTCAACTACACGACCGCCAGCTGGGGCGACGGCTCCGTGCACCGCGGCAACCTGCTGGAGGACCGGGTCAAGAAGCTGGTCGCGGCCGGCGGGGTGACCCGCACCAAGCTGGTGCAGGCCATGGCCGACGCGTCGCTCACCGACCTGCGCGCCGAGGACGTCCTGCCCAAGCTGCTCAAGGTCATCAACAGCAGTACGGTGACCGACTCCACGGCCGCCGCCGCGGTGAGCAAGCTGCAGGCGTGGGTCACCGCGGGCGGCAAGCGCACGGAGACCTCGGCCGGCTCCAAGACCTACGCCAACGCCGACGCCGTCCGCATCCTCGACGCCTGGTGGCCGCTGCTGGTGAAGGCCGAGTTCCAGCCCGGCCTCGGCAGCGACCTGTACACCGACATCACCGGCAACCTGCCCATCGACGAGGCCCCGTCGGCCGCGCACGGGCCCACCGGCTCACACGCGGGAAGCTCCTTCCAGTACGGCTGGTGGAGCTACGTCGACAAGGACATCCGGGCGGTGCTCGGTCAGTCGGTGCAGGGCGGCCTGACGCAGAAGTTCTGCGGCGACGGCACCGTGAGCGGCTGCCGGGACGTCCTGATCAGCACCCTGAAGACGGCGGCCGGCCTGTCCGCGTCGACCGTCTACCCCGGGGACTCGCTGTGCTCGGCGGGCGACCAGTGGTGCGCCGACTCGATCGTCCAGCGCACCCTGGGCGGCATCAAGCACTACAACATCAGCTGGCAGAACCGGCCCACCTTCCAGCAGGTGGTGGAGTACACCTCGCACCGGTGAGAGTCGTGACGAACGGCGTGAGTGCTATGTGACACAGCACCGGCGGCGGGTCAGCGGATGCGGCCCGCCGCCAGCACCACCCGCGCCAGCTCGGGGTGCACGATGTCGCTGTGCGCCCCGCACGGCGGGTCGCCGCGCCTGACCACCTCGGCGGCGTCGATGTTGACGCACCCCGAGGCGGGCAGCGTGGCGGCCAGCGCGTCCGACAGCGTGTACGCGCGCGTACCGGGCACCGCCTGCACCCCGTCGTGCCCCATCGCGCCCCACTTGGCGCCCAGCGCCGACCCCAGGTCGAGCCCCTCGACGAGGCCCTCCGCGTCGCCCGTCATCCGGGAGGCCAGCGGATACAGCGTGCCGAGCGCCGAGTCGAAGTGCGAGTAGCAGCACACCAGGGGACCGTCGATCAGGTTCTGCCGGCCCTGCAGCACCCCTCCCGCGTGCGCGTCGAACGGCAGCCGGGCCGCGAACGCGTAGTGCGAGAAGGCCCCTTGGAGCAGGGTCACCGACTTCACCGTCCGCACCCCCTCGGGCAGCCCGCCCAGCGCGAACGACACCAGCCGCCCACCGAAGCTGTGCCCGACCAGATGCACCCGCACCTCGGGCGCGACGGCGGCCAGCCGCCCGACGACCGGCCCGAGTCCGCGCTCGCCGACCGTCCCCGCGCGCCGCTTCATCGCGTAGTACGTCGCCTGCCGCAGCAGTTCCTTCGCCCCGTCCCAGGGATTGGGCAGCGTGAAGCCCTCCGCCCCGGCACCGGACCGGAGCGAGGCCAGTGCCTGCGCGAAGTCGCAGCAGAGCGTCTCGGTATCCCCGGTGAACAGCACCGGTTCGCTCTGCGGGACGCCCTCCGCGAGGGTGTCCGCCGCGAACAGCGGCTGCGGCCCGCCCGGTACGACCTCCACCAGCAGCCGCACCAGCCGCCCGAACTCCTCCACTCCGTTCGCGGGCCGCTGCTCCAGCATCCGCGTGATCTGGTCGATGACCGTGGCCCGCCCGGGGAACGTCTCCAGCAGCGCGTGCCGGGTGTCCTTGTCCAGCGCCTCCCCGGGTGCCGTCTCCGCCTCCGTGGCCACCACGGACTTCGGGAAGTCGGGGATCGGCTCGTCGCAGAAGCGCATCGACGGCCAGACGACGCCGGCGTACCCGAGCCTCGCCTGCGGCGCGAGGTGCGGGACGGGCGCGAAGAAGTGGCGGTAGAGCCTGGTCGCGCCCGAGCGGTCGTTGTTCCAGCCGTGCGCGAAGACGATCAGGTCGCGCACGCCGCGCCGTGTCACCTCACTGAGCAGCCGGTCCCGTTCCTGCCCGTCGACGTCCCCGTCCGCGTCGAAGGTCAGTTCCCAGTACGGAGTCACGCTCGTCGTCGCCTGTGTCATCACGGCCCCCTCGTCCCCCGTAGCGGTGCGCTGTGGGCGCATCGTCCTGCGGAGGGACGAGATTGGCCATACGGCGTGACTCGGTTCTATGGACTCATTTGTAGAGAAGGTACGTCCTTCGGGTCCGCCGGAACGCGGTGAGTTCGTCCTGCCACCCGGCCACCACCTCGTCGGTGCCGGCACCGGCGTCGATCGCGGTCCGCACGTGCGTGGAGCCCGTCAGCTTGTCGATCCAGTTGTCGGAGCGCCAGGCGAAGCCGCTCCACACCTTCTTCGCGGTCACCAGCAGCGCGACGCCGGTCCGCACGGGGTCGTAGGCGGCACGGTCGTGCACATGGATCTGGACGCCGCCGATGGTCCTGCCCTGGAACTTCGAGAACGTCGGCGCGAAGTACGCCTCCCTGAAGTGCACACCGGGCAGGGCGAGTCCGTTCGCGGCGGTGGCCCAGCGGCCGTCGATCCCGTCGGCTCCGAGCAACTCGAAGGGGCGGGTGGTGCCGCGGCCCTCGGAGAGGTTGGTGCCCTCGAACATGCAGGTGCCCGAGTACACCAGCGCGGTGTCGGGCGTCGGCATGTTCGGGCTCGGCGGCACCCAGGGGAGCGCGGAGGCGTCGTAGAACTCCGAGCGCTGCCACCCCGTCATCAGTACGGTCTCCAGGGGCACCGGAGTCGTCAGGAACTCACCGTTGAACAGCCGCGCCAGCTCGGCGACCGTCATGCCGTGCGCCTGGGAAACGGGCTCGCGGCCCACGAAGGTCGCGAACTCCCTGTGCAGGACCGGGCCCTGGGCGGACCGTCCGGTGACCGGGTTCGGGCGGTCGAGGACGACGACGCGCTTGCCGGCGAGCTGGGCCGCCTCCATGCAGTCGTAGAGCGTCCAGATGTACGTGTAGAAACGGGCACCGACGTCCTGGATGTCGAAGACGACGGTGTCGACGCCGGACGCCGTGAAGACGTCGGCCAGTTCGCGGCCGCTCTTGAGATAGGTGTCGTAGACCGGGAGGCCGGTCGCCGGGTCGTCGTAGCGGCCTTCCGAGCCGCCGGCCTGGGTGGTGCCGCGGAAGCCGTGTTCCGGGCCGAAGACCGCGGTGAGGTTGACGCGGGGGTCCTCGTGCATGACGTCGACGATGTGGCAAACGTCCCTTGTCACGCCGGTGGGGTTGGTGACGATGCCGACGGTCTGGTTTTTCAGGGGTGTGTAGCCGGTCGCGGCGAGGCGTTCGAAGCCGGTCTGGAGGTGGCGTGGGGGCGTGGAGGCGGGGCGTGCGGTGGTGAGGGGTGTTGCCGCCGTTGTCGCTGCGAGGAATGCTCGTCTGGATAGGCGCATGGGGGGCACGGTATGGCTCCCGCTGGTGGGGAGGAAGCTTGCGGTTGTTCGTGGCTTGTCGCGCCCGCGCGGCGGAGCCGCACATCGATACAGCCCGGCGCCCCTGAGGGGGTGGCGGTCGCCCCTTCCTCGATACATACCGACCGGTTAGTCTGGGCGTCACCAGAGCCGCAGTCGAAGGAGACCGATGGTGGAAGCCGTTCAGGGTGCCGGTGTGGTTGTGACGGGCGCCGGAGGGGGGATCGGGGCCGCGCTGGCCCGGAGGTTCGCCGCCGAAGGGGCCCGGGTCGTCGTCAATGACCTGGACGGGGAGCGGGCCAAGGCGGTCGCCGACGAGATCGGCGGGATCGCTGTGCCCGGTGACGCCTCCTCCGTCGTCGGCGACGCACGGGACGCCCTCGGCGGAGTCGTCGACGTCTACTGCGCCAACGCCGGGGTCGCCTTCGAGGACGGGGCCCAGGGGCTGTCCGCGGACGAGAAGACCTGGGCGACCGCCTGGGACGTCAACGTCATGGCGCATGTGCGGGCCGCCGAGGCGTTGCTTCCGGGGTGGCTGGAGCGCGGAGCGGGCCGATTCGTCTCCACCGTGTCCGCCGCCGGACTGCTGACCATGATCGGGGCGCCCTCGTACAGCGTCACCAAGCACGGGGCCTACGCCTTCGCCGAGTGGCTGTCGCTCACCTATCGACACCGGGGGGTCAAGGTGCACGCCATCTGTCCCCAGGGGGTGCGGACCGACATGCTGGCCGCCACCGGGAGCGCCGGGGACCTGGTGCTGCAGCCGACCGCGATCGAACCGGCGGACGTGGCGGACGCGCTGTTCAAGGGGATCGAGGAGGACCGGTTCCTGATCCTGCCGCACCCCGAGGTCGCCGGGTACTACCGGGCCAGGGCGACCAGCCCCGACCAGTGGCTGACCAACATGAACCACATCCAGCAGAAGTGGGAGGAGGTGCGATGAGCGGGCCGGGTTACGCGGACAAGCCGTGGGTGGCGCTGCTGAACGAGGCCCAGCGGGCGCCCATCGAGCCGGTCGACTCGTTGGTGCACGCCCTGCGGCGGTCCGTCGCCGAGGCGCCCGACCGTGACTTCCTCGCCTACTTCGACGGACGGATCAGCTACCGCGAGGTCGACGAGCTCAGCGACTCGGTGGCCGGGTATCTGGCCGCCCAGGGGCTGGAGCGCGGCGACCGGGTGGCGATCCTGCTGCAGAACTCCCCGCACTTCGTGCTCGCTCTCCTCGGGGCGTGGAAGGCGGGGGCGGTCGTGGTGCCCGTCAACCCCATGTACAAGTCGGGGGAGGTCGCGCACGTCCTGCGGGACGGCGAAGTGACCGCGCTCGTGTGCTCCGACCGCGCCTGGGAGTCGTATCTGCGCCAGACGGCCGCCGACTCGCCGGTGCGGATCGTGCTGACCGGGTGCGAGCTGGACTTCCAGACGCGCGACGACGCGCGCGTGCTGGGCTTCGAGCGGCTGCCGCAGGCCGGTGACGCCGAGGACCTGGTGGCCGTGGCGCGCGCGGGGCACAAGGCGCCGGCCGGACGGGACCTCGGCCCCGTGGACATCGCGCTGATCAGCTACACCTCGGGGACCAGCGGCACGCCCAAGGGCGCCACCAACACGCACGGCAACATCATGTACAACGCCGAGCGGCAGCGGACCGGGCTCGCCCTTCCGGACGCACCCGTCTACTACGCGCTCGCCCCGCTGTTCCACATCACCGGGATGGTGTGCCAGCTCGGCGCCTGCCTCAACAGCGCGGGGACGCTCGTGCTGACGTACCGCTTCGAGGCGGGGGTGGTGCTGGAGGCGTTCGCCGAGCACCGGCCGCACTACACCGTCGGACCGTCGACGGCGTTCATGGCGCTGGCCGCGCACCCGGACTGCACGCCGGACCACTTCTCGTCGTTCGTCAACATCTCCAGCGGGGGCGCGCCCGTGCCGCCGGCGCTGGTGGAGAAGTTCCGGGCGGGATTCGGGCCGTACATCCGCAACGGCTACGGGCTGACCGAGTGCACCGCGCCCTGCGCCTCCGTGCCGCCCGGTCTGGAGGCGCCGGTCGACCCGGTGTCCGGGACGCTGGCCGTGGGGCTGCCGGGACCGGAGACCGTCGTACGGATCGTGGACGACCAGGGACGCGAGGTGCCCTTCGGTGAGCAGGGGGAGATCCTGGTGCGCGGGCCGCAGGTCGTGCCCGGCTACTGGCGCCGCCCCGACGCGACCGCCGAGACCTTCCCGGACGGCGAACTGCGCACCGGCGACATCGGGTTCATGGACGAGCAGGGCTGGCTCTACGTCGTCGACCGCAAGAAGGACATGATCAACGCGTCCGGCTTCAAGGTGTGGCCCCGCGAGGTCGAGGACGTGCTCTACACGCATCCGGCGGTGCGCGAGGCGGCCGTGGTCGGGGTGCCCGACGGGTACCGTGGCGAGACCGTCAAGGCCTACATCAGCCTGCGTCCGGGCGCAGAGACGGACCCGGACGAACTCGCGGTGTACTGCAAGGAGAGACTGGCGGCCTACAAGTACCCGCGGCAGGTGGAGATCCTGCCCGACTTGCCGAAGACGGCGAGTGGGAAGATCCTCCGTCGGGAGCTTCGTTCCCGCAGGCAAGCAAGCGAATAGAACACCGGAACACGGCGGAACGCCCGGAAGGCAGGTGGCGGCACAGTGCCCAGGACGACGGACGGAGACGGTACGCCCGTCCCGCAGCGGCTGCTGGCCGCCGCCACCCGGCTCTTCGCCGAGCAGGGCTACGACCGCACCTCCGTGCAGGAGATCGTCGAGGCGGCCGGCGTCACCAAGGGTGCGCTGTACCACTACTTCGGCTCCAAGGACGACCTCCTGCACGAGGTGTACGCGCGCATGCTGCGCGTCCAGCAGGAGCGTCTCGACGCCTTCGCGAACGCCGACGAGCCGATCGAGAAGCGGCTGCGGGGCGCGGCGGCGGACGTGGTCGTGACGACCATCGAGAACCTCGACGACGCGATGATCTTCTTCCGCTCCATGCACCATCTGAGCCCGGAGAAGAACAAGCAGGTGCGCGCCGAGCGGCGGCGCTACCACGAGCGCTTCCGTGCGCTCATCGAGGAGGGGCAGCAGGCCGGGGTCTTCTCCCGGGCCACCCCGGCCGACCTGGTGGTGGACTACCACTTCGGTTCCGTCCACCACCTGTCGACCTGGTACCGCCCCGACGGACCGATGAGCCCGCAGGAGGTCGCCGACCACCTGGCCGACCTCCTCCTACGGGCTCTGCGTCCCTAGGGCCTTCGCTAGGGCCTGTCTGACAGGCCCTAGCGGGCCCCCGCCGTCACAGGTACTTCTTCAGCTCCCGGCGGGCCAGCGAGCGCTGGTGCACCTCGTCTGGGCCGTCCGCCAGCATCAGGGTGCGGGCGCCGGCGTACAGCTCGGCGAGCGGGAAGTCCTGGCTGACGCCGCCCGCGCCGTGCAGCTGGATCGCGCGGTCGATGATGTCGACGACCGTGCGGGGCGTGGCGATCTTGATGGCCTGGATCTCGGCGTGGGCACCCTTGTTGCCGACGGTGTCCATCATCCAGGCCGTCTTCAGCACCAGCAGGCGCAGCTGCTCGACGGCCACGCGCGCGTCGGCGATCCAGTTCTGCACGACGCCCTGCTGGGCCAGCGCCTTGCCGAAGGCGGTGCGGGAGACGGCCCTGCGGCACATCAGCTCGATGGCGCGCTCGGCCATGCCGATCAGCCGCATGCAGTGGTGGATCCGGCCGGGGCCGAGCCGGGCCTGCGCGATGGCGAAGCCGCCGCCCTCCTCCCCGATCAGGTTGGTGACCGGCACACGTGCCTGGTCGAAGACCACCTCGGCGTGGCCGCCGTGGTAGTGGTCCTCGTAGCCGAAGACCTGCATCGCGCGCTTGACGGTGACACCCGGGGTGTCCCGGGGGACCAGGACCATGGACTGCTGGCGGCGGATGTCGGGCCCGTCCGGGTCCGTCTTGCCCATCACGATGAAGATCTTGCAGTCGGGGTTCATCGCCCCGGAGATGTACCACTTGCGCCCGGTGATGACGTACTCGTCGCCCTCGCGCCGGATGTGCGTGGTGATGTTGGTGGCGTCGGAGGAGGCCACCTCCGGCTCGGTCATCGCGAACGCCGAGCGGATCTCACCGGCCAGCAGCGGCTCGAGCCACTGCTTCCTCTGCTGCTCGTCGCCGAACTGCGCGAGCACCTCCATGTTCCCGGTGTCCGGTGCCGCGCAGTTGAGGGCCGTGGGCGCCAACTGCGGGCTGCGGCCGGTGATTTCGGCGAGCGGGGCGTACTGGAGGTTGGTGAGGCCGGCGCCGTACTCGCCGTCGGGGAGGAAGAGGTTCCACAGGCCCTGCCTGCGCGCCTCGGCCTTCAACTCCTCGACGACGGCAGGGGTGTCCCACGGGGACGCGAGCGCGGCGCGCTGCTCCTCCACCACCGCCTCGGCCGGGTAGACGTACCCGTCCATGAAGGCGAGCAGCTTGGCGCGCAGTTCCTCGGTGCGTGCGTCGAACGCGAAGTCCATGGGCGATCAGCCTTCCTGAAGGGTCGTCAGACCGTGCTCGATGAAGACGGGGACCAGGCCCCCGATGCGGTCGAAGCCCTGGCCGACCGTCTGGCCCAGCGTGTAGCGGTAGTGGATCCCCTCGAGGATCACGGCGAGCTTGAACCAGGCGAACGCCGTGTACCAGGAGACGGCCGAGACGTCCCGCCCGGAGCGGGCCGCGTACCGCTCGATCAGCTCGGCGGGGGCCGGGTGGCCGGGGGCCTCGGCGGTGGTGGAGACGGGGGAGTCGGGCGTGCCGAGCGGCAGGCTGTACATCACCAGCAGGCCGAGGTCGGTGAGCGGGTCACCGAGCGTGGACATCTCCCAGTCCAGGATGGCCTTGATCTTGTCGTCCGCTCCGATCAGAACGTTGTCCAGGCGGTAGTCGCCGTGGACGACGGTCGGTGCGGGCGAGGTCGGCAGGCGGCGGCCGAGCTCGGCGTGCAGTTCGTCGATGCCGGGCAGGTCGCGGTTGCGGGAGGCATCCAACTGCTTGCCCCAGCGGCGCAGTTGGCGGTCCAGGAAGCCCTCGGGGCGGCCGAAGTCCGCGAGGCCCACCTCGGCGGGGTCCACCGCGTGCAGCTCCACCAGCGTGTCCACCAGAGACAGCACCGCGCCCCGGGTCCGCTCGGGGCCCAGCGGGGCGAGCTGGCCGGCGGTGCGGTACGGGGTGCCCTCGACGAACTCCATGACGTAGAAGGGCGCCCCCAGCACGTCCTCGTCCTCGCACAGCAGCACCGGCCGCGGCACCGGTACCTCCGTCGGGTGCAGCGCGCTGATGACCCGGTGCTCACGCTTCATGTCGTGCGCCGTGGCCAGGACATGGCCCAGCGGAGGCCGCCGTACGACCCACTTCGAGGTGCCGTCCGAGAGCGCGTACGTCAGGTTCGAGCGTCCGCCCTCGATCAGCCGGCCGGTCAGCGGGCCCTGCACCAGGCCGGGCCGCTCGCGCTCCAGCAGGGAGCGCAACCGGTCGAGATCGAGACCTGGCGGATGATCGGGGCTCATCGGTGCTCCTTCGCGGGCGCGTGAACGGGACTCGCCCCATCATGCCGACTGGTCGGTATGTCGTCCAGTGCCAGGACTCGAAGTGACCGGTGCCACCCTGGGGCGAAGCTCGCACGGGAGCCTGCTCCCCACGGTCAGAACACCAGCGCCGCCCCGCACGCCGCCATGGCCACCGTGCACAGGATGGCAGCCGTGGCGTGACGGGGGGCCAGGACGGCGGGGGCCGCGTCCGCCGCGAGGGCGCGGATGCGGCGGTGGGCCAGGACGAGGAAGGCCAGCCAGAGGACGCAGCACAGGGCGCAGGCGACGACGCCGACCGCCGAGACGCCACCGTGCAGTGCCGTCTTCATGGCCAGTACGGCGGCCACCGTGCTCGCCAGGGTCGTACGACGCCACGCGAGGCGGGTGCGTTCCGGCTGCAGGCCGGGGTCACGGGTCTCGGGCGGGCTCATCCCTCCCACCCGACCAGGACCACGACGACCATCGCGACGGCCACGATCGCGACGACCACGCCGAGCAGTGCCGGGAAGCGGGAGACCGGGAGGTCCTCGCCCCGGCGCATGGCCCGCTCGCAACGCATCCAGTGGTTGACCGCGCGCAGTGAGCACAGCACACCGGCGCCGAGCAGGGCGAGCGCCAGCCCGACGCGCCAGGCCCAGCGCAGGTCGGGGAGGAACTGGTCCACCGCGAAGCCGCCGCCGATCAGCGCGAGGGCGGTGCGCAGCCAGGCGAGAAACGTGCGCTCGTTGGCCAGGGAGAACCGGTAGTCGGGGGTGTGGCCTTCCTCTCGGACCTGCTCGGGGGCGAACCAGAGCCGGACGTTTCGTGCGAAGTCGATCACGTCGAGGACTTTATCCGGTGCGCCTTCAGGCGTTCGAACGCGGCCAGCCCGTCCGGCACCCACTCCCAGTCCGCGAGCCGCCGCTCCACCTCGGCCTCCGGCAGGAAGTCGTGCCAGGCGACCTCCTCGACCTGGGGTCGGACCGGCAGCTCGCAGCGCACCTCGTACACCGCCGACCACCAGGTGCGGCCGGCGCCGTCGTCGTACAGGAACTTGAAGAGGAAGCGGGGGGTCGGCAGACCCGTGACGCCCAGTTCCTCCTCGGCCTCGCGCAGGGCAGCCTCGTCGTAGGACTCGCCCGCGCCGACCACACCGCCGACGAACATGTCGTACAGGGAGGGGAAGACCAGCTTGGTCGGGGTGCGGCGGTGGACGAAGACGCGGCCCTCGGCGTCCCGGGCCTGGATGAACACGCAACGGTGCCGCAGACCCTTGGCGTACGCCTCGCCACGCGGGGACTGCCCGATGACCTGGTCGCGCTCGTCGACGATGTCGAGGATCTCATCTGCCGGGTTCGTCATACGGCCATCCAATCAGGCCGCGGTCGCTTCGGCGGCAGCTCCCCGATCCGCTCGGCTTGTCCCGGGAGGGGGGCCGGTGGAGAGTCCAGCCCCGACGGTGGAGGTCGCTGCCTGGTGTCTGGCGGTGTGGGAATGGGTCGGGGTGAACGGGCCGCCGTCGGTTCGGCTGGAGGTCCCGGATTCGCTCGGCTTGTTCCGGGCGGGGGCCGGTGGGTGTGGTGCCGTCGTGGAGTCGGCGCGCGGCGATGAGCGCCGGGACGCCGCCCCCTGACGGCCGGGGTCGCTGCCTGGTCCGGCGGCGCGGGAACGGGTCGGGGTGAGGCCGGGGTGAACGGGCCGCCCTCAGTTCGGCTGCAGGTCGCGGATTCGCTCGGGCTTGGCCGTGCCGGTCGGCATGCAGGGGTGCAGGCCGAGCAGGACGATGCCGCCGACGATCGCCGCGAGGGCCGCCGCCTCCCAGGCCAGGGCGCCGGTGTCGGTGCGCAGCCGGTCGCCCAGGAAGCCGACCCCGCACAGGATGCCGGCCAGTGGCTGGGCGGCGGTGAGGGCGGGCAGGGACATCCGCAGGGGTGCCGTCTCGAAGGCGCTCTGGACCAGGATCAGGCCCGTGACGCCGAGCACGGCCACGCCGTAGGGCTGCCAGGTGGTGAACAGCTCGGTGAAGCCGCCCTCGGAGAAGCGCTGGCCGCTGATCCGGGTGAGGGCGTCCTGGACGCCGTAGAGGACGCCCGCTGCGAGGGCCAGCAGCACGGGGGCGGCGCTCAGCCGGGAACGCTTGGCGTACGTCGTCAGGAGCAGGGCCAGTCCGAGCATGGCGCCGATGATCAGCCAGTGCCGGAAGGGGTCGGTGAGCGCGCTGCCCCCGCGTGGCTGGCCCGCGACGATGAAGGCCGTGACGCCGCCGGCGAGCAGCGCGAGTCCGGTCCAGCCCTGACGGCCGAGCGGCTGCCGGGTCTGGCGGCGGGAGAGGGCCAGCGCGAACAGCAGGTTGGTGGCGAGGAGCGGCTCGACCAGGGAGATCTCGCCCTCGCTCAGCGCGACGGCGCCGAGCACCATGCCGACCACCATCAGCCCGATGCCGCCCAGCCAGCGCGGCACCCGCATCAGGTCCAGGAGCAGCCGGGGCGAGAGGAAGTCGCCCAGGGGCGCGTGCTGTGCCGCGTTCTGCTGGAGCACGAAGCCGAAGCCCAGGCAGCATGCCGCGCTCACGGCGAGAACCAGAACCAGAACCGACACGCTGCGTACCTCGATCATTGGGCCGGGCTACGGGGGCGTTTGGGTGACTGTAGCGTCCCAGTGCCCGGCGTGCCCCTGGGAGTACCCGTTTTCGGGCGGTCGACCCGTCACTTCGCGCCGTCGATCAAGGGGCGGTCGAGGGCGGCGACGCGGCCGTCCGGCCATGGTGCGGGGCGAACGGGGGCGGTCGCCATGGCGTACGCCACACCCCGGACCCGGCCTGCGCCCACGCGGTGGATGTCCGGATCTCAACCACCACAAGGGCAACGGCAGTTGACGCGTGTAAGGCTCCGTCGACCCTTGACGTAAACCATTGGCTGCCGGTTTGCTGTGCGTGATCAGTCGAAGGCAGTCCGCAGCCCTACGCCGACCGTGCCGCGTGAGGAAACCCGAGGTGACTCCACCCCCACCGCCCCTCGGCCGGGCCCGCAAACGTGCGGCCCAGGTCATGGACGCGGCTCTCGACGACGGCGAGCTCGTCGCCGCCCGGGCCGCCCTGGCGCAGGGGCGGTGGCAGGTGGCGCGGTCGCTGCTCGTGCACACAGGGGACGACTGGGACCGCCGCGGCCACCGGGTGGTCGTGCTCGCGCAGGAGCGGCACGCCGCCGCCTGGGCCCGGGACTGGCTGCTCGCCGACCCCGATTCCGGCGACGGGGCTCTGCTTCTCGCGCTGGCCCTGGTCGAACGCGCCGCACGCGGCAAGGAGCAGCCGGACCAGGCCCGCGAGGCCTGCCGGCGCGCCGCGGCCCTGCTGCCCGCCGACCCCACCCCCTGGCTCGGCCTGCTCCTGCTGGAGCAGGCCTGGGACGAGACCGAGCGGATATTCGGCCAGATCCGCGCCCGGTACGCCGACCACCACCACGCCCACCACGTGATGGTCGCCCGCCTCGCCGAACGTCACGCCGAGGCCGGCCCCGACCCGCTGCACGAGGTCTACGACTTCGCCAACTGGGCCGCCGAACAGGCCCCCGCCGACTCCCCGCTCGCCGTCCTGCCGGTCATCGCGCACGCCGAGCGCTACCGCGTCCTCGCCGCCCACGGCCACGAACCCGCCAACCCCGCCGCCTCCCGCCACTGGACCGGACGCCGGGCCCGGCAGGTCATGAAGGCCGCCTTCGACTGGTGGCTGGAGTGGGAGCACGAGGGCCACCCGCGCCGGCTGGTCGACCTGAACTTCCTGGCCCACGCCAAGGTCTGCGAGGGCCGGGGCGCCGAGGCGGCCGCCCTCTTCCACCGGATCGGCGAGCACGCCACCGCCGCGCCCTGGTCCTACCCCGACCGCGATCCGTACTCCGCCTTCCGTGCCGCGCGCACCGCCGCGCTCGGCACGGCGTGACAGACCCGACACCGACCCCGAGGACGCCTCCATGGCCACCGAGAAATCCAGCGCGAGCAGACCCGCCGCCGGCATCAGCACCTTCAAGGGCCAGGAGCGCGCGCTGCGGGCCGACCGCCTCGGCACGGGCGGTCTGCTGCTGTCCGTGCTCGCCGCGACCGCCCCCCTCATGGTGGTCGCGGGTGTCATGCCCACCACATTCGCGGTGATGGGCATCGTCGGCCAGCCGCTGCTGTTCGTCGCCCTCGGCGTGGTGCTGATTCTCTTCAGCGTCGGATACGCCGAGATGAGCCGGCACGTCCACAACGCGGGCGCCTTCTACGCCTACATCTCCCGCGGCCTCGGCGGCACCGCCGGCGCGGGCGCCGCCCTGGTGGCCCTGGTCGCCTACAACGCGCTCCAGGTCGGCATCTACGGCATCTTCGGCTTCGAGGTCTCCGGGCTGTTCTCCACCTACGCACACGTGGACATCGCCTGGTGGATACCGGCGCTGGTGGCACTGGCGGTCGTCGGCGCGCTCGGCTGGCTGAAGATCGACCTCAACGCGCGGGTGCTGGGAGTGCTGCTGATCGTCGAGGTGATCCTGGTGGTGATCTTCGACGTCGCGGCGGTGGCCGACCCGGCGAAGCAGGGCCTGTCGCTGCACGCCTTCAACCCGGACACCCTCAGCGGCGCGGGCGTCGGCACCGCCCTGTGCTTCTGCATCGCGGCCTTCCTCGGCTTCGAGCAGGCCCCCGTGTACGCGGAGGAGACCAGCAGGCCGCACATCCTGGTGCCGCGCGTGATGTTCCTCGCGGTCGGCGGCGTCGCCGTCTTCTTCGCCGTCAGCTGCTGGGCGCTGACCGTCGCCGCGGGACCCTCCCAGGTCGTCGGCGTGGCCCAGAAGGAGAGCGCCGGCATGCTCTTCTCGCTGACCGACTCCCGCCTCGGCGGAACCTTCACCGACGTGCTGCACGTGCTGTTCGTGACCGGCATGTTCGCCGCCATGCTCAGCTTCCACAACGTCGTCGCCCGCTACACCTTCGCCATGGGCCGCGAGGGCCTGCTGCCGCGCGCCTTCGGCCGCACCACCGGCACCAGCGGCGCCCCTGGCACCGGCTCGCTGCTGCAGACGGCCGTCGCGGCGGTGATCGTGATCGTCTTCGCGGTCGCCGACGACAAGCCCACCGGGGATCCGACGGCGCCCGTGCTGCACCTGTTCACCTGGTTCGGCAACATCGGCGCGCTCGGGGTGATCGTGCTGATGGCGGCCGCCTCCGTGTCGGTGATCGTCTTCTTCGCCCGGCGCGGGGCCGTGGGCGCGCAGGCCTTGCGGCTGGTGACCTCGGCGCTCGCCGCCGTCGCCCTGCTGGTGATCGCCGGCTACACGGTCAAGGACTTCGACGTCCTGGTCGGCGCCGGCCCCGACTCGGCGCTGAGCTGGGTGCTGCCCGGCACCATCGGCCTCGCCCTGGTCGTCGGTCTCGTCCAGGGCCTGGTCCTGCGCTCGCGTACACCCGAGGCCCACGCCCGCATCGGCCTGGGCAACGAGGCGTTCCAGCTGGACAAGGCGGCCCAGGAGACGGCGTAGCACCGCGGCAACGACGGCACGGCACCGTGGCGTTTCTGAGAACGCCGTAAGAAGTGCTTACGGAACCCTGACGAGCACCCGCGATTCCTGGTCCGGCCGGGCCCGCGGGTGTTCGAATGGGTACGTGAACCCCGAACAACCCGAGGAGCCGGGCAAACCGGCGCCGCCCGCGCAACGCGGCACCCCGGTCGGCCGCCGGGTCCTGCTCGGCACCATCGGCCTGGGCGCCCTCGGCGTGGTGACCGCGCCCACCGTGCAGCGCGCCCTGGAGAGCTTCCTCGGCGCCGCCGCGGGCAAGGACCCCACCGGGCTGACCGGTCTGCTCCCGAACGGCGGCGGTTTCCGCTACTACTCGGTGACCACCTCGGTACCGCACAAGGACGCCTCGAACTACCGCCTCACCGTCGGCGGACTGGTCGACCGCCCGAAGACCTACACGCTCGACGACCTGCGCACCCTGCCGCAGACCCGGCTGGTCAAGGACGTCCAGTGCGTCACCGGCTGGCGGGTCCCGGACACCCCCTTCGAAGGGGTACGGCTGTCCGACCTGCTGGACGCGGCGGGCGTGCGGTCCGGCGCCGGGGCGGTCCGCTTCACCTGCTTCGACGGCGCCTACACCGAGAGCCTCACCCTCGACCAGGCGCGCCGCTCCGACGTCCTGGTGGCGCTGCGCATGCAGGACAAGGAGATCGGCCACGCCCACGGCGGACCGGTCCGGCTGTACGTGGCGCCGATGTACTTCTACAAGTCCGCCAAGTGGCTCTCCGGCATCACCGTCACCGAGCACGTGGAGCGCGGCTACTGGGAACACCGGGGCTACGACGTGGACGCCTGGGTCGGCAAGTCGAACGGACGCGACGATGACCCTACGAGCTGAGGCGCACACCCCGGCCGCCACCGAGGTCCGCCGGTTCGGTCCGGTGCAGAAGTGGGTGCACCGGACCACGGCCGCGCTGATGGGCGTGTGCGTGGTGACGGCAGCCTTCCTCTATGTCCCGCAGTTCGCAGAACTGGTCGGCCGCCGCGAGCTGGTGGTGCGCGTCCACGAGTGCGCCGGGCTCGCCCTGCCGGTGCCCGTCCTGGTGGGCCTGGTCTCCCGGCACTTCCGCGCCGACCTCGGGCACCTCAACCGCTTCGGGCCGCACGACAAGACGTGGCTGCTGGCGGTCGTGAGCCGGGACAAGCGCCGCTCCTCGCGTCCGGCGGCGAAGTTCAACGCCGGGCAGAAGATCTACGCGTCCTGGATCGCCGGGGCCACGCTGGTGATGCTCGGCACGGGCCTGATCATGTGGTTCACCCACCTCACCTCGATCGTGTGGCGCACCAGCGCGACCTTCGTGCACGACTGGCTGGCGCTGACCATAGGGATCGTCATCGCCGGGCACATCGGCATGGCGATCGGCGACCCGGAGGCCCGCAGCGGCCTACGGACGGGGAAGGTGAGCCGGGAGTGGGCGAAGCGGGAACACCCCCTCTGGCGTCCGTGAGCCGGTCCCGGCGGGCGGCCGCGCCCTGTCCGGCGGCTGCGAGCTCTCGCCCGGTGACGGGACCGTGACCGTGGGTGCCGCCACCGTGAAGGCGTCCTTCAGACGTACCTCGGTGCCGCCGTAGCGGACGACCACGTCGACGGACGCCGGATAGGAACCCAGGACCGGTACGACCGCCGACAGCACCACCTCGTCGCCCGACACGGAGCGCAGCACGGGCGGCACCGGCAGCGCGCGCCCGCCGATGGACACGCTGCCGAACCTGGGCAGTTCGGCGGGGTCGAAGTAGGTGGCGTGCAGCTCGATCCCGACGGTGTCGCCGGGCTGGGCCACCTCGGTGTCCACCCCGGCGATCCGGTAGGCGCACGCGGGCGCGGACCCCGAGGAGGCCTTCAGCCGCACGGTGGCGTGGGGGTGCAGCCGGTGCAGCTCCAGCAGCCCGCCGAGAACGGCGTAGGCCGCGCGCCCCTTGCACGTGTCGACCTTGCCGGCCAGCGCGGTGTACTCCCCGGCCGCCGTCGCCCAACCCCCGCCCCGGCCCTGAACGGCGAGACAGGCGGTGGCCAGAGCCCGCAGCACCCGCCACTCGGGGTCGGCGGAGGCCGCCGGGACGACCGTGAGGGCGGCCCTGCACCGGCCCGGGTCCCGGAGCTGGTCGTAGACACCGGCCGGGTCGGGCGCGTGGTCGGCGTCGGGGGAGGCCGGGCCGGGAGGAAGCCAACCCGGGCTCAGCAGAAGGCTGCTGCTGTGGCTGGGGGAGGGCGTGGGGGAGCCGCGACGGGGAGTCGCGGTGCCGGGACGGTGGCGCGGAACGTCCGGGCGTACGGTCCCCTCGGCCTCCCCGGCCGGTGACTGACGGGGGGTCGGGGAGGGCGGTGCCGTACGGGGGCCGTCGGTGACCGTCGGACCGGTGGTCACGATCGAGCTGCCGCCGCCCCCGCCGTCCGGGCTGCCACTCCCGTCACCGCCGAAGGCCGCGACGGCCACCGCCACCGCTCCCGCCACGAGCAGCCCCGAGATACGCATCCCGAGGGAAACCGCCATCACGCCCCCCGACACGGTCCGCCCCCGGAGCTCCCAGGTCCGGGGATCTCCTCATCATGCGGGCGGCCACGCGCCCGGGGAACCCGTATTCGGCTGATCCTTGGGGAATGTTCAGGAAGTCCCGAAGTCCAGCAGCACCTTGCAGGACCGGCTGCGGTCCGCCGCCAGTGCGAAGGCCGACCCCGCCTCCCGCACCGGGACCACCGCGCTGACCAGCCCGTCGAAGGCGGGCTCCGCCGCGAGCAGCCGCAGTGCCTCGTCGAACTCGGTGTCGAAGCGGAAGGCGCCCCGCAGTTCGATCTCCCGGCTGACGACGAGATTGCCGGCGAAAGGAGAGGGTCCCGGCGGCAGCATCCCCAGCTGGACCACGACCCCGCCGCGCCGCACCAGCCGCAGACAGGTGTCCAGCCCCGCCGCCACCCCGGACGCCTCCACGGCCACGTCCACCTCGGACGGCCACCCGGGATCGTCCGGATCATCGGCCCGTACGAGGGTGTCGGCGCCGGCGAGGCGGGCGTACTCCAGGGCGGCGGGGAGCAGGTCGGTGACCGTGACCCGTGCGGCGCCCGCCGCCCTGGCCGCCGCGACGACCAGACAGCCGATGGGCCCGGCGCCGGTGACCAGGACGTGCCTGCCGGTCACGGCACCGGCCCGGCGCACCGCGTGGAGGGCGACGGACAGCGGTTCGGCGAGGGCCGCCCGGCGCAGCTCCAGCCCCTCCGGAAGCGGCCTCAACTGCTCGGTCGGTACGACCACTCGCGCCGCGAAACCGCCCTGTACGTGGGGGAAGCGGGCCGCGCTGCCGAGGTAGCGGGTGTCCCGGCAGACGTTCCGGCGTCCGTCCACGCACTCCGGGCAGGCACCGCACGGACTGGCCGGGTGCACGGCGACGGCCGTACCCACGGCGGGACTTGCGGGGGACCGGGAGCCGTACGCGAGGACCGTGCCGACCACCTCGTGCCCGAGCAGCATCGGCTCCCTCAGGCGGAAGTCGCCGACCCCGCCGTGCCTCCAGTAGTGCAGGTCGGACCCGCAGACCCCGCCGTAGCGGACGGCCACCAGGGCCTGCCCCGGGGCGGGTTGAGGGACCGGCAACTCCTCGACGCGCAGGTCGTCCTGACCGTGGATCACACAACCGAGCATCCCCGCGGCCCCCTTCACAGCACGCTCGTCATTCCGCCGTCGACGTACAGCACCTGTCCGCCGACGAAGTCCGCGGCGGGCGAGGCCAGGAAGAGCACCCCGCCCACCAGGTCCTCGGTACGGCCCCAGCGGCCGGCCGGGGTGCGGCGGCGCACCCAGGCACTGAACTCCTCGTCCTCGACGAGGGGCCCGGTCAGCTCCGTCTCGATGTAGCCCGGCCCCAGGCCGTTGACCTGCACACCGTGCGGACCCCAGTCGGCGCACATGCCCTTGGTCAGCATCTTCAGCGCGCCCTTGGTGGCCGCGTAGGGCGCGATGCCGGGGCGGACCACCTCGCTCTGCAGCGAGCAGATGTTGACGATCTTTCCGTGACCGCGGGCCGTCATGTACCGGGCCGCCTCCCGGCCGACGAGGAAGGCGCTGGTGAGGTTGGTGTCCAGGATGCGGTGCCAGTCGGCGTCGGTGAACTCCAGGAGCGGGGCGCGCAGTTGCATGCCCGCGTTGTTGACGAGGATGTCCAGGGGGCCGACCCGCTGTTCGACGTCCGCCACGCCGGCCTTCACCGAGGGACCGTCCGTCACGTCGAACACGGCCGTGTGGATGTCGCCGGGCAGTTCGGCGGCCGCCTTGGTGAGGCGGTCGGCGTCCCGGCCGTTGAGGACCACCGTGCAGCCTGCCTCCGCCAGGCCGCGGGCCAGGGCCAGCCCGATGCCCCGGCTGGAGCCGGTGACCAGGGCCCTGCGGCCGCTGATGTCGAACAGGGGGTGACTCATCCTCGTACTCCTAGATGACCAGTGACAGAAGCAGGACCAGGCCGCCCGCGACCACGGAGATGATGGTCTCCATGACGGACCAGGTCTTGATGGTCTGGCCGACGCTCAGCCCGAAGTACTCCTTCACCAGCCAGAAACCGGCGTCGTTGACATGGCTGAAGAAGAGTGAGCCGGCGCCGATGGCCAGGACCAGAAGGGCGGTGTGCGTGGTCGACATGTCGGCCGCGAGCGGGGCGACCAGACCGGCCGCCGAGACCGTCGCCACCGTCGCCGAACCGGTGGCGAGCCGGATGATCACCGCGATCAGCCAGGCCAGCAGCAGCGCCGGGATCGACCAGTCCTTGGAGATGTCCAGGATCATCTTGCCCACGCCGGTGTCGATCAGCGTCTGCTTGAAGCCGCCGCCCGCGCCGACGATCAGCAGGATGCCGGCGATGGGCGCGAGTCCCTGCTCGACCAGCGGCGTGAGCCGCTCCCGGCCGAACCCGGCGGGCCGCAGCAGTGTGAAGATGCCGACGAGCACCGCCGCGAGCAGGGCGATCAGCGGGTTGCCTATGACGTCGAAGACGCGCTGGGTGATGTCGTCGGGGTTGTCGATCACGATGTCGACCAGTGCCTTGGACAGCATCAGCACGACCGGCAGCAGGACGGTGGCCAGGGTGGCGCCGAAGCCGGGGCGGTTCTCCAGTTCCTCGGACGCGCGCGGCGGCAGCATCCGCTCGGGGACCGGGACGTCGACCCAGCGGGCCGCGACCTTGGAGAACAGCGGGCCGGCGATGATCACCGTCGGGATGGCGACCAGGATGCCCAGCGCCAGCGTCACACCGAGGTTGGCCTTGACGGCGGCGATCGCGACCAGCGGGCCCGGGTGCGGCGGGACGAGACCGTGCATCACGGACAGACCGGCGAGCGCCGGGATGCCGATGCGCATCACCGAGTAGTTGCCGCGCTTGGCGACCATCAGCACGACCGGGATCAGCAGCACGATGCCGACCTCGAAGAACAGCGGGAGTCCGATGACCGAGGCGATCAGCACCATCGCCCATGGCATCGCCCGGCCGCCGGCCTTGGCGAGGATGGTGTCGACGATCTCGTCCGCTCCACCGGAGTCGGCGAGCATCTTGCCGAGGATGGAGCCCAGGGCGATCAGCACACCGACGCTCGCGACGGTGGTGCCGAGTCCGGTGGTGAAGCTGAGGATGACCTTGTCCAGCGGGGCACCCGCGACGGCGCCGAGCACCAGCGAGCCGAGGGTCAGGGACAGGAAGGCGTGCAGCTTGAACTTGGTGATGAGCACGACGATGACGGCGATGCCCACGAGTACGGCGATGCCCAGCTGAGCGTGGCCGGCCGAGGTGATCGGCTCGGGTGCGTCCGCTGCCAGCATCTCGACGCTGAGTCTGGTCACGGTGGTCCCTTGCAGGTACGGGGAGTGGGATAGGGGGTCTTGCCCGGCCGGTCCTACCGGGCCGGTCCTACCGGGCCGGTCTTGTCGGGCCGGTCTTGTCGGGCCGGTCTTATCGGGCCGGGTGGGGGAGGGCGCTCAGCGCCTTCATGGCCCGTTCGGTGATCTCTTCGGGGCTGCCGGTGACATCCACCGCGACACCCGCCTCGTCCGGCTGGAGCGGCTGGAGGGTGGCGAACTGGGAGTCGAGCAGCGCCGTCGGCATGAAGTGACCCTGCCGATGCGACATCCGGTCCTCGATCAGGGCACGGTCGCCCGTGAGGTGGACGAAGACGACACCGGGGGCGGCGGCGCGCAGACGGTCGCGGTACGACCGCTTCAGCGCCGAGCTGCTGACCACCCCGCCGAGCCCGGCCCGCTCGTGCGCCCAGGCGCCGATGGCGTCGAGCCACGGCCACCGGTCCTCGTCGTCGAGCGGGACGCCGGCCGACATCTTGGCGATGTTGGCCTGCGGGTGGAAGTCGTCGCCCTCGGCGTACGGGACGCCGAGCCGCGCCGCGAGCAGGGGACCGATAGTGGTCTTCCCGGTGCCCGCGACGCCCATGACCACGACGACATGGGGGGTGCTCATCGCTGCCTCACTGTCCTCTTCGACACATGATGTCGACGTAACTGAAACCGATTAGGTACGACGAATTCAAGACTCTGGCATAAATAAGTCTGACTTTTTGTGCCCGTGATCCACCCCGTACTCTGAGTGCATGAGCACAGCGGGCCGGGGGCTGCACGGCCGTGTACTGGACACCCTCGGCCCCGCGATCACAGCGGGCGAGTACCCGCCGGGCAGCGTTCTGCGCACGGACGAGCTGGCACAGCGTTTCGACGTCTCACGGTCCGTGATGCGGGAGGCGGTCCGGGTCCTGGAGTCCATGCACCTGGTCGAGTCGCGCCGGCGCGTGGGCGTGACGGTGCGCCCGAAGGCCGAGTGGAACGTGTACGACCCGCAGGTCATCCGCTGGCGCCTGGCCGGCGCCGACCGCCCCCGTCAGCTGCGCTCACTGACCGTGCTGCGCTCGGCGGTCGAACCGGTCGCCGCCGCTCTCGCGGCGAGGAACGCCACCGCCGAGCAGTGCGCCGAACTCACCCGGTGCGCCCTCGGCATGGTCGCCAACTCCCGCGGCCACAAGCTGGAGGAGTACCTCGTGCACGACGTGGCCTTCCACCGGGTGATCCTCACCGCCTCGGGCAACGAGATGTTCGCCCGCCTCGGGGACGTCGTCGCGGAGGTCCTCTCCGGCCGCACCCACCACGACGTGATGTTCGAGGACCCCGACCCCGCCGCCGTCACCCTCCACGTCCAGGTCGCCGAGGCGGTACGAGCGGGCGACGCGACCCGCGCGGAGGAACTCACCCGGCAGATCACGGTGGGCGCGCTCCAGGAACTGGACATCCTGGCGCCGTAGGACGACAGCCCGGGGGCGGTCACTCCCGCGCGGCCTGCGCCGTCACGCTGAGGGGCAGCATGACGAAGGCGTCGGTCACGGGGTCCTCGGACCACGATCCGGCCGGCAGCTCGACGGCCCTGCCCTTGACGGTCAGCCTGGCGTGGGACAGCAGCGCACCATCCCTCCGGCCGCCGCCGCGCACGGGCTCGGCGCTGAAGTACTGCACGAGCAGCGCCCCCGTGACACGCGTGCCGACCTGCTGCAGCAGCTTGCCGGGGAGTGTCCACTCGACCCCGTAGTACAGCGTGCCCCCCGTGTGTTGGTGGATCCTGCGCACGTACCAGGCGTCGTGGCCCACCTGCGGCGCGCTGCGCATCTTCAGATGGGCGATGGCCGCCGAGGCCGCGCTGAGTCCGGGCAGCGGGGCCACCTCGGCGGCGAGCTGACCGGCCAGCCCCACCGCCGGAGCGAGCGCGTTCAGATCCTCGGCCACGGCGGTGCGCCACTCCCGCTCCTCCTGTACCGGAGGCAGGTGGTACACCAGCGCCTGGACGTCCTTCACCCGCCACCCGTCGACCGCCGGGAACAGCAGCCGGACCTCCGCCTTGTCGGGCGTGTCCCCCGTGTATCCGAACGTCCAGACGTACAGATAGGGGGTGAACTCCCGCGAGGCGTTGGAGTCGGTGGAGAACAGCCCCGCCAGCGGGACGGAGACGGGGTCGCTCTCGCCGTAGACCTCGAGCCAGTTCGCCCCGTCCTGCTGGGGCCAGCGGTCCCATCGGGACACCATGGCTAGGTCAGCTCCATGGGATCGGGCTTCAGCTGTTGCTCACCCGAGGTCAGCCGGCTCACCATCGCCGCGCGGGACGTCACGTCGAGCTTCATGAAGATGCGACGCAGGTGGGAGGCCACGGTCCAGGTGCTGATCTCCAGGACCGAGGCGATCGTCTTGTTGGGGTGACCGCAGGCGACCATGCGGGCGATCTCCAGCTCGCGCGGGCTCAGTAAGGAGACGGGCCCCGTGCGGTCGCCGCGCAGGACCAGACACCGTACCCCGTCGATCTCCAGGTCCAGCAGCACATGTCCGTCACCGGCGGCGAGCTTGGCGATCAACTCCACCGCCAGCGCCTCGACTTCGGCGGCGGTCCGCTCCCTGGCCAGTAGTCCGGTACCTGCCCCGTCCGTCATCGCCAGCCCCCTTGCCTTCAGCGGCCGGGACCTCACCCGGTTCCACGCCCGTCGGCATGAGCGCACTTTAACAGCGGGCACGACCCCCCTGTGCCCCATTTGCGTGTAGCACGTCCGAGGGACGCTCATCCGAACCCGACCGGTACGGCCGACCGCAGGACGTGCGACTGGTACGCCAACTCCGCCATGACCAGGGTGAGTTGTCCGACCGCGTGACGAGAGGCGGCGATGCACATGCGCCAGACCGAGCTGGAGTACGAGGACGAGGCCGCCCTGGAGAGCGAGTTCGAGGGCGCCGGCGAGGAGGAGTACCTCTTCGAGGAGGAAGGCGAGGAGGAGGGCGAGGAGTTCCTCGGCCGGATCGCCGGTGCGCTCGGCGGGCTCCTGGGCGAGGGGGAGTTCGAGGGGGAGTACGAAGGCGAGTGGGAGGGCGAGTACGAGGGCGAGTTCGAGGAGGAGGCCTTCTTCCGCCGGATCCGCTCCTTCGTCCGCCGGGCCGCCCCGATCCTGCGCCAGGTCGCGCGGGTGGCCGCCCCGATGGTGGGCACCGCGATCGGCGGACCCCTCGGCGGGGCTCTCGGGAGCGTCGCCGCCCGGGCTCTCGGCGAGGGCGAGTTCGAGGAGGAGTACCTCTACGAGGAGGAGGGCGAGGGGGAGTTCGAGGCGGAGGCGGAGGAGGAGGCGACCCGCTCGCTGACCCAGCAGGAGGCGCTGGCCGAGATGATGGCCGCCGTCGCCGCGCAGGCCCAGACCGAGGCCGAGGCCGAGGCGATGATCGGCGCCGCGACCGTCTCCGCGCTGTCCGCCCGGGACCGGGCCGCCCTGCGCCGGCTGCTGCCGCATCTGGTGCGGGCCACCTGCGTCCTCACCCGGCTGCTGCGCCGGCAGCGCGCCACCCGGCCCGCCGTGCGCGCCGTGCCGCTGATCGTCCGCCGTACGGCCCGTGTCCTCGGCGCCCGCGCCGCGGCCGGCCGGCCCGCCGACCGCCGTACCGCCGCCCGCGTCATGGCCGGGCAGACCCGGCGCGTCCTGGGCAGCCCGCAGCAGACGGCCCGGGCACTGCAGCGCAACGTGCGTGCCGCGACCGCGGTCCGTGCCACCAGCCCCGCCGCCCGGACCCGCCGCCCCTACGCGGGCGCGCGGCCCCGCCGCCCCGGCTACTCGGCCCCGCGCTGAGCCACAGGAAGGACTGCGGCCATGAGCACGACCACCAACGGTGCCGGTCCCAGGACGTCCGGCGCGGCGCCGCTCCCCGAGCTGGAGGGGGAGTGGGAGAACCTCTACGAGGGCGAAGGCGCCCTGGAGAACGAATACGAGAACGAGAGCGAATACGAGAACGCGTACGAGGGCGAGGGCGAGTTCGCGGGCGAGTTCGAAGGCGAGGAGTTCCTGTCCTCCCTCGCGGGAGTGGCCGGCCGGGCGGCGCGCTCGGCACTCGGTGCCCTGAGCGGCGGGGGCTCTGAGCAGGAGTATCTCTTCGAGACAGAGGGCGAGTTCGAGGAGGAGTTCGAGGAAGAGGGCCTCCACCACAGGGAGTTCGAGGAGGAGCTCCTCCACGAGTACGAGGCGGAGGGCGAGTTCGAGTACGAGTCCGAGGCGGAGGGGATGGCCAATCCCCTTCGGCGGATCTATCCGGACGCCCTGATGGAGCACCTGGGACATGCCGCCGCCGAGGCGGAGTCCGAGGAGGAGGCCGAGGCGTTCATCGGCGCGCTGGCGCCCATCGCCGTGGGCCTGGTGCGCCGGGCCGCGCCGGCCGTCATCCGCCACGCCCCGCAACTGGTCCGTGGCCTCGCGGGCGTGACCCGCACCCTGCGCCGCAATCCGGCGACACGGCCTCTGGTCCGGGCGCTCCCCACCATCGCCGTGCGCACCGCCGGCAGCCTGGCCCGGCAGGTGGCCCGGGGCCGTCCGGTCACGGCGCGCTCGGCCGCCCGCACCCTGGCCGGCCAGACGGCGGCGGTCCTGTCCGACCCGCGCAGGCGCCGTGCGGTGCTGCGGCGGGCCCGGACCATGGACCGCCGGTACCACCAGGCCGTACGGTCGGGTGCTCCCGGAGTGGCGCCGGTCTCGGCCGCCGCCGTGCGCTCGGTGGCGGCGGTCCCGACGGGCGTGACCGGCCCCGGACCGTACGGACGGCCAACGGTCGTCCCGGCGACGCACCGCCGCCGGTACGGGCCGCGTCGCGTGGCCGCCCCTCCTCCCGGTCTGCCCGCCCTGTCCGTCGCGTGGGTCCCGGTCCCCGCCTACCGCCCGGCCCGCCCACGCAGGCCCTACGGCTTCTGACGGAGGCTCCTGATGACCGCAGCCACGCCGTGCGACCGGGCGGCCCGGAAAGTCCCCTCCGGAAAACCGGACCTTGCCGCCCCGGCCGCCCCGGGGCGGACGCCGCGACGTGCCGTACGGCGGACGCGCTCCGCGGGCACGGTCTGCTCCCGGGTTCCGGCCGGAGGCCGACGATGAGCGCGCCGACGGCCCGCGACCGGGCCCGGACATCGGGTGCGGTCGCACCCGGCTCGGGCCCACCCCGCTCGGACGGCACCCGCACGGGTCCACCCCGCTCGGACGTCCCTCGCACGGGCGCCCCCCGCGCGGGGGCCGGTCCGGTGCTGGCCGTCCAGCCCCGGATGTCCGCCTCCGCCGGCATGCCCGCCCGTCCCCGGGGACAGGTCCGTCGTGCCCCTGGGGGTCCAGTCCCCACCCCGGACCCAGGGACCGCCGTCGTCCAGTCCGCTCGCCCCGTCCGACCCACCCCCGTCGTCGTCCCCGTCCGTCAACCGTGGCTCCGCGCTCAGGGGTTGAACGTCACCCGGCATGCCGCGGCCCTGCGGCCCTTCCGGGAGGGGGAGTTCGGGAACGGGGCCGCGGCGCCCACCGCCGGACATCTGCAGGCCGTCAACGCGCTGTTGCGGCAGCTGCGTGCCGAACTGCTGCGGCAGAGCGAGCAGGTTCGGGAGCTGGCCCGCGCTGCGGAGGCGCGGCCCGTCACCGGGCGCCTGCAGAGGCTGCTGACGGCCAAGGAGCGGGCCCACGACTGGGTACGTGAGGTCGAGCGGATCTGGGACTTCTACTTCGAGCTGTTCGGCCAGCGCCAGTCCGTGTTCGCGGACGCCCTGCTGTCGTGCGACCGCATCGCCCTGTCCTGCTACCAGGCCGCCTACCTGGGTGTCGGCGAGGCCAAACCGCTGCCGGCCCCGCCCCCGTTCTCCTTCATGCGCACCGGATTCTCCCCGGCCACCTTCCGCCGCGGCATCCCGCTGCGCCGCCTCGGCCGACGGCTCAACCCGTTCCCGCTGGTCCAACTGCCCTACCACCGACTGGTCAACCCCTGGACCCTGGGCGCGGTGCTCCACGAGGTCTCCCACAACCTCCAGAGCGACCTCGGCCTCGACCGGGCCGTGCCCCGCGCGATCGCCCGCCGGCTCCTCGACGAGGGCTGCCCGCCCGCCGTCGTGCGCACCTGGGTCCGCTGGAACCGCGAGATCTACGCCGACCTGTGCGCCCTTCTGCTCGGCGGCCCCGCCGTGGTCGGGTCCCTGCTCGACGTGATCGCCCGCGCCCCGGCGACCGTCCTGACGTACAGCCCGCACGGTCCGCATCCGACGCCCTGGTTCCGTGCCTGGATCTCGATCGAGCTGCTGCGCAGGACGGGGTTCGAGGAACAGGCCGAGCGGTACGGGCGGTTGTGGGCCGCGATCTATCCCGACCCGCGGGCCGGCACCCTGCCCCGCGAGCTGCTGGCCACGTTCCAGGCCGCCCACCCCGCGGTCGTCGACGCCCTCTGCTTCCGGCCGTTCCCCGAGCTCGGCCGCCGCAGCCTCGCCCAGGTGCTGCCCTTCGGCGCCAAGGAGTACGCGATGCAGCGGGAAGCCGCCGAACGCCTCGCCGCCGGAACCGACCCGGGCATCATCCCGGCCCGTTTCCTGATCGGCGCCACCCGCTCCGCCCTGGACCGCGGCCTCGCCCGCCCGGGCGTGATCACCCGCAACTTCTACACGGAACTGGCGAGGCGATGACCGTGACCCTCCGGTTCGCGCGGGCAGGTGCGAAGACCGCGCCCGACGCCCGACGCCGGCAGACCGCCGCGCTGACCAGCCCGTGCTCCATGTCCGGCGCCGGCCGCTGACCTGGAGAGGAAGGAGAGCACGATGCCCACACTCACGATCCAGGTCTACCTCGCGCCCACTCACGACGCCGAGGATCCGGATCCGAAGACCTGGCCGAAACCGCACAACGTCACACTGGAGCTCTCCCGGACGACCGGCGGGCCACCGATCACGGTGGGGCCTTCGGACGAGCGGGGACTCATCACCTGCGAACTCGAGCCGGGCACCTACACGGTCGCCGCACGACCGGACACGGCCGTGGGCTTCACCGACGTGCGGGCCTCGGGCAATGGTGAGCCCACCGATCTGGTCCTGGCGGCCCGGAGCGGACAGCGCGGGAAGGAGCCGTACGTCGTACTGCTGCCCGAAGTCGGCACACGGCTCGTGCGGCTGCGGACCGTCACCCGGGAGGGCGAGACGGCGCCCGGTGCCAGGGCCAGCGTGGCGGGTGTCGACTACGTCAGCGGGCCGGACGGCCTCATCCATGCGACGGCCAAGGGCGAGAGCGTCGACGTCGTCGCCCGCCGCGGCGGGTTCTACGCACCGCTCGACCCAAAGGCCACCGAACACCCCATGGGAGTGGACCCGCTGTCCGACGAGCCGAAGCGGCTGCTGTACCGGCTCGACTGCGCCCGTTTCGTGATCGAAGCGGAAGTGGACGGAGAACCGGTGGTCGGAGCGGTCTTCCGGCTCGTGCCGTCCGACGCCCGCGACGAGACCGACGCCCGGAGGCAGCGCACCGACCGCCGTGGCCGGTGCGTGTTCGACACCGTCGATCCGGGCATGGTGGACATCGCCGTCGACGACCTCTCCCACGCCAAGTGCGGCACACACGGTGTCGACGTCGATCCCAGGTACCGGCGGGCGCTCTGCAAGGCCACCCGGGGCAAGGAGCACGACATCTCGGAGCGCTTCAGGTTCCTCCGGCTCGCCACCGAGGAGACACACGGCATCAGCGGGCAGGTGCGCGACGAGGATGGTCACCCGGTCCCCAACGTGAGGGTGACGATCCACAGCGAGGACGGAACGGAACAACTGGGCACGACGCACACCGACGACGACGGCGACTACGAACTCGTCGTCGACCGTGCCGGCGTCTACCTGCTTTCCGCCGATCCCGGATACGGGGAACCGGTCCAGTGGACCACCGTCGACGTCAACTCCACGCCCGTCGTGCCCTTCGTCGTCACCCGCCCGCCCGGCCGGGGCGGCGGGACGACCCCCTCCGGCCAGGTGCTGAGCGATCTGTCCTCGTTCCCCGTTCTCACCGAGGACATCGGTTCCGGCCGCGGCGCACCGGTCGTCGGCGGAGACCGCTCGGCCACCTACGGGCAGATCGTCGAGGGCGCTCTGCGGGATGTGCTCGGCTGGCGTCCCGGCTCCAACACCTCGGGTTTCCGGGCGGCGCTGACCGGGGCCTTCGAGTTGCGGGAGGTGGAGGGCCACACGGAGTTCACCTGGCACCCGCGCGGCTATGCCGTCCAGGCCGACCTGGGCGCGCTCACCGGAGCGCAGGCGAGCATCTACAACCGGGCCAAGAACGCCCTGGACCAGGTCACCCCCCTGCTCGACGGCCTGCAACCCCTGGACCCGGCCGCCGATCCGCAGGACACCGAGGCCATCCGTACCATCGTGCGCTCGGAACTGGGAGAGCTGGTCGACGAGTTGGCCGTGGAGGGCGGGCCGCGCATCCAGCGGGTGGACGAGCTGTTCACCCTGCTGGCCGGTCGGCACGTCACCGGCACGCCACTCGATCCGGACTCGGTGGGCGGGCAACTCGCCCAGCTCCGCGAGCGCTTCGGGCTGAACACTGGCCGCGTCGGCACACTCGACGAGGAACGGATCGTCACCAACTTCCGTATCGTCGTCGACCATGTGCTGGCCCTGGAAGCAGGCTGGCGGGACTACCGCCGGCTGTTCGACGGCACCACCCCGGACACCTCGCTCGGCACGGTCCTGATCCGGCTGTCCCGCAACCTGGACGTGGTGGCACAGTCCGTCGAGGAAGCCGTCTTCACGCTGGAGTCGGTCTTCATCGACGCGGCCCAGCGCCAGACGATCAGGCTGGAGTTCCCCGCTTCGTCGGGCCTGCCCTCGATCCTCTTCTCCGACCTGCTGGACTGGGTGGTCCGGGTCAGCACCAGCGAGGCACCGCGGCTGATCCGGGAGGCCGGCAAGGACGGCGTCGTCGCGATCACCCCCATCCTGGACCAGCTTGCCGACCTGGTGCGCCGCACCCTCGCTCTGGCCCGCAGCGGCACCCTGCCCAGCGGCGTTCCGCTGCCCGACGGCCTGCGGACCGGGCGGGTGGTGCGCGCCCTCGGCGAACTGGCGCAGCAACTCACCGACACGGCGACGCTCGCCCACGCGGTGCAGCGCGGCGAGCCTCCGCTCGTGGTCTTCGCCGAGGCGGAGAAGCACAGCGGGCACCATCTGCGGGTCCGCCTGGTCGGCAGCGGCTTCCTCCCCGGCGCCACGGCGGAGCTTTCCGCCCTCGAACGGCCGGACTGGGCCGTCATCGTCTCGCACGGCACCGTGGACACCACCAATCCGGGACGAGCGATCGCCCTGTTCCATCGCGTGCCACGGGACAGCGGCCTCACCTGGGTGGTGACCCTGGTCAACCCCGGCGGCATCCGCAGCAACACGGTCGACGCCCTGACGACCTGACGGAGGAGACCCATGGCGAACGAACAGGACTACCAGGCCTTCCTCGACCGCATCGCGGCCCTCCGGGAGACCGTCACCGACCGGCTGTCCGCGCAGCTCGTCGCCGATCCGCAGCTCGCGGACGTGCTGACGAAGCAGATCGACGACCTGCTGCAGTCCGCGGTCAAGGCGGACCTGGAGCAGAAGCCGCCGCCGGACAAGGGCCTCGCCCAACTGGTCGGCATCGGCGACCAGGCCGCCGACGCGCTCGGCAAGACCCGGCTGCCGCAGGCGATCGAACCGTACGACGAGACGGTGTCGTCGGAGCGGCTCGTGGCGATGGCCGACCTCTACTACATCTACCAGCACGAGATGATCGGCGTGTTCCGCGCCGTGCAGAAGCTCCAGGAGCTGTTCCGCGCGGGCGCCGTGTACCTGTCCAGCGGTGCGGGCGCGTACGCCCTCTACCAGTTCGACCGCCGAGAGGTGCTGCGCTACACGCGCCGGGACCGACTGGCCGCCTACCGCCGTGCGTTCGGCTACGGCAGGGCGCCCGTCCCCTCCGGCTCCCGCGCCAACGGCGACTTCCACGGCCTCTTCGAGCACTTCGTCAACCAGGTCGCGCTCTTCCACCGCGACAAGCGGATCGCGGACGTGGTGCGCGAGCGGGCCTACGACCCGAGCTTCGGCAGCATCGCCGTGGTCCGCCGGGCCGGCCTGGACCTGCGCAACAACCTGAAGTTCACCTCGTACGGCCATGTCAACGTGCTCCGCGTCGAGGTCATGCAACTCCTCGATGAGGCCTACCGCATCCTGGGCTCGGACGACATCCGGCGCCTGTACGGCGCCGACACCGCCTGGGACGTCGTGGAGATCGTGCTCGCCCAGTACTTCGGCGAGCGCCTGGTCACCTCGCCGCGCCAGCGCATGGGCATCGCCGGCCGCGAGGTCCTGCGCTGGCTGGCCCAGCCGCATCTGCTGCAGACCCAGCGCGCCAAGTTCGAGACGCTCCTGCTGGAGATCGCCGAAAGCGCGGAGGAATGGCTCACCAGTGCCCAGTCGCTCGGCGTCGCCGTCCGCCAGGAGGACCGCCGGGGCATGCCCTGGGACCGCTCCGCCGCCCCGGTCGCGGGCGCCCAACGCGTCACCCGCCCACGGCCACCGGCGCCACCGGTGGTCCGCGGCACGGGTCCGGCCGGCGGGACACGGGGCCGAGTCACCGCACCGCTCAACGGGGCACGTGTGTGACCCGAAGGGATGAGCCCGGCGCCGACCGCGTGCGGACAGCGCCCGGGGGAACGGCTCGGCCCGCCGTCGCGGGCCACGTTCCCGGCGGGAGCCCGACCCTCGGGGGCGGTCGTACGAGCGGAGCCCGTACGACCGCCGCCCTCCGCCATGCCCGCGCCCGTCGCGCCCGGGCCCTCTCCCTCCTGTGCGACCTGATCCGCCACCCCACCGTCAGCGCCGACCCGGCCCACCGCGCCGATCTGCGTGCCTGTGCCGCGCTGCTCGCCGCGCACCTGCGCCGCATCGGACTGGACGCCGTCACCGTGCGGCCGGGGCGCGCCGCCCCGTACATCACCGGCGAGTGGATGCGGCGACCCGGCGCACCCGTGGTGCTCGTCTACGGTCACTACGACGTCCAGCCCGCCGGACCGCGATCGGCCTGGGCCACGCAGCCCTTCCGCCCCACGGTCCACGACGGGTACGTCCACGGCCGCGGGTCCAGCGACGACAAGGGGCAGCTCGTCGCGCAACTCGCCGCGATCGGGGCCTGGCTGGCGACCGGCGGCCCGCCCGTCAACCTGCGGATCGTCCTCGACGGCGAGGAGGAGATCGGCAGCCCGGCACTGAGGCACCACCTGCTCCGCCGTCCCGCCTTCCTGCGCGCCGATCTTGCCGTCGTCTCCGACACCCGGATGCGGGACGCGCACACCCCCGTCCTCGTCACGGGCCTGCGCGGCTCACTCGCCGTCCGCCTCGACGTCACCGGCCCCGCCACCGACCTGCACGCCGGTGCCTACGGGGGCGCGGTGGCCGAACCCGCCCAGGTGCTGTGCGCGTTGGTGGCGAGCCTGCACCGGCCCGACGGCCGTGTCGCCGTCGAGGGCTTCTACGACGACGTACGTCCCCCGCACCCGGACACCCGCGCCCGGCTCGCCCGCGACGGACCGACGGACCGACGGTTCCTCGCCCCGGCAGGACTCCGGTACGGACACGGCGAACCCGGCTACTCCGCCTTCGAGCGGGCCACCGTCCGCCCGGCCGTGGTCGTCACCGCCCTGCACGCCGCGGCCCGTGCCGCAGTCCCGCGCCGGGCAGGCGCCGAACTCGGCGTCCGTCTGGTGCCCGGTCAGCAGCCGGCCACCGTGTTCCGGGCCCTGCGCGCCCATCTGGCACAGGGCGTCCCGCGCGGGGTCAGCGTGCGGCTGACACCGCTGTCCTCCTGCGGGCCGTACCAGCTGGACCTCCGCGACCCCGCGGTCGCCGCCGCACGCCGGGCCGCGGCCCCCGTCTTCGGCCGGCCGCCCCTCCTGCTGCCCTCGGGCGGCTCCATCCCCTTCGTCGGCGACCTCGCCACCACCGGCACCCGGGCACTCCTCCTGGGCTTCGGCCTCCCCGACGACAACATCCACGCCCCCGACGAACGCTTCGCCCTCAGCAGCCTGCACCGCGGAACCGACACCTGTGTCCGCCTCTACGGGGAACTCGGCGCGCTCTAGTCCTCGAGGAACTCCCCGTCCACGTACACCCACGCCCCCTCGACCCGCTCGAAGCGGCTCCGTTCGTGCAGCGCACCGCCCCTGAAGGACGCGCGGAAGGTCACCGTGCCGGTGGCGTGGAAGGCCGAGCCGTCGGCGGTGTCCAGGATCTCCAGGCCCGTCCAGCGCATCCCGGGGTCGAAGCCGACCCGGGCGGGACGGGTCCGCGGATGCCAGGTGCGCAGCAGGTAGGGCTCGTCGCGCTGGACGAAGGCGCTGTAGCGCGAACGCATCAGCGCCTCGGCGGTGGGTGCGGCCGCCTCACCCCGGTGGAAGCGGCCACAGCACTTCTCGTACGTCTCCGCGAGACCGCACGGACAGGAAGGCGAGGGACGTCGGGACATGGGGGCCATTCTGCCCGGCCCGCCCGCCTACGCCGACTCGGCGTTGGTCGGCGGGTGCGTGGGGCGCGCCGGGATCTGGGCCGGCAGCGCGGGCAGCCGGGTGCCGTGCACCCAGGCGTCGAAGAGGCCGTCCAGCGGCTCGTCCGCGTAGCGGTTCGCATGGGCCGTGAACGTCGTGGTCGTCACCGCCCCGCCCCGGTGCAGTCCCGCCCAGCCGCGCAGCATACGGAAGAAGGCCTCGTCGCCCATCGCGCAGCGCACCGCGTGCAGGACCAGCCCGCCGCGCTCGTAGAGCCGGTCGTCGAACATCGACTTGCGTCCCGGATCGGCCAGCCGGAGATCCTGCGGCTGCGAGGACAGCAACCGGTGCGCGGCAGCCGCCAGTTGCTGCGCGCTGCGCCCGCCGGACCGCTCCGACCACAGCCACTCCGCGTACTTGGCGAAGCCCTCGTTCAGCCAGATGTGCCGCCAGTCCGCGATGGACACGCTGTTGCCGAACCACTGGTGCGCCAGCTCGTGCGCCACCAGCCGCTCCCAACCCCGGGCCCCGTCCACGTGGTTGGCGCCGAACAGCGACAACCCCTGTGCCTCCACGGGCACATCGAGTTCCTCCTCGGTCACCACGACCGCGTACTCGTCGAACGGGTAGGGCCCGAACAGCTCCTGGAACAGGTCCATCATCTGCGGCTGCCGCGCGAAGTCCCGTGAGAACTCCGGCAGCAGATGCGCCGGGATGTGCCCGTGCTGGGGCACCCCGCCGGGCCCCGGGTCGCCAAGGAGCACCGTCTGGTACTTGCCGATCGCCAGACCGACGAGATAGCTGGAGGTCGGCGCGGCCTGCTCGTACACCCAGGTCGTGGTGGACGCCTTGGTGGTACGGGTCAGCAGCCTGCCGCCCGCTACCACCGCGTACGCGGACGGAGTGGTGACCGAGATCTGGTACGAGGCCTTGTCGGCGGGCCGGTCGTTGCACGGGTACCAGGACGGCGCCCCGATCGGCTGGCTCGCCACCAGCGCCCCGTCCTCCAGCTCCTCCCAGCCGAGCCCGCCCCAGGGGCTGGCGACCGGCTTGGGGTTGCCCGACCAGTGCACCTCGACCGGGAAGGCGGCACCCGGGCGGACCGGCTTGGCGGGACGGACCCGCAGCCGGCCGCCGCGATGCGTGTAGTGCGCCGGGCGGCCGTCCACCTTGACCCGGCCGATCTTGAAGTCGGCCAGGTTGAGGGTGAACTCGGCGAGCGGCGAGCGACCCGCTATGGCGCTGATCCGGGCGCTGCCCGCCAGCCGGTTGGGACCAGGACGGTAGTCCAGCGTGAGCTCGTACCGGTGCACGCGGTAACGGGCATCACCGTGTTCCGGAAAGTACGGGTCCGAACCACCCGACTGCTGAACTGCCACTGCCGCTTCTGCTCCCTGCGCCGTCGAACCACTCGCTCCCGCCGGTGCCCCGCTCACCGGTTCCGAGTGGCCCGCGTTCAGGGACGCCATGCCTCGATCGGGTTGCCGAGCCAGCGGGTGTCGTCGGGGACGGACTCCGCGGCCATGACGAGCGACGCGGGACCCAGGGTGGTGCGGGCCCCGATCGTGCTGCCGGGCAGCACGATCCCGCCAGGGCCCAGCGTGGCGCCCTCACGGAGAACAACAGTATCCGTCCGCAAGATCCGGTCGTGGAAGAGGTGGGTCTGCAGGACGCAGCCCCGGTTCACGGTCGCCGCGTCCTCGAGGGTCACCAGGTCGGTCTCCGGCAGCCAGTAGCTCTCGACCCAGACGCCCTTGCCGATCCGGGCGCCGAGCCCGCGCAGCCACGCGGTCATCACCGGCGTACCCGGCACGGAACCGGCCAGCCAGGGCACCGCCACGACCTCGACGAAGGTGTCGGCGAGCTCGTTGCGCCACACGTAACCGCTCCACAGCGGGTGCTCCCCGGTGTGGTGCCGGCCCACGAGCAGCCACTTCGCGACGATCGACACCAGCGCGGCCACCGCACCGGCCCCGAGCAGCACGGCACCCGACAGCAGCGCGGCCCACGGCCCGAGCAGGCACAGCAGGGCCGCCGTGCCGCCCGCGATCGCGGCCGAGCAGAACACCGGCACGATCCGGCACAGCTCCACCAGACCGCGCGCCCACAGCAGCCGGGCCGGCGGGTCGTACGTCCGGCTCTGGTCGCCGCTCTCGGCGTTCCGCGGCAGCTTCACCGGCGGCAGGCCCAGGTAGGAGCTGCCCTTCTTCGCCTTCTTCGGGGTGGCGGACAGCACGCCCACCAGCCCGCCGTCCGGCACGCTGCGCCCCGGCGCGGTCATCCCGGAGTTCCCCAGGAACGCCCGACGCCCGATCTCCGCGCGCCCGATCCGCATCCAGCCGCCGCCGAGCTCGTACGGCGCGGTCAACGTGTCGTCGGCCAGGAACGCGCCCTCGCCGACCGTCGTCAGGCTCGGCAGCGCCAGCACGGTGGACACCTCCGCGCCCCGCCCGATCCGCATCCCGAGCAGCCGCAGCCACACCGGTGTGACCAGCCCGGCGTACAGCGGGAACAGCGTCTCGCGCGAGCGGTCCATCAGCTGCGTGACCGTCCAGGCCTGCCAGCCGGTCCGGCTGTGCGTCGGATACGTCCCCTCCCCCAGGCCCAGGCTCAGCAGCCGCACGCCGACGAGGATCAGCAGCGCGTACGCCGCTCCGAACGCCAGCGTCGCCGGGACGAGGGCGAGCGCGGCACCGCGCACGGGCGCGGCCGGATCGATGAGGGCGTACGCCACGAGGAAGGCGGCCCCGCCCGCGATCAGCGGCAGCGCGGAGAGCACGAGGCCCGTCAGGCCGTACATCACCCGCCAGTACGTGCCGCGTTGCGGACGCTCCTTGGGCCAGTTCCGCTTGGCCTTGCCCAGCTTGACCGCGGGCGCGCCCGCCCAGCGCTGGCCGGTCGGGATCTGCCCGTTCACCGCGGAACCGGGGGCCACCTCGGCGCGCTTGCCGACGCGGGCGCCCGGGAAGAGCATGCTGCGGGTGCCGACGGTGGCGTGCGCGCCGACCTTGACCTGCCCGATCTCCAGCCGGTCGCCGTCCAGCCACCAGCCGGAGAGGTCCACCTCGGACTCCACGGCGGCGCCCCGGCCCAGCTTGAGCATGCCGGTGACGGGCGGCAGCGAGTGCAGGTCGACGTCCTGGCCGATCTTGGCGCCCAGCGCGCGGGCGTACCGCTCCAGCCAGGAACCGGTCAGCGTGGTCGCCCCGCTGAACTCGGCCAGCCGCTCGGCGGTCCACAGCCGCAGATGGACGCCGCCACCGCGCGCGTACCGGCCGGGCTCGACGCCCCGCAGCAGCAGCCGGGCGCCGCCCGCGGCGATCGCGAGCCGTCCGGGCGGACTGAACAGCGCGATGCCGCCGAGGGCGAGCAGCCACCAGGGTGCCGTCGGCAGCCAGGACCAGGCGGGCAGCAGATTGCCGAGCGCGGCCAGCACGATCGTCCAGCGCAGACCGAGCAGCGTGAACAGCGGGACCAGGAGCAGCAGCTGGACGACCTTGGCGCGGACCGGCACCGGGGCGATCGTGCGCCGGGCGCCGTCGTCCTGCGCCGATGCCTCCAGATGGCGGGCCAGCTTGCGCAGTGTGGGCTGCTGGTAGATGTCGAGGACGGCCGCGCTCGGGTAACGGGTGCGCAGCCTCGTCGTCAGCTGGGCGGCGGCCAGGCTGCTGCCGCCGATCGCGAAGAAGTCGTCGCGGGCGCTTGAGACCGGAATGCCGAGGACCTCCGCCCACTGCTCGGCCAGCCACGCCTCGGTGCCGTAGAGCTGCTCGGCCGGACCACCGGTCTCCAGACCCTCCAGCGGCCAGGGCAGCGCGTTGCGGTCGACCTTGCCGGACGTGCGGGTCGGCAGGTCCTCGACGGGGGCGATCAACGGCACGAGCGCGGCGGGCAGCTCGGCGCGCAGCTTCTCCACCGCGGCCGCGTGGTCCCAGCCGTCCTGGGTGACGACATAGCCGACCAGGAGCTGGTTGCCGCTGCGGGCGGTGCGCACGGCGGCGGCCGCTCCGGCCACCCCGGGCAGCGCCTGCAGCGCGGCGTCCACCTCGCCGAGCTCGATCCGCCGGCCGCCGAGCTTGATCTGCTCGTCGGCACGGCCGAGGAAGACCAGCCCCTCCGGCTCGGCCTTCACGAGGTCACCGCTGCGGTACGCCCGCTCCCAGCCCAGTGATTCGAGGGGCGCGTACTTCTCCGCGTCCTTCTCGGCGTCCAGGTACCGGGCGAGACCGACCCCGCCGATCACCAGCTGACCGCTCTCGCCCATCGGAACGGGCTCCCCGGCCTCGTCGACGACGGCCAGCTCGTAGCCGTCCAGCGGCAGGCCGATGCGGATCGGCTCCTCGCCGCTCATCAGCGAGGCGCAGGCCACGACGGTCGCCTCGGTCGGCCCGTAGGTGTTCCAGACCTCGCGCCCCTCCGTGACCAGCCGCTGCACCAGCTCGGGCGGGCAGGCCTCGCCGCCGAAGATCAGCAGACGAACGTCGTTGAGGGTCTCCGGCTCCCAGAGCGCGGCGAGCGTCGGCACGGTGGAGACCACGGTGATCTCCTGCTCGACCAGCCACGGGCCCAGGTCGGCGCCGCTGCGGACCTGCGAGCGCGGGACCGGCACCAGACAGGCGCCGTAGCGCCAGGCCAGCCACATCTCCTCGCAGGACGCGTCGAAGGCGACCGACAGGCCCGCCATGACCCGGTCACCGGGACCGATCGGGTCTTCGGCGAGGAACAGCGCGGCCTCGGCGTCCACGAACGCGGCGGCGCTGCGGTGACTGACGGCGACGCCCTTGGGTTTGCCGGTCGAGCCGGAGGTGAAGATGATCCACGCGTCGTGCCCGCCGCCCGGGCGGGCGGCGGGCACGTCACCGCGCCCGTTGACGGTCAGCTCGTGCGCGGCCCCGACGACGGCCCGCACCTCGGCCTCCCCGAACACCAACTCGGCCCGCTCGTCGGGATCCTCGGCGTCCACGGGGACGTAGGCGGCTCCCGCGGCCAGGACCGCGAGGATCGCCACGTACAGATCGTTGGTGCCGGACGGCACGCGGACGCCCACGCGGTCACCGAGTCCGACACCGGCCGCGCCGAGCTCGCGCCGCAGCCGCTCCACCTCGCCGGCCAGTTCCCGGTAGGTGAGCTGGACGGAGCCGTCGTCCAGGGCGAGTTCGTCCGGGTACGAGCGCACGGACGCGTCGAAGATGTCGACAAGCGTGCGGGGGGAGGCCGCCTGACCTCCCGAAAAACGTGCGGTGTCGCCGAACTGCTGGTGGATCTCAGCGCTGAGCTCTTCGTCGAGCAGGCCGAGAGCACTGCTCTCGTGTATGGCTGCCATCGGGTCCTCGCGTCTCGATCCCGGAAGCCTCCGGGGCGCTGGCGGGCCCGCAGGTCTGCCTGGGGTTGTCCTCCTCCAGCTCCGTAACAAACCGGAAATCTTAGTACGACGCTAGGTTCATGCCATCTGATCAGCCACCCGGAGGGGCCGTTCGGGGCATCGTCGAAGCCCTGGAGACCCCCTCTGACCTGGTGATCTTCAGGGCGGAGAGAGATGTCCCACACCCTGGGTGAGGAGAGGCTCACGGGGCGCATGTGGCACCCGACGCGACAGGGGACATGCACGGCACCCGGCCAAAACACGAACGGTGCCGACCGAATATCGGCCAGCACCGGAGTGTCCGCTGATGGTGTCCGAGGGGGGACTTGAACCCCCACGCCCGATAAAGGGCACTAGCACCTCAAGCTAGCGCGTCTGCCATTCCGCCACCCGGACAAGGTGTCTGTCGCACGGGGTTTCCCCCGCCGCGACGAAGGAAACATTACCAGGCTCCCGAGGGTGCCCCGATCACCCCCCGTCGCGCCCCCGCCCCGGCGTGAACGGCGTGTGACGGGCCGGGCCCGGCCTTGGGGCGCGGCCGGGGTCGGAGGGAGGATGAGGGGAACCACCAGCAGTGACAGCGGGAGGAAGCAGCGTGAGCGACACGGACACGACCAGGACCGTCACCGGCGAGGACGAGGTCGTGGACCTCTGCCGCGAGCTGATCCGGATCGACACCAGCAACTACGGCGACCACTCGGGGCCCGGCGAGCGCAAGGCCGCCGAGTGGACCGCCGAGAAGCTCGCCGAGGTCGGCCTGGAACCGCGGATCTTCGAATCGCACCCGGGCCGCGCCTCGACCGTGGCCCGCATCGAGGGCGAGGACCCGTCCCGGCCCGCGCTGCTGATCCACGGCCACCTGGACGTCGTACCGGCCAACGCCGACGACTGGACCCACCACCCCTTCTCCGGCGAGGTCACCGACGGGTGCGTGTGGGGGCGCGGGGCCGTCGACATGAAGGACATGGACGCCATGACCCTCGCCGTCGTGCGCGACCGGCTCAGGAGCGGCCGCAGGCCCCCACGGGACATCGTGCTGGCGTTCCTCGCCGACGAGGAGGCCGGCGGCACGTACGGCGCCCGGTACCTCGTCGACAACCACCCGGACCTCTTCGAGGGCGTCACCGAGGCGATCAGCGAGGTCGGCGGGTTCTCGTTCACGGTGAGCGAGCAGCGGCGGCTCTATCTGATCCAGACGGCCGAGAAGGGCATGCACTGGATGAAGCTGACGGTGGCCGGGACGGCGGGCCACGGCTCGATGATCCACCGCGACAACGCGATCACGGAGCTCTCGGAGGCCGTCGCGCGCCTCGGCCGGCACACCTTCCCGGTCCGGGTCACCAAGACCACCCGCGCCTTCCTCGACGAACTCGGCGACGCGCTCGGCACCGAGCTGGACCCCGAGGACATGGAGTCGACGCTGGCCCGGCTCGGCGGCATCGCCAAGCTCATCGGGGCGACTCTCGGCAACACCGCCAACCCCACCCAGCTGGGCGCCGGTTACAAGGTCAACGTCATCCCGGGCGAGGCCACCGCGCACGTCGACGGGCGCTTCCTGCCGGGGCACGAGGAGGAGTTCCTCGCCGACCTGGACCGGATCCTCGGCCCCAAGGTGCGCCGTGAGGACGTGCACTCCGACAAGGCCCTGGAGACCTCCTTCGACGGCGCCCTGGTCGAGGCCATGCAGTCCTCGCTGCTGGCCGAGGACCCGACCGCCAAGGCGATCCCGTACATGCTCTCCGGCGGCACGGACGCCAAGTCCTTCGACGACCTCGGCATCCGCGGCTTCGGCTTCGCGCCGCTCAAGCTGCCCCCGGAGCTGGACTTCGCCGGCATGTTCCACGGCGTCGACGAGCGGGTCCCGGTGGACGGCCTGAAGTTCGGCGTGCGCGTTCTCGACCGTTTCATCGACGCGTCGTGACTTCGGTAATCGCCAGCCTGTACGGAACTGACTGAGAAGAGTGAATGCGCTCATAAGCTCGTAGCTCCATTACTCCCTCCTCGTTACAGGTGATGCGATCCGCTACTTGGGATCGCATTGCCAACAAGGAGGAATAATGATCAAGAAGGTCGTCGCTGCTGCGGCTGCCACTGGTGGTCTGGTTCTCGCGGGTGCGGGCCTGGCCGTCGCCGACGCCGGCGCTCAGGGTGCCGCGGTGCACTCCCCGGGTGTCGCGTCCGGCAACGTCGTTCAGGTTCCGGTGCACATCCCGGTGAACGTCTGCGGCAACACGGTCTCCGTGATCGGGCTGCTGAACCCCGCCTTCGGCAACACCTGCGTCAACCACTGACGTCGGCCCCCAAGGGGTCGTTTGTTCACGCCGTCGGCTCCGGAGTGCGTGCCATGCGCCCCGGGGCCGACCGGCCTTTTCGCGTGATCGAGATCCGCGAGAACCAGGTCAGGATCGAAAACCAGGTCAGGATCGAAGGCAGGGGGCAATTCAGCAATGCGACAGGTCACCCGCAAGGGCCTGATGACCGTGGCGGCCGCGACCGGCGTCCTCGCCGCCGCGGGCGGTTACGCCCATGCCGACTCGGGGGCGAGCGGCTCGAGCGCGGACTCGCCCGGCGTGCTGTCGGGCAACACGGTGCAGGCGCCGGTGCACGCGCCGGTCAATGTGTGCGGCAACACGGTCAACGTCGTCGGGGTACTCAACCCGGCGGTGGGCAACACGTGCGTCAACCACGGCGGAGGCAGCGGCGCGCCGTCCGGCGATCACGGCGGATACGGCAGCCACGGCGGATACGGCGGTTCGGGGAGCTACGGCGACCACGACGGTCACGGCGGATACGGCGGTCCCGGGGGCCACGGTGGCGGTACGGGCTCGCACGCCGGCGGGCACACCGGCGGCTCTCCCGGCATCGGCTCGGGCAACCACGTCCAGGCGCCGATCGACGTGCCGGTGAACGTGTGCGGCAACACGGTCGACGTCGTCGGCGTCGGCAACTCCGCGACCGGCGACGACTGCGCCAACGGCGGCTTCCACGGCGGCGGTCACGGCACGCCTCCCGGGGGCGGCCACGAGACGCCGCCCGGTACGCCTGGCGGTCCCGGCACTCCGGGTCACCCCGGCGGCCCCGGCACTCCGGGTCACCCCGGCGGTCCGACGCAGCCCGCGCACCCCGGTGCCCCGGGCACGCCGTCCGCGCCGGGCGGCACGGGTCCCGGCGGCTTCTCGCACGTCAATCACCCGGGCACCCAGGGCGCCGGGTCGGTCAGCAGCCCCCTGGGCGGCGCACAGCTCGCCCACACCGGCAGTGACCTGCCGCTGGGCGTCGTGCTCCCGGTGGGCGCGGGCGCGCTGCTCGGCGGCGCGGTCCTCTACCGCAAGGCCCGCGCGAGGGCGTAGCTCCGCGTGAACGCGTCACGGAGCGGGCCCCGCCTCGGTGGGGCCCGCTCCGTGTCCGCCGTCTCCGTCGCCGTCTCAGCTCACCACGTGGCTCGTACCTGGCGGATGATCCGCCGGCGCAGCCGCACCCTGCGGCTGCCGTCGCGCATCAGGCTGAGGCGGTCCAACTCCCAGTGTCCGTACTCGGCATGGTCCGTCAGCAGGCGTGTGGCTTCCTTGCGGGAGACCCCGCGAGGTACGTACACGTCGACAAATTCGTATTCCGGCATCGCATCTATTGTGCGGGCTGGGGCCCGGTACGGATAGCGTCTGCACTATGTCTGATGCTGCGCAGCCCACCGCTGCCGAGGTACGCGCCGCCGCCGAGGCGGTCAAGACCGCGCTCGACCGTCACCTGGCGGCGGTCGAACGCAGGTCGGGTGAGGACGACCCGGCCGTCTACGAGGCGTTCAACCAGCTGGCGGCGGCCGCCGAGGCGTACGACGAGCTGCTCTACGACCGTTACGACGAGGTGACCCCCTTCGAGATCCCCGGCGGAGAGGACTCCCTGCCGCCGTACACGGGGCCGGAGGAGCCGAACGCACTGAGCGTGCTGATCCGTCGCGACTACACCGTGGTGGAGCCGCAGCGGCTGCTGGCCCAGGCGCAACGGGTGGAGGCGGCGGACGAGGACAGTACGCAGGTCTCCGGCACGGTGCCGGGGGCGCTGGGGGTGCTCTTCGGTGAGTTCGAGCCGGACGAGATCGCCTCGCGGCACAAGGAGTTCGGGCTGGAGGAGGGCGACTCCACGCTGTGGGTGACGGCCGCGGAGGATCCCGCCGAGGCGGGGGAGTGGCTGGAGGCGCCGTTCGAGGGGGCCGATCCGCAGAGCGTGATCTGCCGGTTCGACGTCAGCGCGGTGTTCGACGACGAAATCGACGACGATCTCGAGGAGGACCTGGAGAGCGAGCTGGACGGCGAACTCGACGGGGACGAGGACCTGGAGCCGCTGGACATCGATCGCTGAGGCTCCCCGCGACGGCGGCGGTCACGGATGATGCCGTGACCGCCGCCGTCGTATGCGCGCGGGCGTCGTTCGAGCGCGGGCAGGCGGCTCGGTCAGCCGGACGTCGGCAGCTGGGTCGCCACGAGGACGGGCAGGCGGGTCGTCCGCGGTTTGGGCGGGATCTCGGAGACCGCCCTGGCCAGTGCCTGTTCCGCGCCGTGGACCACGGAGAGATGGCGGTCCGCCCGGCCGAACGCCGTGTAGACCCACGGTCGGTTCAGGGCTTGGGTCGCGTCCCCGGGAAGGACCACGACCACCGCCGGCCAGCGCGTGCCCACCGCCTGGTGCGCGGTCAGCGCCCAGCCATGGCGCACCGACTGCTCCACGCGCTCCTTCGGTACGACGACGGGAGCGCCCGCGCAGGACAGGTGCAGGCCGTCCGCGTCGGCCTTGACGACCCGGCCCGGCAGAGTACGTCCGGGGGTGGGGGAGTAGGCGACGCGGTCGCCGGGGTCGAAGCCGCCGAACCGGCCGGGGCCGGGGTTGAGGCGTTCCTTGAGCGCGGTGTTCAGGGCGCGGGTACCGGCCGCGCCACCGTGGCCCGGCGTGATCACCTGGGTCTGCTCGGCCGGGACGCCGATCGCGCGCGGCACCGAGTCGGCGACCAGCTGGACGGTGCGGTGCACGGCCTCGCCGGCGTCCCGCACCGGCACGATCACGACCTCCTTGCCGGGCGCCTCGACCTGGTTGAGCTCCCCGACGCCGATGCCGGAGACCAGCTCGCCGAGGGGGCCCGGGTCCGGGGTCCGTGAGGCGACCTGCGTGCAGACCCGCGCGGCCAGCAGATCCGCGAACACCCTCCCGGGCCCGGCCGACCACAGCACCGCCGGATCCCCGGACAGCACCAGCCGCGCACCGTCCGGCAGTGACTCGACGAGCAGGGCGGCGGTCTCGACGTCCAGCTGAGGTGCGTCGAGCACCACGAGGAGGTCCAGGTCGAGCGCGCCGTCGGCATCCCGGCCGGGGCCTTCGGTCCCGGAGAGGAGGCCAGCGACGGTGGCGACCGGTGCGGCCTGCGGAGAGCCGGCGCCCCCGGGGGCCGACGCGTCGGGACCTTCCGCGGCGTCGCACAACCGGACGAAGCGGTCCCGGCCGGTGGGGGTGTGGGCCGCCGCCCAGGCGCGGAGCCCGAGCGCGGTGGCCGTGCGCAGCAGCGCCGCCGGTTCGGCGAGGGACGCCTCGCCGCCGGTGTGCAGGACCAGGCCGTGGGCGGCGACCGCGCGGATCAGCTCGGCGGTGGAGCCCTTCGCCGAGGCCGCCGCGCCCTCCCACTCCTCGGCCGAACCGTCCTCCTTCGGCACGGAGTTGACCAGTCGGGCCAGACCGTCCGCGAGGCTCTCCTCGGCGAGGGCCAGGCGCTCCAGACCGACGAGGACACGGACCGGCCGTTCCTCGCCCTCACCGTCGTCCGCCGGCTCCGGCGCGTGCGGGTCCAGGGCGTCCTGGAAGACCAGCGCCTCGCCCTCCGCGACGGCGCTCTGTACGGCGGCGTCGGCGTCCGGCACGCTCCGCTGGGCCAGCGCGGCGGTCAGCGCGGGCATCTCCAGCGCCGTGTGTCCGGCGAGGGCCGCCTGTTCCAGCAGCCACCCCGTCAGCGCCCGGCCCCGCCGCTCGTCGTCCGGCCCGGCGTCCGCGCCCAGCAGCGCCCGCGCGAAACCGTCGGCCTGCTCGGGCCGTACCCCGCCGACCCGCAGGAGCAGCCAGGGATCCGCCCGCAGCCGCTCGTCCGCTGCCTCGCCGAGGGCGGCGGCGACCTGTGCCGCGAGCGCCTCGGGAGCGCCACCGGCGGCCAGCACGCCCCGTACCGCCTCGACGTTCTCCGCCGCGGGGACCGACGGCGCGGCGGCCTCCGGCGTCGGCTGCGGGCGCCGTACCGGTTCCGGCGCGGGCCTGCGCGGGGCGGGGGTGGGCTCGGTGAAGGCGGTGGCCACCGGCTTGGCGCCGCTCTCGACGGCCCGCACGGCGGCCAGCAGATCGGCGGCCTTGCCGCTCAGCTTGGCCCCGCTCTCGATGGGCCCCTTCTTCTCCGCCTTCCGCCGCTCGATCCGCTCCCGCTCGATCTCCTGAGCCGCCAACTCGGCCTCGGCCTCGGACAACTGGGTGCTGCTGCCCTCCCCAGCAGCCTCCTCGGTGGTGCCGTCGGCCGCCGCCCCGGTGTCACCCGGCTCCGCGGGGGTCCCGGGTGTGCCGTCCGCCGGGGCCCCGGGCGTGCCGTCCGCCGGTGTCTCGGGCGTGCCGTCCTTCCGTGTGCCGCCCGGTGTCCCCGGCTCGTTCTCCTCCGTGGTCTCGGGCTCCGTGCTCACAGCGTGCTCCAGTCGTGATCGGGATAGCGGTGCACGGGCGCCGACACATCGTCGAGCGCCCGGCAGATCTCGTCAGGAAGACTAAGGGCCTCCACTGACAATGCCGCCGTGAGCTGCTGCGCGTTGCGCGGACCGATGACGGGCGCGGTCACTCCCGGCCGGTCGCGGATCCAGGCGAGGGCCACCTGGAGGGGCGTCACGGCGAGCCCGTCCGCCGCCGTCTGGACGGCGTCCACGATCCGGCTCGCCGTGTCGTCGAGGTACGGCTCCACGAAGGGGGCCAGGTGCTCGGAGGCGCCGCGGGAGTCGGCGGGGGTGGCGTCGCCCCGGTACTTGCCGGTCAGCACCCCCCGGCCCAGCGGGGAGGACGGAAGCAGACCGATGCCCAGGTCCAGCGCGGCCGGCAGGACCTCGCGCTCCACGCCCCGCTGCAGCAGCGAGTACTCCATCTGCGTGCTCGCCAGCCGCGTCCGCCCGCCCGGCGCCGCCAGCTGCCACGTCGCCGCCTTGGCCAGCTGCCAGCCGCAGAAGTTGGAGACCCCGGCATAGCGGGCGCGCCCGCTGCTCACCGCCAGGTCGAGGGCCTGCAGGGTCTCGTCGAGCGGGGTGTACGGGTCGAAGGCGTGGACGTGCCACACGTCGACGTAGTCCGTGCCCAGGCGGGCCAGCGAGGCGTCGAGGGCCGAGAGCAGATGGCCGCGGGAGCCGTCGACGCGGCGGTCCGGGTCCGGCACGCTGCCCGCCTTGGTGGAGATCACCAGGTCCCGGCGCGGCACCAGCCCTTCTATCAGGCGCCCGAGCAGATACTCGGCCTCTCCGTCGCCGTACACGTCCGCCGTGTCGACGAGACTGCCGCCCGCCTCCCAGAAGGTCTTCAAGAGGTCCGCGGCGTCGTGCTCGTCGGTGTCCCTGCCCCAGGTGAGCGTGCCGAGTCCGATGCGGGACACGCGAAGGCCGGTACGGCCGAGATGCCTCTGCTCCATGAACGCCGACATTACTGGCCTGAACTGGCCGTGTGGGGGCCTGTGGACGACCAGTTTCCCAGGTCCGGCACCCCGCGTCGCCGCCACTGTGCGGGACGTGACATCCCATGCCCGCGCAAGCCACGCTACTGTCAGCTCCACAGGGACGTTACTGATCGGTAAGGGGAATCGGCATGCAGCTCGGGCTCAACCTCGGCTACTGGGGTGCCGGAATGGACGCGGACAACCTCGCGGTGGCCCAGGAGGCCGACCGCCTCGGGTACGCCGTCTGCTGGGCCGCCGAGGCCTACGGCTCCGACGCGGCCACCGTGCTCACCTGGGTCGCCGCCCACACCGAGCGCATCGACGTCGGCTCGGCCATCTTCCAGATCCCGGCCCGGCAGCCCGCGATGACCGCGATGACCGCGGCCACCCTGGACTCCCTCTCCGGCGGCCGCTTCCGCCTCGGTCTCGGCGTCTCCGGACCCCAGGTCTCCGAGGGCTGGTACGGCGTCAAGTTCGACAAGCCGCTGGCCCGCACGCGCGAGTACGTCGAGATCGTGCGCAAGGCCATGAGCCGTGAGCGGCTGACGTACGAGGGCGAGCACTGGACCCTGCCGCTGCCCGGCGGCCCGGGCAAGCCGATCAAGCTGACCGTGCACCCCGAGCGCGAGTACATCCCGCTGTACATCGCCGCGATCGGCCCCAAGAACCTCGAGCAGACCGGCGAGATCGCCGACGGCGCCCTGCTGATCTTCCCCTCCGCGCAGCACCTGGAGGAGACGACCATCAAGTACCTGCGCGCCGGGCGGGAGAAGGCCGGCAAGACCATGGACGGGTTCGACGTCCACCCGACCCTGCCGCTCGCCCTGGGCGAGGACAAGGACGTGGCCACGCTCGCCGACGCCTTCCGCCCCTACACCGCGCTGTACGTCGGCGGCATGGGCAGCGCCAAGCAGAACTTCTACAACCAGCTCGCCCAGCGCATGGGCTTCGAGGCGGCCGCCGCCGAGGTCCAGGAGAAGTACCTGGCCGGCGACAAGCAGGGTGCCGCCGCCGCGATCCCGCACGAGCTGATCGACAGGACGACGCTGCTGGGTTCCGTGGACCGCATCGCCGACCGCATGAAGGAGTACGCGGCCGCCGGGGTCACCACCCTCTCCCTCAACCCTGCCGGCTTCACCCTCGAGGAGCGCATCGCCTCGCTGCGCGCCGGCACCGAGGCCCTGGAGCGCGCCGGGCTGGCCTGAGGTCTCCACGGCCGTGGTGGGGGCTCGGGGGTCTTCCCCGCCACGGCCGTCACGGGGAACAACGCGCCGTCGCGCACGCGGTTACGCCCCGGACGTGACCCTGTCGCTCCTTCTTTTGGCGGAGTTGTCCCCCATAGCTGTTGCGATGCCCCTGTTGGGCTATTTGACTCGTTCTATGCTTTCGGCCAAGAGTCTGTTCCAGGAGATCCTCGACGACGACGCGTCCTTCGCGCTGTTCTGCTCCATCGCGGCCAGCGGGGAGTCCCAGGGCGGCTGGGAGAACGGCCGGATCGCGGCTCTCGTACCGGAGAGCGAACGCGATCTCGCCCCGAAGATCGCCCGGCACGGCGCCGACGAGGAGAAGCACGGGCGCATCTTCAACGCCCTGATGAAGAAGCGCGGGCTCGAAGCGGTCCCGGTGCCGCCCGAGACCGACTACACGATGCTCCTGGAGCGGCACGGCATCGGTCTCGCCCACGAGAAGCTCAAGGCCGACGAGGCCCTCACGGTGCACGACCTCGTCACCTACCTCGCCCACAGCCGGGTCACCGAGCAGCGCGCCTCCGAGCAGATGGAGCTGCTGCGCCGGTACTTCGCCGACCACCCCGACATCGGCCGCGCGGTCAGGATGATCTCCAGCGACGAGGACAACCATCTCGCCTACTGCCACGAGGAGTTGCTGCGCCTCGCGCACGCCGGTCACGGCCGGGCCATCCAGCGCACCCTGCGGGAGTGCGCCCTCGCCGAGATCCGCGTCTACCGGGACGTCAGCCTCGCCGTCATGGACCACATGGGCCGCCTCCTCGGCTGGCCGCGGGCCAAGTCGGCGCTGCTCGCCGCCTGCATCCACGCCGTCTACGCCTACGAGCGGTTCGCGGGCTGGCGGCGCATGGTGAGCCTGCGGATGCCCGAGCGCCCCGACGCCCTCGGCGGACCGGCCACCGCCGCCGAGTCCGCCTGAGCTACAGCCAGCCCCGCTTCTTGAACGTCCGGTACAGCAGCCACTCCAGCGCGGCCATGATCAGGATCACCGCCGGGTACGACCACACCCAGTGCAGCTCGGGCATGTGGTCGAAGTTCATGCCGTAGACGCCCGCGATCATCGTGGGGACCGCGGCCATGGCCGCCCACGCGGAGATCTTCCGCATGTCGTCGTTCTGCCGGACGCTGATCTGGGCCAGATGCGCCGACAGCACGTCCGAGACCAGCCGGTCCAGGCCCTCCACCGTCTCGTTCACACGCGCGAGATGGTCACCGACGTCACGGAAGAACGGCCGCGCCTTCTCGTTGACGAAGGGCACCGTGGCGCCGAACTGCCCGGTCCCCGCCAGCCGGTTGACCGGCAGCGCCAACGGGCCCGTCGCCCGGCGGAACTCCATCACCTGCCGCTTGAAGGTGTAGATCCGCGACGCGGTGTTGCGCGAGCCGCCGACGTCCGGGGTGAAGACCTCCGCCTCCAGCTCCTCCAGGTCGGTCTGCAGCTCGGTCCCCACCTCCAGGTAGTGGTCGACGACGGCGTCGCAGACGGCGTACAGCACCGCGGTCGGCCCCTTCCCGAGCAGCTCGGGCTCGTTCTCCAGCCGCTTGCGCACCGCCTTCAGCGGGGCACCCTCGCCGTGGCGGACGGTGACCACGAAGGAATCACCGAGGAAGACCATGACCTCACCGGTGGAGACCCGGTCGCTGTCCGGCTCGTACACGACCGGCTTGAGGACGAGGAAGAGCGAGTCGTCGTACACCTCCAGCTTGGGCCGCTGATGGGCGTTCAGGGCGTCCTCCACGGCCAGCGGATGCAGTCCGAACTCCTGGGTGACCAGGTCGAACTCGTCCTCCGACGGCTCGTGCAGGCCGATCCAGACGAACCCGCCGGCCGCGCGTGCGTCCGCCAGCGCGTCGGAGAGGTCCTCCGGGCCCTCCGTCCGCTGTCCGTGGGTGTAGATGGCGCAGTCGACGATCACGGAGCGTGTTCTCCCGTCCTCGTACGCCCGCCACGTGCGGGCGTATGCCTACCCTGGGCCGCATGCCCACGCTTCTCCTGGTCCGGCACGGACGATCCACCGCCAACACCGAGGGGGTGCTCGCCGGCTGGACGCCCGGTGTCGCCCTCGACGAGCGCGGCGCCGCGCAGGCCGCATCGCTGCCCGGCCGGCTCGCCGCCCTGCCGATCTCCGAGGTCGTCACCAGCCCGCTGCAGCGCTGCCAGGAGACGATCCGGCCGCTGCTCGAGGCCCGGCCCGGACTCACCGTCCACACCGACGAGCGGATCGGGGAGTGCCACTACGGCGACTGGTCCGGCCGCAAGCTCGCCGAGCTCAAGGACGAGCCGCTGATGGAGGTGGTGCAGGCGCACCCCAGCGCGGCCGCGTTCCCCGGCGGCGAGTCGATGCGCGCGATGCAGACCCGCGCCGCCGAGGCCGTACGCGAGTGGAACGCGCGCGTGGAGCGCGACCACGGCGCCGGCGCCGTCTATGTGATGTGCTCGCACGGCGACATCATCAAGTCGCTGGTGGCGGACGCACTCGGACTTCATCTCGACCTCTTCCAGAGGATTTCCGTAGAACCGTGTTCCATCACCGCGATCCGTTACACCCGCCTCAGGCCCTTTCTCGTGCGGCTCGGTGACACCGGGGACCTCGCGTCGCTGGCGCCGCCCGAGGAGCCCCCGGCCGACGACGCCCCGGTGGGGGGCGGTGCGGGCGCACCGTGATCGTCGCGCGCAGTAGGGTGAAGCGGTTCACGCAGTCGCGCTCATACAGACGCCCCCGTACACACCGATCCCATGGAGACAGGACGTGTCCCGTCAGGTGTTCCTCTACGACCCCCCGGACCGCTTCGTGGCGGGCACGGTCGGGCTGCCCGGACGCCGTACGTTCTTCCTCCAGGCCACCGCAGGCTCCCGGGTGACCAGCGTGGCCCTGGAGAAGACCCAGGTCGCCGCCCTCGCCGAGCGCATGGACGAACTGCTCGACGAAGTCGTACGGCGCAGTGGCGGCAACGCGGCCGTCCCGGCCGTCGCACCCACCGAGATCTCCGACACCGAACCGCTGGACACCCCCGTCGAGGAGGAGTTCCGGGTCGGCACCATGGCCCTCGCCTGGGACGGCGAGGAACAGCGCATGATCGTCGAGGCGCAGGCCCTCGTCGAACTCGACGCGGACTCCGAGGAGGACCTCGCCGAGGCCGAGGAGCGCCTGCTGCAGGACGAGGAGAACGGGCCCCCGATGCTGCGGGTCCGGCTGACCGGCGCGCAGGCCAGAGCCTTCGCCAAGCGCGCCCTGGACGTCGTCAACGCCGGGCGGCCGCCGTGCCCGCTGTGCAGCCTCCCGCTGGACCCGGAAGGACACGTATGTCCGCGCCAGAACGGATACCGCCGCGGAGCGTGACGACCGACGAGCCGCTCGCCGACCTGCTCACCCACGGCGAGCTCACGGTGCGCGGCCGGATCCGCGACGCGTCCAACGCGGCCCTGTACTGCACGGTCACCCAGGACGGCCGGGAGGCCACCTGCGTCTACAAGCCGGTGGCCGGCGAGCGGCCCCTGTGGGACTTCCCCGACGGCACCCTCGCCCAGCGCGAGGTGGCCGCCTACGAGGTCTCCGAGGCGACCGGCTGGGGCCTGGTCCCGCCCACCGTGCTGCGCGAGGGACCGTACGGCGAGGGGATGGTCCAGCTGTGGATCGAGGCGACCCCCGAGGCCGACCTGCTGGCCCTGGTGGACGCCGAGGAGCCCGAACCGGGCTGGAAGGCCATCGGCCTCGCCGAGGTCGGTGACGGGAAGACCGCCCTCCTGGTGCACGCAGACGACGAGCGGCTGCGCCGGCTCGCGGTGCTCGACGCGGTGATCAACAACGCCGACCGCAAGGGCGGCCATCTGCTGCCCACCGAGGACGGCCGCCTCTACGGCATCGACCACGGAGTGACATTCAACACCGAGAACAAGCTCAGGACGCTGCTGTGGGGGTGGGCGGGCGAGCCCCTGACCCCGGAGGCGATCGACGCCCTCAAGGGCCTCCAGGAGGCCCTGACCGCCCAAGGTGCGCTGGCCGGGCGGCTGTCCGCCCTGATCACCGCCGCCGAACTCGACGCCACGCGCGCGCGTGTCGCCGTGCTCCTGGAGACCGGCACGCACCCGGAGCCCTCCGGCGAGTGGCCGGCCATTCCCTGGCCGCCCGTGTAGGAGCAGACTGTCCGGTAAGGCGCAAGACCGCCTTACCGGCCATCCGGCCCGTCCGGTTCGTATACGGAACATCCGTCCGGTTAGGCTCATGACATGCATGCCTGGCCCGCTTCCGAGGTCCCCGCCCTGCCTGGTCAGGGCCGCGACCTGAGGATCCACGACACCGCGACCGGCGGTCTGGTCACCCTCCAGCCCGGTCCCGTCGCCCGCATCTACGTCTGCGGCATCACCCCGTACGACGCGACCCACATGGGTCACGCGGCGACCTACAACGCGTTCGACCTCGTGCAGCGCGTGTGGCTCGACACCAAGCGGCAGGTTCACTACGTCCAGAACGTCACCGACATCGACGACCCGCTGCTGGAGCGCGCGCAGCGGGACAGCGTCGACTGGGTCGCCCTCGCCGAGAAGGAGACGACGCTCTTCCGCGAGGACATGACCGCCCTGCGGATGCTGCCGCCGCGGCACTACATCGGCGCCGTCGAGGCCATACCCGGCATCGTCCCGCTGGTGGAGCGGCTGCGCGACGCCGGTGCCGCCTACGAACTCGAGGGCGACATCTACTTCTCCGTCGGGTCCGACCCCCACTTCGGCAAGGTCTCGAACCTCGACGCGGCCGCCATGCGGCTGCTGTCCGCCGAGCGCGGCGGCGACCCGGACCGCCCGGGCAAGAAGAACCCGCTGGACCCGATGCTGTGGCTGGCCGCCCGCGAGGGCGAACCCAGCTGGGACGGCGCCTCCCTCGGCCCCGGCCGCCCCGGCTGGCACATTGAGTGCGTCGCCATCGCCCTCGACCACCTCGGGATGGGCTTCGACGTCCAGGGCGGCGGCTCCGACCTCGCCTTCCCGCACCACGAGATGGGCGCGTCCCACGCCCAGGTGCTCACCGGCGAGTTCCCCATGGCCAAGGCGTACGTCCACGCCGGCATGGTCGCCCTGGACGGCGAGAAGATGTCCAAGTCCAAGGGCAACCTGGTCTTCGTCTCCCGGCTGCGCCGGGACGGTGTCGACCCGGCCGCCATACGGCTCGCGCTGCTCGCCCACCACTACCGGGCCGACTGGGAGTGGACCGACCAGGTCCTCGAGGACGCCGTGCGCCGGCTCGGCCGGTGGCGCGCCGCCGTCTCCCGCCCCGACGGGCCGCCCGCCGAGGCCCTCGTCGAGGAGATCCGCGAGGCCCTCGCGAACGACCTGGACGCCCCCGCCGCGCTCGCCGCGGTCGACCGCTGGGCCGCGCGGCAGGACGCCGAGGGCGGTACGGACACCGGGGCCCCCGGTGTCGTCTCGCGCGCCGTGGACGCCCTGCTGGGTGTGGCCCTGTAGCCACGCCCGGCACGGGAGAGGGGCGCTTCCCCCGCGGGGGGAGCGCCCCCCGCGGGGGGGGGGGGGCGGGGGAGATCGCCGGGGTCCGGGCGGGGCGCAGGAGGTTGGGGGGGACCGCAGAAGGGGGGCAGCAGCGCGTA